>NZ_JBEZLV010000013.1:0-170381 GCF_040652335.1 Streptomyces sp. NPDC048270
CGCACCGCAGACAAACTGAAATACCTCGCCGGAACCGAATCCGGAATGGAGGCCTACATCAACGACATCCGACCCGAAGACGCCGCCGCCCGCCTGCGCGAGGTGGCAAGCCGGTGACCAGGACGGCCCAGGAGTTCCAGGAGCTGTACGGGTACCCGCCCGAGGGGGTGTGGGCGGCGCCCGGCCGGGTCAACCTGATCGGCGAACACACCGACTACAACGACGGTTTCGCGCTGCCCTTCGCCCTGCCGCAGCGCACCGAGGTGGCCGCGGCCCGGCGCGCTGACGGGATCCTCAGGCTCCACTCCGCCGACACCCCCGCCGGTGTGGTGACCCTCGACCTCGCCGCCCTGGACCCGCAGCACCCGCCGCAGGGCGCGGAGAGCTGGGCCGGCTACCCGGCCGGGGTGTTCTGGGCCCTGCTGGACGCTGATCTTCCGGTCAGGGGCGCCGATCTGCACGTACGGTCCGACGTGCCGACCGGCGCCGGCCTCTCCTCCTCCGCCGCCCTGGAGGTGGCCACCGCACTGGCCCTGGCCGACCTGCACGGGCTCCCGCTCACCCGGCCCGAACTGGCCGCGCTCGCCCGGCGCGCCGAGAACGCGTACGTCGGCGTCCCCTGCGGGGTGATGGACCAGATGGCCTCGGCGTGCGCCACCGAAGGCCACGCCCTCCACCTGGACACCCGCAGCCTCCAACAGCGCCACATCCCCTTCGACTGCGAGGCGGCGGGCCTGCGCCTCCTCGTCATCGACACCCGGGTCAAGCACGCCCTGGCGGACGGGGCCTACGCGCAGCGGCTGGCCTCCTGCCACCAGGCGGCCGCGGCCCTCGGCGTAGCGGCGCTGCGCGACCTCCCGTACCGGGATCTCGACCGGGCACTGGACCGCCTCGGCGATCCGGTGGCCCGCCGGCGCGTCCGGCACGTGGTCACCGAGAACGAACGGGTGCGGCGGATGGAGGAGTTGCTGCGGGCCGGGCGGCTGCGCGAGACGGGGCCGCTGCTCACCGAGGGGCACGTCTCGCTGCGCGACGACTACGAGGTCTCCTGTCCGGAGCTCGACCTGGCGGTGGCCGCGGCCGACGCGGCCGGGGCCTACGGGGCCCGGATGACCGGCGGCGGCTTCGGCGGCTCGGCCCTGGCCCTGATCGACGCGGCCGCCGAACCCGCGGTGACGCGGGCCGTGACGGACGCCTTCCGCCGGGCGGGCCACACGCCGCCCCGGATCACCTCGGCGTCCCCGTCGGCCGGGGCCGCCCGCCTGCGCTAGACGGTTTATTCGCCATGCGGCAGGGTGGTGCGGGGCTATCCTGCGCGCCGTGATCAACTGGAACCAGATCGAAGCCGCTGACTGCGCCGTGCCGGCCGACCGCCCCATGGAAGGTATGGTGCGCATACTCTCCGATGCCCTTGCGGATCCCGATCCGCAGATCCGGGACGGAGCGCCTCACTCCGTCCTCTCGGCCTGGATAGAACGCGGGGTGATCGACGAGCCCCGGCGGCTGGCGCTGGGGAACGAGATGGCCGCCCGCTTCGCCGCCCCGGAGGTCCAGGCCCGCACGTTCGCACCTCTGGTGCTCGACATGCTCGTGACCAGAGGAGACTTCAAGGCCGACTGGGTAGACGCCTTCGAGCGGTGGTACCCGAGCGAGACGGACCTGCGCGGCTACGACGAGGAGCTTGGCTGGCTCCACGCGGTCGCGCACGGCGCGGACCTGCTGAACCGGTTCGGCTGCCATCCCGAGGTGGATCCGGTGCGGATGCTGGACCTCGCCGCCGCGCGGCTGACGGCGCCCACCGGCCACGTATGGAACCAACTGGAAGACGACCGGCTGGCCAGGGCACTCGCCCGGGTGCTCACCCGGTCCGACATGAGCGAGTACGACGCGACCGGATGGCTGGAGCCGATCGCCGCCAACTTCGGCTCCGCCCACATCCCGACCCCGGTCCCCGCGCACCTCACCAACTGCCTGCGCACGCTGCGCATGCTCCACCTCTTCGCGGACCGGGGCGTGCGGCCGAACCCCGAGTCGGAACCGGTGGCCCTTCACCACCGCGAGGCGGTCAAGGCCGCGGTGGCCGAGACCCTCGACCGGATCATCAAGCGCTGAGCACACGGCGCGCCGAAGCGGGCCACGCCGGCCCCCTGGGGATATTCCGATGTGATCAGTGGTCGTAGGCGATCAGGGATCGCATGACTGGCTGTCCGGTCTTGTGGTTGTGCCAGATCGCCGCGGCCCGTGCCAGGACGCGCTGGGCGACGCGGACGGCGACGCCCTCGAAAGTCCGGCCGCCGTGCTGTTCCAGGTCGAGCTGGCCCTTGAGGGGTGATGGACGTCCTGATGTCCCCGGTCGTGTTCAAGGAGCCGGCGAGCCGGGCCGCCGGACGCTGCGCCACCACGGGCGCGCCGACCTCCCCCACCGTCACCCCGGACGGCCTCCGCGACCTCGCCCCCGCGGCCTGCACCGCGCAGGAGGCCCGGGGCATCGGGAAGCGGCTCGCCGGCCTCTTCTAGACTGACCCGACGGCCGGTCAGGCATCGCACGAGTGCGGAGGAACGCATCACATGCGCTATATCCCCCTGGGCAGTTCGGGTCTTCAGGTCTCCACCGTCGGGCTCGGCTGCAACAACTTCGGCGGCCGCCTCGACGCCCAGGCCACCCGCGCCGTCGTCGACGCCGCACTCGACGCGGGCATCACCCTCCTCGACACCGCCGACATCTACGGCGGCCTCGGCGGCTCCGAGAACCACCTCGGGCAGGCCCTCAAGGGCCGCCGGGACCAGGTCGTCCTCGCCACCAAGTTCGGGTACGCCGGCATGGACATGAACTACGGGCCCGCCGCCGGATCGCGCGGCGGCCGCGCCTACATCCGGCGGGCCCTCGAAGAGTCCCTGCGCCGCCTGCGCACCGACCACATCGACCTCTACCAGCTGCACAGCCCCGACCCGGCCACCCCGATCGCGGAGACCCTCGCCGCGCTCACCGAGCTCGTCGCCGAGGGCAAGATCCGCTACATCGGGCACTCCAACCTCACCGGCTGGCAGCTCGCCGAAGCCGCGCACACCGCCCGCGAGACCGGCTCGGTGCCCTTCGTCTCCGCGCAGAACCAGTGGTCGCTGCTGGAGCGTTCGGCCGAGCGCGAGCTCGTCCCGGCGGCCCGGCACTACGGCGTCGGCGTCCTCCCGTACTTCCCCCTCGCCAACGGCCTCCTCACCGGCAAGATCCGCCGGGGCGCACCCGTCCCGGCCGGATCCCGCCTGGAGGGCCGCGACGCCTACCTCACGGACGAGCGGCTCGACGTGGTCGAAGCACTGGCCGCCCTCGCCGAGAAGCACGACCGCACCGTCCTCGAACTCGCCATCGGCTGGCTCGCCGCCCAGCCGGGTTGCGCCTCGGTCATCGCCGGAGCCACCTCCCCCGAGCAGGTGCGCGCCAACGCGGCCGTGGCCGACCGCCCGCTGGACGCCGCACTGCTCGCCGAGATCGACGCGGTGGCGCCGGGGGCTGCGGCGTGAATCCCGTGCTGCGCTGCGCGGTCCTCGACGACTACCAGGAGGCCGCGACCTCCCTCGCGGACTGGACCCCGGTCGCGGACCGGGTGGAGGTGGTCACCTACACCGACCACCTCTCCCACGAGGACCGGCTCGCGGAGCGCCTGGCCGACGTCGACATCGTCGTCACCCTGCGCGAACGCCTGGCCTTCCCGGCCTCCCTGCTCGACCGGCTGCCCCGCCTCAAGCTGCTCGTCGCCAGCGGCATGCGCAACTCGGTGATCGACTACGCCGCCGCCGCGCGCAACGGTGTCACCGTCTGCGGCACCGCCAGCTCCGCCACCCCGCCCGTCGAGCTGACCTGGGCCCTGCTGCTGGGCCTGGCCCGCGGCATCGTCGGGGAGAACAACGCCCTGCGCGCGTCCGGCCCCTGGCAGAGCACGGTCGGCGCCGACCTCCACGGCCGCCGGCTGGGCCTGCTCGGCCTCGGCAAGATCGGCAGCCGCGTCGCCCGGATCGGGCTCGCCTTCGGCATGGACGTGGCGGCCTGGAGCCAGAACCTCACCGGGGAGCGGGCCGCCGAGGTGGGCGTGGAGCTCGCCGGCTCCAAAGAGGAACTGCTGGCGCGGAGCGACTTCGTCTCCGTCCACCTCGCCCTCGGCGAACGCACCCGCCGCCTGATCGGCGCCGCCGAACTGGCGCTGATGAAGGAGAGCGCCTACCTCGTCAACACCTCACGGGCGGCCATCGTCGACCAGGACGCGCTCCTCGCGGCCCTGCGCGCGGGCCGCATCGCGGGCGCCGCGCTCGACGTCTTCGACACCGAACCGCTGCCGGGGGACCACCCGCTGCGCACCGCCCCGCGGCTCCTGGCGACCCCGCACCTCGGCTACGTCACCCGGGCCAACTACGCCACCTACTACGGCGAAGCCGTCGAGGACATCGCGGCGTTCCTCGACGGCTCACCCGTGCGCGTACTGCCCTGACCGGGTCGGGCTTCCGGGGGGCTTGCGCTCAGGACGTGATGTCCTTGCGGGAGAACCCCCGGAAGGCGAGGGCGAAGAGCACCAGCGCGTACGACACCGACACCGCCGTGCCCTTGACCATCCCGCCCCACTCCAGCTGCGGCTGCAAGGCGTCCGCCCAGGCGAACTGCCAGTGCGCCGGCAGGAACTCGCGCCAGGAGCCGAGCGCCGTGACCGCGTCCAGTACGTTGCCGACGATCGTCAGCCCGACCGCACCGCCCACCGCGCCCAGCGGCGCGTCCGTCCGGGTGGACAGCCAGAACGCGAGCCCCGCCGTCACCAGCTGCGACACGAAGACGAAGGCGACCGCCAGTGCGAGCCGCGGCACGGTGTCCCCGGCGGCCAGCGCCCCGCCCGTCGGGATCTTCAGCGGCCCCCATCCGTACGCGGCCGTGCCCGCCGCCAGCGCCACGACCGGCAGCAGCACCATCGCCGCCAGGCTGAAGCCGAGCGCCACTACCAGCTTGCTCCACAGCAGCCGCGACCGCGGCACCGGTGAGGCCAGCAGATAGCGCAGCGAGGACCAGCTGGCCTCCGAGGCCACGGTGTCCCCGCAGAACAGCGCCACCGGCACGACCAGCAGGAAGCCCGCCGAGACGAACAGGCAGGTCGCCGCGAAGTTCGCGCCCGAGGCCGTCGCCGTGTCGATCAGCGTGATCCGGCCGTTGCCCCCCTCGGGGCCGTCCGGCCCGCCGCCCACCGCGAAGGCGATGAGCATGATGAACGGCAGCGCGGCCAGCACCCCGAACATCACCAGCGTCCGCCGCCGGCGCCACTGCCGCAGCGCCTCCACGCGCAGCGGAAGCGTCCGGCCGGCCTGGTAGCCCGGGGCCACCTCCTGTACGGCGCTCATGCCGAACCTCCGATCAGGGTGAGGAACGCGTCCTCCAGCCGCCGGTGCGGCCCCACTCCGCTCACCGGCACCTCCAGCCGGACGAGTTCGGCGATCAGCCCGGCGGCGGTCGCGCCCTCGAGCCGTACGAGGAGCCCGTCGTCGGCGGCCACCACGGAACCCACTCCCTCCAGTGCGGCCACCTTCTCGACCGCCACGTCGTCCACCGGCCCCGCCAGGGACACCAGCAGGGTGTGCCCGCCGCCGGTGATCTCCGAGACCTCTCCCGCCTGCACCAGCCTGCCGCGGTCCATGACCACCAGGTGGGTGCAGGACTGCTCCACCTCGGACAGCAGGTGGCTGGAGACGATGACCGTCCGCCCGCCCGCCGCGTAGCGGATCATCACGTCCCGCATCTCCCGGATCTGCGGCGGGTCCAGGCCGTTCGTCGGCTCGTCGAGGATCAGCAGGTCCGGCATCCCGAGCATGGCCTGGGCGATCGCGAGGCGCTGGCGCATGCCCTGCGAGTAGGTGCGCACCGCGCGCTCCAGCGCGTCGCCCAGCCCGGCGATCTCCAGGGCTTCCGCCAGGTGCGCGTCCTCGTCCGGGCGGCCGGTGGCCTGCCAGTACAGCTCCAGGTTCGCGCGGCCCGTCAGGTGCGGCAGGAAGCCGGCGCCCTCCACGAAGGCCCCGACCCGCGACAGCACGGGCGCACCGGCGCGCACCGCGTGCCCGAACACCCGGATCTCCCCGGCGTCCGGCGAGATCAGCCCCATCAGCATCCGCAGGGTGGTGGTCTTCCCGGCCCCGTTGGGTCCGAGCAGCCCCAGCACCTGCCCCTTCTCCACCCGGAACGACAGGTCGCGGACCGCGTAGCGGTCCTCCGCCTTCGCGTACCGCTTGGTCAGGCCGGTGATCTCCAGCGGTACGTCGGCCAGCGCGGGGGCGGGCTGCGCTCCCCGGCCCCCGGCGCCGCCCCGGCCGGTCCTGCGGATCCCGAGCAGCGCCGCGGCCAGCGCCGCCGCGCCGAGGGGCAGGCTCCAGGTCCAGGCGGGCAGTCCGGCCGTGGCGGTCCGTACGTCCGGGGCCACGGGCACGGCCAGCGGGCCCTGCGCCGAGACCGTGTAGGCGGCCGGCGCGGCCGGGCTCGCGTAGCCCAGGTCGGTCGCGGCGACCACCAGCCGCAGCCGGTGCCCGGCCTCGACGGCGTGGTCGATCGCCGGCAGCCGCAGCTCGACGGTGGTCCCCTGCTGCGCGTTCTCCACCCGGACCGGGGCCACCAGCTGACTCGGCAGCACCTGCTGCCGGCCGTCCGGGCCCACGTCGTACACCTTGCCGAAGAGCACGGCCGAACCGTCCGCGGCCGTCGACCTCACCCTCAGGGTGATGGTCGGCGCTCCGGTGATCCGCAGCTCCTCGGCCAGCGGCTCTGATTCGAACCGGGCGTTCTGCCCCGGGAAGTCCAGCGAGAGGCCGGCTCCGAAGGAGGCGAGCTGACCGCCGATGCCCGGCAGCGAGGACAGCGCGGGAGGGGCGCCGCCCGCCGGATTGGCGAAGCTCTGCTCGCTCCCGGTCAGGGCGAACTCCTTCGGGGCCGAAGCCAGCCCCGGGTACCGCTCGCCGCTCGCGCCGCGCAGCTGCACCTGGCCGTCGGTCGAGTCGATGCCGCCGGAACGCGAGACGCGGAAGGCCGGCCCGGTGTCGGCGGACTCGTCGTCCTTGAGGTGGCGGTCGAACCAGGCCGCTGTCCGCTCCGCCGTCCGGTCGGCCTCGCGCATGCCGCCGTCGTGTCCGCCCGCGGTCCAGTCCACGGCGACGGGCGCCCCGTTCGCCGCGACGGCCTTGGCCATGGCGTCGGCCTGGTCCAGCGGGAAGAGGGAGTCGTCCTGCCCCTGCACGATGAGCGTCGGCACCTTGATCCGGGCGCCGACCGCCGACGGGCTGCGCTGCTCCAGCAGCGCCCTGGCCTCGGCATCGGGCTTCCCGGCCACCGCGACCCGCTCGTACATGGCGCACAGCTCGGGCTGGAACCGCCCGCAGCCGGGGGCGGCGAGCGGATCGGGCGCCTGTGCGCCCGGCCGCGCGGGCTGCATGCCGCCCGCGGAGCCGGTGGTGAAGAACATCCCGGCCCAGAGCTTCTTGAAGACCCCGTTGGGGAAGAGGGAGTCGGCCAGGTTCCAGTAGGTGATCTGCGGGGCGATGGCGTCCACCCGCCGGTCGTACCCGGCGGTGAGCAGTGCGACCGCCCCGCCGTAGGAGGCCCCGGCCATGCCGACGCGCGGGTCGCCCTCCGCGTCGAGCCGTACCTCGGGCCGGGTGGCGAGCCAGTCGATGAGCCGGGACACGTCCTTGACCTCGTACTCGGGGTCGTTGAGCCCGATCCGGCCGCCGGAGCGGCCGAAGCCGCGCGCCGACCAGGTCAGGACGGCGTAGCCGTCGCGGGCCAGCTGCTCCGCCTGGGCGCGCACGTCCTCCTTGCTGCCGCCGAAACCGTGGCCGAGGAGCACGGCGGGACGTTTCCTCCCCCCGCCCGCGCCGCTGCCGGAGCCGTCGTCCGCCGTGAAGTACGAGGTGTCGATCGCGGCGCCGGGCATGTCCACCACGCGGTCCTCGCGGTGCACGGCCGGATCGTCGCCGGCCGCGGCCGCGGCGGTCCACGTACCGGCTCCCGCGACGACGGCGAGCGCGGCGGCGCCGGCGAGCAGGCGGACCCGGCGGCGCCTGGGCAGTCGGAGCTTCATAGGGGAACCCTAATCGCCCGCCGTGCCCCGCCCGAGCGTCCCCAGGGGGATGTCCCCACCTTCCACAGGAGTACGGCGCCCGCCCCGCGTACCGCGCCCGCGGTATGCGCGGTGGCCGGATCCCGACCTGCGCCGAGCGCGCCCGGGCGGGAGGATGGCCGCATGCTGCTGGCCGACGTCGCGCGCGTGTCCCGGGAGGTCGCCGACACCTCCGCCCGGTCCCGGAAGACCGCCCTGCTCGCGGAGCTGTTCGCCGCCGCGCCCCCGGAGGAGGCCGCGCTGGTGATCTCCTACCTCGCCGGGCGCCTCCCGCAGGGCCGGCCGGGCATCGGCTGGCGCGCCCTGGGACAGGACGTGGCGCCGGCGCACGAGCCCACCCTGACCGTCCGGGCCGTGGACGACGCGGTCAGCGAGCTGGGCGCCGTCGCGGGCGCGGGATCGCAGGCGGGGCGCCGCCGGGTCGTCGAGACCCTGCTGGGCGCGGCCACCGAGGCCGAGCAGCGCTTCCTGCGCAGCCTGCTGTCCGGGGAGGTGCGCCAGGGCGCGCTCGACGCGGTGGCCCTGGAAGGCGTGGCCGCGGCGGCCGGTGTCCAGGCCGCGGACCTGCGCCGGGCGGTGATGCTGGACGGCTCGCTGCCCCGGGTCGCGGCGGCCGTGCTGGCCGGGGGCGCGGCGGCGCTCGGCGGCTTCACCCTGCGGGTCGGGCAGCCCGTGCAGCCCATGCTGGCGGGCAGCGCGAAGTCCGTCGGCGAGGCGCTGGCCGCGCTCGGGCCCTGCGCGGTGGAGGAGAAGCTCGACGGGATCCGGGTCCAGGTCCACCGCGAGGGCGGTGAGGTCCGGGTGTACACGCGCTCCCTCGACGAGATCACCGACCGGCTGCCGGAAGTGGCCGAGCTGGCCCGGTCGCTGCCGGGGGAGCGGTTCATCCTCGACGGCGAGGTCATCGGCCGGGCCGCGGACGGCCGCCCGGTCCCCTTCCAGCAGATCGCGAGCCGGGTCGGCTCCCGCATCGACGTCGAGGCCGCCCGGCGCACGCTCCCCGTGGCCCCGTACTTCTTCGACGTCCTGGCCGCCGGCGCGGACGTGCTGCTCGACCTCCCGGTCCGCGAGCGCTACGAGGTCCTCGCCGCCCTGGTGCCCGAGAGCGCCCGGGTCCGGCGCCTGGTGGTCGAGGACCCCGCGGCGCAGGGCGCGGACGCGGAGGAGTTCTCGGCCGAGACCCTGCGCCGCGGCCACGAGGGAGTGGTGGTCAAGAGCCTCGGCTCCGCCTACGCGGCGGGCCGGCGCGGCAAGAACTGGCTCAAGGTGAAACCGGTGCACACCCTGGACCTGGTCGTCCTCGCCGCCGAGTGGGGCCACGGGCGGCGCACCGGACTGCTGTCCAACCTGCACCTGGGCGCGCGGGCCGCCGACGGCACCTACGCCATGCTCGGCAAGACCTTCAAGGGGCTCACCGACGAGATGCTGCGCTGGCAGACCCGGGCGCTGAACGCGCTCGCGACCTCGGACGACGGCTTCACCGTGCGGGTGCGGCCGGAACTCGTGGTGGAGATCGCCTACGACGGCCTGCAGCGCTCCTCCCGCTACCCGGCCGGGGTCGCGCTGCGCTTCGCGCGGGTGCTCAGACACCGCCCCGACAAGACGGCGGAGCAGGCCGACACGGTGGAGGCGGTCCTCGCGAGCGGCACCGGCGGCTGATCACAGCGCCCGGCGGGGGTTTTTGCCTCAGAGGCAAGTCGGATTGCCACAGAGGCAAGACTCTGGCTCAATCGGGGCATGAACCCCGGTCCTGCCCCCGAGGAAGCGGGCGACGAGCTGCCCGCCGTGGCCCCGCAACTGCGCGACCTGCGCCGCCGCGCCGGCCTCACCCTGGAAGCCGCCGCCGCGCGGGCCAGGCTCTCGCCCGCCCACCTGTCCCGCCTGGAGACCGGCCGGCGCCGGCCCTCGCTGCCGCTGCTGCTCGCGCTCGCCCGCACCTACGGTACGACGGTCTCCGAACTGCTCGGCGAGACCCCGGCCGTCGCCGACCCCATCGTACGGGCCGGCGGACCGGGCGCCCGCGAGGCCGACGGCTGGACCTACTGGCAGGCGGGCGGCCCGGGGCGCGGGATGCAGGCCCTGCGCGTGCACGTCCCGCACGGCCGCGGTCCGGGCGAGCTGGTCCGCGTACATCCCGGCGAGGAGTGGCTGTACGTCCTGAGCGGCCGGCTGCGGCTGCACCTGGGGGAGGCCGAGCACCTCCTGGACCCCGGTGACAGCGCACACTTCGACTCGCTGACGCCGCACCGGATCGCGGGGGCCGAACCCGGCGGCGCGGACCTGCTGTTCGTCCACACCCTGCTGCAGAGCAGCCTCGCCGGGCTGTGCCTGGGCGGGGCCACCACCCCACACCACCGATAGCAGAGGAGCCGTACCCATGTCAGAGGGACAGGAGCCCGTCACCACCGTGCGGGCGCGCATCGAGAGCAAGTTCCCGCGCGGTCTGGTGATCCGGCTGATCGCCTACTTGTTCGTGGGCCACCTCTTCGCCTTCTTCGTCTACCTCCTCTTCGTCCTGGGCGCCGAGAACCAGTGACGCCGGCGGGCGCGCGGCCCCGGGCCGCACGACTGCGGCCGCACGACTATGGAAACGTCCAGGTCCTGTGGCTACCCTCCGCGCATGATTTCCACGGTTGTCTGGGGTACCGGCAACGTCGGCCGTTTGGCCATCCGCGCCGTCGAGGCCCATCCCGCGCTGAAACTCTCCGCAGTCATCGTCCACAATCCAGCCAAGGTCGGCCGCGACGCGGGTGAACTCGGCGGACTCGACCACCTGTTGGGGGTCCAGGCCACCGACGACATCGAAGCCGTCCTGGCCGCCCGCCCCCGGGCCGTGGTGTACGCCGCCTCCGGCGACGTCCGGCCCGACGACGCCCTCGCCGACATCACCCGGGCGATCCGCTCCGGCGCGGTCGTCGTCAGCCCCGCGCTGTACCCGCTGTACGACCACCGCGGCGCACCGCCGGAGTTCCGCGATCCGGTGCTGGCCGCCATCGCGGAGGGCGGCGGCTCGCTCTTCGCCTCCGGCGTCGACCCCGGCTGGGGCAACGACGTCCTCCCGCTCCTGCTCAGCGGCCTCGGCACGACGGTCGACGCCATCCGCTGCCAGGAGATCTTCGACTACTCCACCTACGACCAGCCGGACTCCGTCCGCTACCTCGTCGGCATGGGCCAGCCCATGGACTACGAGCCGATGATGCTCATGCCCTCGATCCCGACCATGGTGTGGGGCGGGCAGATACGCATGATGGCCCGCGCCCTCGGCGTGGAACTGGACGAGATCCGCGAGACGGTGGACCGGCGCGCCCTCGACACCACCGTCACCACCCGGACGATGGGCGCCTTCGAGGCGGGCACCCAGGGAGCGATCCGCTTCGAGGTGCAGGGCATCGTCGAGGGCGAACCCCGCATCGTCATCGAGCACGTCACCCGCATCCACGCCTCGTGCGCCCCGGACTGGCCCAGCCCGCCCGACGGCGGCGACGGAGCCCACCGGGTCGTCATCGAGGGGCGCCCGCGCATCGAGGTCACCATCGAGGCCACCGACGAGGGGGAGAACCGCTCGGCGGGCGGCAACGCCACCGCCGTGGGCCGCCTGGTGAGCGCCATCGACTGGCTCACCGAGGCGGAACCCGGGCTGTACGACGCCCTCGACGTCCCGCTGCGCCCCGCCATCGGCAAACTCGGAAGGAAGCAGTCATGAGGATCGACATTCCCGAAGGCCAGCACCCCATCGAGTACGTGTGGGGCGACCTGGTCCCCGGCATCGGCATGGCCGCCGCCAACTTCTCGCTGTCCGTGTACGCCCACACCACCCTGGGACTGCGCGAGTTCGAGGCCGCCCGGCTGCGGGTCGCGCAGATCAACGGCTGCGTCTTCTGCCTGGACTGGCGCACCGAGCTGAAGGGGGAGAAGGTCGAGGAGGAGTTCTCCGACGCCGTCACCGAGTGGCGCACCACGGACCGCTTCGACGAGCGCACCCGGATGTCGGCGGAGTACGCCGAGCGCTTCACCTTGGACCACCACGGGCTCGACGACGAGTTCTGGGACCGGATGAACCGGCACTACACCCAGCTCGAGATCGTGGAGCTGACGATGAGCATCGGGTCCTGGCTGGTCTTCGGCCGGCTCAACCACGTGCTCGGCCTCGACAGCGTCTGCATGCTGCCGGGCCACTGACATGGGTCCGGGGCCGCTCGGTCGTCCGATCGGCCCCGGCTGTCGCGCGTGCGGACCTGGCTACAGGTCGGTGGCGATGATCTTCTCGATGTTCCGTTCGGCGAGTGCCGTGATGGTGACGAACGGGTTGACGGTGGTGTTGCCGGGGATCAGCGCGCCGTCGATCACGTACAGGCCGGTGTAGCCGTGCAGGCGGCCGTAGTTGTCGGTGGCCTTGTTCAGTACCGCGCCGCCGAGCGGGTGGTAGGTGAGGTGGTCGCCCCAGATCTTGTTGGTGCCGAAGAGGTCGGTCCGGTAGATCGTCCCCTCCTTGGAGTTGATCTTGTCGAAGATGGTCTTGGCCATGTCGATGGACGGCTGCTTCCAGGCCGTCTGCCAGTTGAGTTCGACCTTGCCCGCCGCCGCGTTCCAGGAGAACTGGGCGCGGTGGGGGTTCTTGGTGATCGACAGGTAGAAGGAGGCGTAGGTCTCGATCCCCGTCGGGAGCGGGGCCACCTCGGCGAACGCGCCGCCCGCGTCCCAGTTGTCGATGCCGCCGCAGGGGATGGAGGCCTGCACCTTTCCGGTCGCGTCCCACATGTGGTTGGCACGGCCGCACATGACGTTGCCGTTCTCGCCCCAGCCCTTGCCGATCTCGTCGTTCAGGTTCGGCAGGACGCCGGTGGCCTTCAGCCGGACCAGGAGCTTGCTGGTGCCGACGCTGCCGGCGGCGAAGAACACCCGGTCGGAGGTCACGGTCTTGGTGGCCGTGACGGAGCCGTCCGTGGTCAGCTGGTTGATGGTGACGGTGTAGCCGCCGCCGGACGCGGGGGCGACCGAGGTGACCTGGTGCAGGGGGGAGACGGAGACCCTGCCGGTGGCCTTGGCGGCCGCGATGTAGGTCTGCTGGAGCGACTTCTTGCCGTGGTTGTTGCCGTAGAGGATCTCGCCGTCCACGGCCGACTTGGGGACGGTGCCGGCCGCCTCCTTCTTCATGTAGTCCCAGTCGTACACGTCCGGTACGAAGACGAAGGGGAATCCGGAGCGCTGGGCGTGCTTGCGGCCGACGCGGGCGTACTGGTAGCAGGCGACGGTGTCGAACCAGGCCGGGTCGATGAGGCCGACCCCGAGTCCCGCGTTGGCGCGGGGGTAGTAGGTGTCGTACATCTCGTCGGCGTTCACCGACGGCAGGACGGAACTGAAGTTCGCCCGCTTGGGAGTGACGGCCATGCCGCCGTTGACGAGCGAGCCGCCGCCGACCCCGCGCCCCTGGTAGACGATGATGCCGCCCATTTCCTCGGCGTCCAGGATGCCCGTGTACTTGGGGACGTTCTTGTCGATGGGGAATCCGAGGAAGTTGCTGAGCGGCGCCTTGGTCTTGGTGCGCAGCCAGTAGGACCGGTAGTCGGGTTTGGTGGTGTGGGCGAAGATCTTGCCGTCGGTGCCCGGGGTGTCCCAGGCCATGCCCATCTCGACCATGTGGACGTCGACGCCGGCCTGGGCCAGGCGCAGGGCGGCGACGGAGCCCCCGTACCCGGTGCCGATGATCAGGACGGGGACGCGCGCTCCGTCGTCGATCGCGGCGGCCGTGGCGGTGGCGGTCTGCGCCGCATGAGCGGAAGTGACTTGTGCAGAGAGGGCCACGGCCCCCAAAATAGAACCTGTTCTCGCAAGGAATCCGCGACGGGAGAATCCGTTGGAACCGTTTCTGGGCACGCCATTGTCACTCATGTGACGTTCCTCACTCTCGGCTGAATGAGAACGAGTTCTACTGCTACGGGCGTGTGAAGTCACTAGATACCTCGGGGTAACTTCGTAACTTCAGGCCGGTCGTGTCACAGAATTCGCGGCCTCGGGGCGCCGAACCCAGCCCAGGACCAGCACGGATGCGACAGCGGCGAAGGCGCACCAGGTAGAGGCGAATTCCAGCCGCCACAGGGCCCCGCAGACGACGGCGCCGGCGGCCAGTACGGCCCCGAGCAGCCGCAGCCGCCGGTTGCCGGCGAGCAGCAGGGCGCCGAGCGTTGCGCACAGGTAGCCCGCCACGACGAGCGGGGTGTACGGGACGTCCACGCCGTAGCCGACCGTGTGACCGCGGATCTCCGCGCTCACCGGCCGGGTCGCGAGGCCGTACGCGAGGACCGCGCCGGTGGCGAGGCCCACGGCCGCGGGCCCCCACAGGCGGCGCCGACCCCCGGGCGCGGCCGCGAGGAGCAACCCGAGCGGCACCCAGGCGGCCAGTAGCGGGAAGGCGATCACGGCCCAGGCGGTGGCGGCCGCGGAGCAGCCGCCGCCCGAGTTCCAGACGGCGGCTTCGGTCAGCTGGTGCGCGCCCAGCAGCAGCGGGAGCGCGGCGACGGGCAGGTCGCGGGCCCGCCGGGCGCGCGCGGTGCGCGCCAGGCACACGACGCCCACGGCGGTGATGGCCGTGCCCGCCGTCAGATCGGCCGTCGCGCTCCAGCACATGGGATCACCTCACGGCGCGGCCGGCTGCTGCATGGTCGAGCAGTGGATGCCCCCGCCGCCGCCCATCAGGCGGTCCACGTCGAGCTGGACGACGGTGCGGCCGGGGAAGGCCGCGGCCAGGGCCTGCCGGGCCCCCGCGTCCGTGGCCTGGTCCCCGAACTGGGAGGTGATCACCGCGCCGTTGACGAGGTGGAAGTTCAGGTACGAGTCCACGAAGTCGGGGCTGTCGGAGCGCAGGGTCCGCGGGCCGTCCACCCGGATGACCTGGAGCCTGCGGCCCTTGGCGTCGGTGGCGGCGGAGAGGATCGCGAGCTGCTGGCGGGCGTCCTTCGCCCAGATGTCGGTGCGCTCCGCCGGCGGGACCTGGACCATGACCACGCCGGGACGCACGAACCGGGAGGTGACGTCGATGTGGTCGTCGGTGATGTCCTGCCCCTTGATCCCGGGCGCCCAGATCATCTTGTCGGCGCCGTAGGCGGCGAGCACCTCGGCCTCGACCTGGGCCCGGCTCAGCCCGGGATTGCGGTTCTTGTTGACCAGGCTGCTCTCGGTGGCCATCACGGTCCCGTCGCCGTCGGTCTCCACCGCACCGCCCTCGCCCACGAAGCCGGCGGAGGTGAAGGGCAGGGACTCGTGCGCGGCGAGCAGCCGGGCCACCTTGGCGTCCTTGCGGTGGGTCTGCTTGCCGCCCCAGCCGTTGAAGTTCAGGCCGATCGCGTCCACCGCCCCGGCTCCGTCGAGGCGGAAGACGGCGCCGGAGTCCCGCATCCACAGGTCGTCGACGGGGATCGAGGAGATGACGGTGACGGCGGAGCCGCAGCGGGCCCGCGCGGTGGCGGCCGCGCTCTCGTCCGCCGCGCACATCAGCACCGGCTCGTAGCGTGCGGCGGTGCGGGCGATCAGGGCGATGTCCTGCTGTATCCCGGCGAGGTCGCGGCCCCAGATCGCGCGGCTGGAGGGCCAGGCCATCCAGGTGCGGACGTGCCGTACGTCGTCGAGCGGCACGCGCATCCGGCCGGCGGCGCTCCGGGCGGGGCGGGCGGACTGGGCGGCCTCGGCGGGCGGGCCGGCGAGGGTCCCGAGGGTCAGTCCGGCCGCCCCGGCGCCCGCCGATCGCAGCACGGTTCTACGGCTTGGGTTCATACGAACCTCCGAAGGAGGGGTGGATGAGAGGTAGCGGCACTGTGGCATTGACTGAAAATTCAGTCAAGCCTCTCGGAGCCGGGCGCCGCCCTCCGCGGGGGTTCGAGCGGCGGGGCCCCCACCGCGCACTGGGTGCGGCACTGCGGGTGCGCCGCCCCGGGTGCGGGGGTCCGCACGGTCGCCCAGGCCACGGCCGCACCGGCCGCCAGCAGCCCGGCGCACCAGGGCATGGCCCGCCCGAAGGCCGCGTCGAACTGGTCCGCCGAGCGGTACGCCTCCGGCCCCATTCCGGCCAGCAGCGGCAGCGCGGCCACCGCGAGCAGGCCGGCCGCCCGCGCCGCGGCGTTGTTGATGCCGCTCGCCAGCCCCGCCCGGCCCGGGTCCACCGACGCCAGCACGGTCGCGGTGAGCGGGGCGACCAGGGTCACCATGCCCGCGCCCATCACCAGCATCGCGGGCAGCACGTCGGCCGCGTACGAGGCGTCCGGACCCACCCGCAGCATCAGCAGCGTCCCGGCCGCGCACATCAGGGGCCCGACGGTGAGCGGGATGCGGGGGCCGATCCGCTCCCCGATCTCCCCGGAGCGGGCGGACAGCAGCAGCATCAGGACGGTCGTGGGCAGCAGCGCGGCCCCGGCCGCCAGCGCGGAGTACCCCGACACCACCTGGAGCTGGAGCACGACGAGGAAGAAGAACCCGCCGAACGCCGCGTACACGCACAGCGTGACCAGGTTGACCGCGGTGAACTGCCGTGAGGCGAAGATCTCCGGCGGCACCATCGGATCGGCCCGCCGCCGCTCCACGTACACGAACACCCCGGCCAGCAGCACGCCGCCCACCGCCGCGGCGATCACCGGCGCGGTGGCGGTGCGGGCCTCGATCAGCGCGTAGGTGATCAGGGCGAGGGAGGCCGCGCCCAGCAGGGCGCCGGCCACGTCGAACCGCCCGTGCGCCTGCGGATCGCGCGATTCCGGTACGTGCCGCAGGGCCACCGGGACGCACAGCGCGGCCAGCGGCACGTTCAGCAGGAACACCCACCGCCAGCCGGGCCCGTCCACCAGCCAGCCGCCGAGGAACGGCCCCACGGCCGCGCCCACCCCGCCCAGTCCCGACCACAGTCCCACCGCCCGGCCCCGGTCCCGCGCACGGATCGAGCCCTGGATCAGGGCGAGCGAACCGGGCGTCAGCAGGGCCCCGCCGATGCCCTGCAGGGCCCGGGCGGCCACCAGTACCCCGGCGTTCGGCGCGAGGCCGCACAGCAGCGAGCCCACCGCGAACCACACCACGCCGAGGACGAAGATCCGCCGGCGGCCGAAGCGGTCGCCGAGCGCCCCGCCGACCAGGATCAGCCCGGCCAGGGTCAGCAGATAGGCGTTCACCGTCCACTGCAGCACGGCGAGATCCGCGTCGAGATCCTCTCCGATCCGGGGGAGGGCGACGTTGACCACCGTCGAGTCGAGCATGGCCATGCCCGACCCGAGCACCGTGGTGAGCAGGATCCAGCGGCCCTGCGCGGACGCGAGGGGGACGCCGGGCCCGGCCGGCCGGGCGGGTGTGGCCATGAGTCAAGGCTGGCCCCGGCGGGCGCCGGGGGCCACCGGGCGGGGACCGGGGGCCACCGGTCGGGCGCCGGGAGCCACCGGGCGCGCGCCGGGTGCGGAAGTGCGGCTCAATAGGCCCTCTTGTAATGGACATGCCGTTGTTTCACCATGACCCGCGCACATCACGCACATCACGCACCCTCTTCCCGCACAACCTGCACACGGCGTACGAGGAGACAACACGTGGCCCAACGCAACAGGCGTTCCTTACGCGCGGCGCTCGCCGCCCTCACCTCGCTCCTGCTCCTCCCCCTCGGCGCGGGCGTCGCCGCGGCCGCCCCGGACCCGGGCCCCGCCCCCGGCGCGGCCGAACGCAAGATCGAACCCAAGCTCCGCGCCCAGCTCGACAGCACCGACAAGGCCGTCTTCTGGGTCTACCTCGACAGCGCCGCCGACCTCACCGCCGCGCGCAGGCAGCAGACCCGAGCCGCCAAGGCCGAGAGCGTGCTCCGGACCAAGAAGGAGCACGCCGCGCGCAGCCAGGCCGACGTGGTCAAGGCCCTCGAAGGCGCCAAGGCCGAGTACACCTCGTACTGGATCGTGAACGCCGTCCGCGTCGTCGGCACCGAGAAGCTCGCCGGCGCCCTCGCACAGCGCCCCGAGGTGTCCCGGATCGACGCCGACGACAAGGTCGAGCTGCCCAAGCCCGCCGAGGGCGAGCGGGAGCGGGCCCTCGCCGACGCCGTCGAGTGGAACATCGACCGCATCAAGGCCCCCCAGGTCTGGGAACAGGCCGGAGTGCGCGGCGAGGGCATCGTCGTCGCCAACATCGACAGCGGAGTGGACTACACCCACCCCGCCGTGAACGGCCAGTACCGCGGCAAGAACGCGGACGGCAGCTACACCCACGCCTACAACTGGTTCGACCCCGCCGGGGTGTGCGCCGGGACCGCCCCCTGCGACAACAACGACCACGGCACCCACACGATGGGCACGATGGTCGGTGACGACGGCGGCGCCAACAAGATCGGCGTCGCCCCGGGCGCCCGGTGGATCGCCGCCAAGGGCTGCGAGTCCAACTCCTGCTCCGAGGCCTCCCTGCTCGCCTCCGGCCAGTGGATCGTCGCCCCGACCGACGCGAGCGGCCAGAACCCGCGGCCCGACCTCGCCCCGCACGTCGTCAACAACTCCTGGGGCGGCCCGGGCGGCGACACCTGGTACCAGGAGATCGTCGACACCTGGCGGGCCGCCGGCATCTTCCCGGCCTTCTCCAACGGCAACTCCGGACCCGGCTGCTCCACCAGCGGCTCACCCGGCGACTACGCGAGCTCCTACAGCTCCGGCGCCTTCGACATCAACAACACGATCGCGTCGTTCTCCTCGCGCGGCGCCGGCCCCGGCGGCCTGATCAAGCCGAACATCGCCGCCCCGGGCGTGAACGTGCGCTCCTCCGTGCCCGGCGGCGCCTACGAGGCCTTCTCCGGCACCTCCATGGCCTCGCCGCACACCGCGGCCACCGTGGCCCTGCTCTGGTCCGCCGCGCCCGCCCTCGAAGGCGACATCGCACAGACCGAGGCCCTGCTCGACGGCACCGCCCAGGACACCGACAGCGCGCAGTGCGGCGGCACCGCCGCCGACAACAACGTCTTCGGCGAGGGCAAGCTCGACGCGCTCGCCGCCCTGAACGCCGCCCCGCGCGGCGCGATCGGCGCCCTCGCCGGCACCGTCCGCTCCGGCGGCGCGCCGGTCGCGGGCGCCACGGTCACCGCCGACGGCCCGATCGACCGTACGGCGACCACCGCAGCCGACGGCACCTACCGGTTCACCGCACTGTCGGTGGGCGACTACAGCCTGACCGCCGCGAAGTTCGGCTACGGATCGCAGAGCGCGACCGCCACGGTCACCGAGAACGCCACGGCCACCGGCGACTTCACCCTCGCCCAGGCCGCCTCCGGCAAGCTCACCGGCACGGTCACCGCGGCCTCCGGACCCGCCGCGGGCGCCTCCGTCACCATCGCGGACACCCCCGTGACCGCGACCACCGACGCGCAGGGCCGCTTCGAGGTCACCCTGCCGCACGGCACCTACGAGGTGCGGGCCACGCACCCGTCCCGCTGCGTCACCGGCGGCTCCGCCCCGGCCACCGTCGCGGGCGACACCACCGTCACGGTGAACCTGCCCGAACGCACCGACACCTACGGCTACGCCTGCGCCGCCACGAACGACCGCCCGTACCCCGCGGGCACCCGGCAGCTCGCACTGACCGGCGACAACACCACCGAGCGCGTCGACCTGCCCTTCCCGCTGCCGCTGTACGGCAAGACGTACGGGCAGGCCTGGATCGGGACCAACGGCACCGTCAGCTTCGGCGGCAACAACACCGCCGACATCAACGGCGACCTGCCGAGCACGGCCACCCCGAACGCCGCCCTCTACCCCTTCTGGGACGACCTGGTCGTCGGCGCGGCGGGCAGCGGCTCCGGCGTCTTCACCGCCGTCACCGGCACCGCCCCGCACCGCAGCTACGTGATCGAGTGGCGCGAGGTGTCCCACTGGTCGGCGCAGGCCGACAAGTTCTCCTTCTCGGCGTCCATCGGCGAGGACGGCAGCGTCTCCTACGCCTACAAGGGCACCGGCGGCACCGGCATCAAGGCCGGCTCCACGGCCACGGTCGGTGTGGAGAACGCCACCGGCACCGACGCCTTCAAGTACTCCTTCAACACGCCGGTCATCACGGACGGCCTCGGCATCGCCTTCCGCACCACCAAGAGCGGCGTGGTGGCGGGCCGGGTGCTCGACGCCAACGACGGCAACGGCGTCGCGGGCGCCACGGTGACCGTCGGCACCGGCGACTCGGCCGTCTCCGCCACCACGGCGGCCGACGGCGGATACGTGGTCCAGAGCCCGTCCGGCGCACGGCCCGTCGCCCTCTCCGCGCCGCACTACGAGTCCGGGCAGGCGACCGTCGACGTCAAGGCGGCCGACGTCACGACGGTGACGCAGTCGCTGCGCACCGGCCGGGTGACCGCGTCCCAGCCCGCCGTGGAGGTGGTCGCCCAGGCGAACCAGCGGCGGAGCCGCACCCTGGACCTCACCAACCCGGGCCTCGGCACGGCCTTCACGGTGACCGAGGACGCGGCCTGGCTGACGGCCACGCCGGGGACCGGGAACCTGCCGACGGGCGGGAAGGCTGCGCTCACCCTCGCGGTGGACACGACCGGGCTGACCCCGGGGACGGTCCTGACCGCGGAGCTGAAGATCGCCTCGGCCAGCGGCCGGACCCCGGTCCTGACCGTCCCGGTCAAGGTCGTCGTCCCGCGCTACCAGGTCGCACTGGACGCGGGCGGCGACTCCGCGAGCACGGACGTCCTGGGCGACGCCTGGTCCCCGGACCGCAAGTACACGGCGGGCTCGTACGGCTACCAGGGCAGCAGCTCCACCCGCAGCACCACTCGCACCATCGCCGGTACGCAGGACCAGCGGCTGCTGCGCAACGCACGTGAGGGCATGTACGAGTACCGCTTCGACAACGTGCCGAACGGGACCTACACGGTGGAGCTGGGCTTCGCCGAGCTGTCCTCGACCCGGCCCGACAAGCGCGTCTTCGACGTCCTGGCCGAGGGCCGGCAGGTCCTTCCCTCCCTGGACATCGCCCTGGAGGCGGGCACCTACACGGCCCTGACCCGTACGTACACGGTCAAGGTGACGGACGGGGTGCTCAACATCCGCTTCGTCACGCACAGCGGATTCGGCAAGCCCCTGATCAACAGCCTGCGGGTGACCGACCGGCCCGACCAGAGCTGACCGCACCACTGGCGGGGGCGGGGCGCTCCAGGGCGCCCCGCCCTCCGCGGTGCGTGCCGCCCCGCCCGCGGAGGGGAGCATTCGGGTGGGCGGGGGCCCGAATCCGCACCGACGCGCGGGGGAAGCCGCACCGGCCTCGCTAGCCTGAACGACCATGACGCTCCTGAGCGACCAGGCCGATGACATCCGGGCCCTCGTGGGCTCCGCCGACCCCGGCGCGACCTGGGCCGTCGGCGGCCCCGACGGCGTCCACGCCGCTTCGCACGCCTGCGACGGCGCGGCCCTCGACCTCGGCCCCCTCGCCGCGGTCCTCGCCCTCTGGCCCGCCCTCGGCACCCTCGTCGAGGAGGGCGCGCTGCGGCTGCACACCCCGCTCACCGCCTACGGGGACGAGGCCGCCGCCGGAACCCCCGCCGGCACCACCGCCCACCACCTGCTCACCCACGCCGACGGGACGGCCGCCCTCACCCGTCTCGCCGAGCACCTCGCGGGCGGCCCGCTCGCCGAACTCGCCGCGACCCGCGTCTGGCACCCCCTGGGCATGGCCCGCACCCGGTACGCCGACGGCGCCCTGCACGCGCCGCTCGCCGACCTCGTCCGCTTCCTGAGCCACCTGGCGGACCCCGCGGACCCCGCGGACCCCGCGGACAGGGACGGCCCGACCGGCATCACCCGCGCCTGGACGGCCGAGTCCCTGCGCATCCGCACCGGTGAACTGACCCCCGCCCGCGGCCTCCTGTGGCACCCGGCCCCGCACGGCGTCTGGACCCACCCCGCGCCGTCCGTCACCGGGCCGGCCCTGTGGGTCTGCCCGGGCCGCCACCGCTGGGCGCTGCTCCTGCCGACGCTCCCGCCCGACCGGCACACCCCCCTGCGCGCGGCCTTCCGGGACGCGGCCTTCGCCCTGCCCTAGGCCGTCTCCTTCGGATCCTGCCGGGCCGACAAGGCCCCGGGGAGACGACCTGGGCCGCACCGGTCCGGCGGCCGGCGCTCGGAGCGCGGGGTGCGCGGGAGCGACGTACGGTGAAGCCGATGTCACCGCCGCTGACCACGCGAGGACCCCATGCCCGACGCCGTGACCTCCGCGCTCGACGCCACGGATGTCGACCTGCTCGACGACCTCTGCCGCGAACTCGCCGAGGCCGCCGACGCGGTCGGTGAGGCCGCCGGCTACGCCTCCGGGCTGGCCCTCGGCGCCCGCCTGCCCGCCACCGCCCTCACTCGGGGCGGCCCGCGCCGGCACGGCTGGCGCACGCTGCTGCACACCCTCAGCGACCCGGCGGGCCTCGGCTGGGCGCCGCGCGGCCGGGGCGTGGCGGCGCGGGCCGGGCGGCTGGCGGGGGCGCTGGCGGGCCGTGAGAGCCTCGCCGTCAGCGTCGCCGTCTGCGGGCTCCGAGCCCGGATCCGCGCCGCGAACGCCCGTCGCCCCGACCTCTTGGCGGACCCCGGCGCCGCCGCGGTCCTCGGAGCCGTCGCGGAAGGACGCCAGGCCGAGGCCGTCCGCCGCTTCCGGCGCCTCCTGCGCGACCGGGGCGCCGAGCACGCCTTCTCGCTGCTGACTCCGGCCTTCGCCGACATCCTGGCCTGGCACGCGCTGACCGACGCCAACCCGTTCAACGACCACGCGGGCTGGCAGGTGGCCACCGGCCGGGCCGTGCCCGCCGCGCCGCTCCTCGGACTGGGGGCCGCCTTCCGGGCGTTCTGCGACCGGGGTCCCGGCCTGCCCGCCGGCGGCGCCCCCGACGCGGGGGACACGGCGGAGCCGCCGGGGCCCCCGCCCCGACGGCTGAGGGCGGTCCCGCCGCTGGGACCGGATCCCTACCGGCACCCCAACCGGCCCGGCAGCCTGCGCGGTCACGCCGCCGCGCTCCGCTCCCACGCCGGGCGGCTGCGCCGGGCGACGGCCGCACCCGCCTGGCAGGTCCCGTACGACGACGCCCTGCGGGCCGAGGTCGCCACCCTGGCGGGCCGCTGCGCCACCGCGGCGAACGGCTTCGCGCTGGCAGCGGGCCAGCTCGGCGAGGAGCGACTGCCGGGCTGAACCGCCGGGCCGCCGGGGACGCCTGGCCGCCGGAGCGGCCGAGCGGGCGAGCGGCCGGGGCCGCGGGTACGGCGTGGCGGCTACAGCACCAGGGACAGCAGCAGGACGAAGCCGAGGCCGACCACCGAGATGATGGTCTCCATCACCGACCAGGTCTTCAGGGTCTGCCCGACGGTCATCCCGAAGTACTCCTTGACCAGCCAGAACCCGGCGTCGTTCACATGGCTGAAGAACAGCGAGCCCGCCCCGATGGCCAGCACCAGCAGCGCGGTCCCGGTGGTGGACATGCCCGCGGCGAGGGGGGCCACCAGTCCGGCCGCCGAGATCGTCGCCACCGTCGCGGACCCCGTGGCGAGGCGGATGGCCACGGCGATCAGCCAGGCCAGCAGGAGGGTCGGGATGGCCCAGTTCTTCGACAGGTCCAGGATCATCTGGCCGACGCCCACGTCGATCAGGGTCTGCTTGAAGCCGCCGCCCGCGCCCACGATCAGCAGGATGCCGGCGATCGGTGCCAGCGACTTCTCGACCGTGGTGGACAGCCGCTCCCTGGTGAACCCGGCCGCCCGGCCGAGGGTGAACATGCCCACCAGCACCGCCGCGAGCAGGGCGATCAGCGGGGAGCCCGCGACGTCGGTGACGCGCTGCACCGCGTTGGCCGGGTCGTTGACCACGATGTCGACCAAGGCCTTGACCAGCATCAGCGCCACCGGAAGCAGCACGGTGAAGACGGTCGCCCCGAAGCGCGGGCGGTGCTCCAGATCCGCCGAGGGCCGCTGCGGAATCATGTGCTCCGGCGCCGGGATGTCCACCCACCGCGCCGCGTACCGGGCGAACAGCGGGCCGGCGATGATCACGGTCGGTATCGCCACCAGCACACCGAGGGCGAGGGTGACGCCCAGGTTCGCGTGGAGCGCGTCGATGGCGACGAGGGGCCCGGGGTGCGGCGGGATCAGGCCGTGCATCACGGACAGGCCGGCCAGGGCCGGGATGCCGATCCGCATCAGGGAGTAGTTGCCCCGCTTGGCCACCAGGAGCACCACCGGGATCAGCAGCACGATGCCGACCTCGAAGAAGAGCGGCAGCCCGATCACCGAGGCGATCAGCACCATGGCCCAGGGCATGGCCCGGCCCTTGGCCCGGGCCAGGATCGTGTCGACGATCTCGTCCGCGCCGCCCGAGTCGGCCAGCAGCTTTCCGAGGATCGCGCCGAGGGCGATGAGCACGCCCACGCCCGCGACCGTCGACCCGAGCCCGGCGGTGAAGCTGGTGATCGTCTTGCCCAACGGCGCTCCCGCGAACACCCCGAGGGCGAGCGAGCCGACCGTCAGCGCCAGGAAGGCGTGCAGCTTGAGGCGGGTGATGAGCAGGACGATGACGGCGATGCCCGCGAGCACGGCGATGCCCAGCTGGGTGTTCCCGGCCGAGGTGATCGGCCCGGTGCCTGCCGCCGCCAGTGTCTCGACGCTGAGACCGGTCACGGTGACGTTTCCTTCGTTCGTTCTCGGGTGGTTCGTCAGTTCTCGGGTATGGGGAGCCGGCGCAGGGCGGCCAGCGCCCGTTCGGTGATCTCTTCGGGGGGGCCGGACACGTCGACGGCGAGGCCGGGCTCGTCCTCCTGGAGGGGCTCCAGGGTGGCGAACTGCGAATCCAGCAGGGCGGCGGGCATGAAGTGGCCGGTGCGGGCCGCCATCCGCCGCTCGATCAGCGGACGTTCACCGGTCAGATGGACGAAGACCGCCCCGGGTGCGGCGGTGCGCAGCCGGTCGCGGTAGGAGCGCTTGAGCGAGGAGGCCGCGACCACGCCCCCGCCCCCGCCGAGTCCGGCCCGCTCGCGCATCCAGTCCCCGATGGCGTCGAGCCAGGGCAGGCGGTCGGCGTCGTCCAGCGGGGTGCCGGCCGACATCTTCGCGACGTTGGATGCGGGATGGAACGCGTCGCCCTCCGCGTACGGAAGCGCCAGGGCCTCCGCGAGCAGCCGGCCCACGGTCGTCTTCCCCGTGCCGGCCACGCCCATCACCACAATGACGCGCTGGGAGCTCACGTCGTACCTCGCTGTCCTCGTCGACATCGGTCCGTGCGGGCACCACTGAAGCCTATTAAGTACTACTTATTCAAGGGGTGGGCGGTAAAACATCGCACCTTTTGTTCGCCGGGGTGTCACCGTACGCTTACGCCATGACCACCGAAGGCAGTCCTGGACCGGGACAGGGACTCCACTCCCACGTGCTGGACACCCTCGGGCTCGCGATCACGGCGGGGGAGTACCCGCCCGGCAGCGTGCTGCGCACGGACGAGATCGCCGAGCGCTTCGACGCCTCCCGCACCGTGGTGCGCGAGGTCGTCCGGGTCCTGGAGTCGATGAGCCTGGTCGAGTCCCGACGGCGGGTCGGCGTCACCGTGCGTCCCACCGAGGAGTGGAACGTCTACGACCCGCGGGTCATCCGCTGGAGGCTGGCCGGCACCGACCGGCCGCGGCAGCTGCGCTCCCTCACCGTGCTGCGCTCCGCGATCGAGCCGGTCGCGGCCGGGCTCGCGGCGGCCCGGGCCACGCCCGATCAGTGCGCAGAGCTGACCGAGGCGGCCCTCGGCATGGTCCGCACCTCGCGCGGCCACCAGCTGGAGGGCTACCTGCGCCACGACATCGCCTTCCACCGCGTCGTGCTGAACGCCTCCGGCAACGAGATGTTCGCCCGCCTCGGCGATGTCGTCGCCGAGGTGCTGACCGGACGCACCGAGCACGCGGTGATGTTCCACGATCCCGATCCGGCGGCCGTCACCCTGCACGTGCAGGTGGCCGAGGCGGTCCGGGAGGGCGACGCGGCGCGTGCCGAGTCCCTGACCCGGCAGATCGCCGTCGGCGCCCTCGAAGAGCTGAACGTACTCGCCCCCTAGGACGCGGTGGACAATCCGCGTGCACCGGTTGATCACGGTGGGGAACACTGTGCCGATGAACTATGCAGCCTCCCGGCCGGCGCGGGAGCGGGCCCTTCGGCATGTCGCGGTACTGGCGTCGGGCCCGCCGATGGACCCGGCCTTGCGGGTGACCCTCAACTTCCACCCGGACCGCCTGCTGCACGGCAGTCCGATCCTGGACGCCATGGCCGAGGGCGGCGCCTACCACTCGCAGTTCGTCACCGGGACGAGCAACGGAGGCCTGACCGCGCATCCGGGCGGCGACCGGTGGCGCTGGGAGAGCCGGATCTTCGACGGGGCGTACGACGAAGCCCCCGCTCATGAGCGGCCCGTCTACGGGGCGTTGAACTTCCGCCGCAAGCCGGTCGGCGGGGCGCCGCGGTTCGGCTCGGCGCACTTCCGGCTGAGGGCCCGGACGCTGGCGCGGAGCACCTTCTGCTACCCGGACAGTTTCCTCGAACCGTCGGATTTCGGAGTCGCGGCCCGCATGGGACTCATCGAGCTCGCCCTCGCCGATCGCCAGGACGAGCTCGACGACTACATCGAGGCGCAGGTGCACGGGCCGGTCCGGCTGCACCGCGATGTGGAGGCGCTGGTGCTTGACCCCTGCTACCGGGGCACGACGGTCGAGGACGCGGCTCTGCGCCTCGGCTGCCCGGTGGAGTGGCACCCCGGCTTCCGACTGGGGGTCGAGGAACTCCGACGCCACCCCGACTACCGCGGCCAGGAGTACATCGACCTGGGCACGCGGATCGCGGTCGACGGCATGCTCGATCCTCGGATCATCGGAGACGCCGCACGCGCCGGCCTCCACGACCCCCAGGCGGTCAAGAAGGTGTGGCACCACCTGGCGCGATTCGGGGCCCCCTGGAAGGCCGCGGACGGATCGGCGGCTCCGGCCCCGATGGAGGGGGCGGTACGCGACGGCCTTCGCTGAGGGGCTGGTGCCAGGGGGACGGCGGGATGTGTTCCGGGCTGTGAGACCGCCGGCAGGGCGGCTCAGGCGTCGAGCACGGCCAGGTCGAGCGCGCGCAGCCGCTCCGGCTCGGCGACCACGTCGATCTCCGTGATCAGGCCGTCCTCGATGGTGAAGCGGAGGACCAGGAACAGCCGTCCCAGCGGGGCCATCACCAGGCCTGCCGCGCCGCCCACCAGAGCCGGCCGGGTGGCCCGCGCCCGCTGCATGGCGGCCATCGCCCCCCGGGCGACGGTGACCGCGCCGCTGATGAGGACCGGAGCCGGGCTGGGCACGACGGACGGGTCGGCCCGCAGCACCACGTCGGGGTGGAGCAGCGCGACCAGTGCTTCGAAGTCCCCGCCGCGGGTGGCGGAGAGGAAGGCGTCCACCACGCGGCGCCGGCGGGCCGGATCGGCTTCCGGCGCCGGCGGAGCCCCCTTGACCCGGCGGCGGGCGCGGCTCGCGAGCTGCCGGGTGGCGGCCGGGGTCCGGTCGAGCATCGGGGCTATGTCCTCGAAGGGCACGGCGAACAGGTCGTGCAGGACGAAGGCGAGGCGCTCGGCCGGCGTGAGCCTGTCGAGCACCACCAGCAGGGCCAGCCCGACCGAGTCGGCCAGCACCGCCTCCTGTTCGGGGTCCACCGCCTCCTCGCGGCCGGCCGACGGACTGGCGCCGTACGTCTCCAGGGAGTCCTCGCGACGGGTTTCGCGCGCACGCAGCATGTTGAGGCAGACGCGCGCCACCACGGTGGTCAGCCAACCGCCGAGGTTCTCGACGTCGCCGGTGTCGGCGCGGTTCAGGCGCAGCCACGCCTCCTGGACGGCGTCCTCGGCCTCGCTGAGCGAGCCGAGCATCCGGTAGGACACCGCTCTGAGATGGGAGCGGTGCTCTTCGAAACGCGACGTCAGGCGGGACTGCTCGTCCACGGGCGGGGTCCTTCCTCGCGGACGACCGTCAAGGCGGATCAACGGAAAGCCGCTGCTGGATAATGGCGCTGAGCAGCATAGGCAATGGAGACGCCGGACCCGTCTGGCGGTCCGGCAGGAGAGATGGAGCCCCGATGGACGTGCAGCACTTCGAGCGGATCACCGCTTTCATCGAGGCGCGCCTCACCCCGCTGTTCGACGCCGAGACGGGCAGCGAGTACGGCTTCGGGATGGACGACACCTCCCGTGCGCTGCGCGCGCTGCGCAACGCCGTGCTCGAGGCCTCCGCCATCAAGGGCCTCATCGCGCAGCGGGAGTCGGCCGACGCGGCCATGCGGCGCGTCATCGACCAGTCGGTGGAGCACAACTGGGACGTGCTGCGCGGGATCGCCCGCCAATGGGAGGACCACGCCGACTTCCGCCACGAGTTCAAGCACCACGCCTGGGAACTCGACCACCACGCCGTCACCGTGGAGGGCTGACCTCCGCGCCGGGCCGGACCCCTGCCCGCCGCATCGCGACGCGGCGGGCAGGGCGGCGGACACGGCGGGCGGAGCGGCTCATCCGCGACCCCCCGTCCGCTGCGCGCCCGTTCGACTAGGACCCGAGATCCACGGCTCCGCGGTCCACGGCGCGCCCTACTCCGCGGTCTTGCGCGGAGTCGTCTGCTGGACCGCCCAGCCGTTCCCGTCCGGGTCGGAGAAGTAGACGAAGGAACCCCAGGGCAGGTCCTGGATCTCCGTCACCTCGATACCGCGGCCGCGCAGGTCCTCGTACGCCTCCTCGATGTCGGCGACGACGACCTGCATGTTGTCCAGGGACCCCGGGGCCATCCGGGTCAGCCCCTTGCCGATCGCGATCGAACAGGCCGAGCCGGGCGGGGTCAGCTGGACGAAGCGCACGTCCTCGCTGACGGTGTGGTCGTGGTCGGCGTGGAAGCCGATCTTCTCGTAGAAGGCTTTGGCCCGGTCGACATCGGTGACGGGCACGGCGACCAGCTCAAGTTTGATGTCCATGGCGGCATCATGCTCCAGAGACGGTCCTCGCGCCGTCCGGTGCCACGTCGGCGGGCGTGTCCGACGTCGCGAACTGGGTGCGGTACAGCTCCTCGTACCGCCCGCCCGCCGCCAGGAGTTCGGTGTGCGTGCCGCGTTCCACGATCCGGCCCTCCTCGACCACCAGGATCAGATCGGCCGCCTGCACGGTCGACAGCCGGTGCGCGATCACCACCGCGGTCCGGCCCGCCAGGGCCTCGCCCAAGGCCTCCTGCACGGCCGCCTCCGAGGTGGAGTCCAGGTGCGCGGTGGCCTCGTCGAGGATCACCACCCGCTGCCGGGCCAGCAGCAGCCGTGCGATGGTCAGCCGCTGCCGCTCACCGCCCGACAGGCGGTAGCCGCGCTCACCGACGACCGTGTCCAGCCCGTCGGGCAGCGAGGCGACGAGGCCGTCCAGACGGGAGCGGCGCAGGGCCTCCCAGATCTCCTCCTCGCCGGCTTCCGGCCGGGCCAGCAGCAGGTTGGCCCGTACCGACTCGTGGAAGAGGTGCCCGTCCTGGGTGACCATGCCGAGCGTCTCGCGGATCGAGTCGGCCGTCAGGTCCCGTACGTCGACCCCGCCGATGCGGACCGCGCCCGCGTCGGCGTCGTACAGGCGCGGCAGCAGCTGCGCGATCGTCGACTTGCCGGCGCCGGAGGAGCCGACCAGGGCGATCATCCGGCCGGGCTCGGCGCGGAACGAGACCTCGTGCAGGACCGGCGTACCGCCCCGGGCGTCGAGGGTGGCGACCTCCTCCAGCGAGGCGAGCGAGACCTTGTCGGGGGACGGGTAGGCGAAGGAGACGCGGTCGAACTCCACCGACACCGGCCCGTCCGGCACCGTGCGGGCGTCCGGCTTCTGCGTGATGAGGGGCTTCAGGTCGAGGATCTCGAAGACCCGCTCGAAGCTCACCAGCGCGCTCATCACCTCGACGCGGGCCCCGGCGAGCGAGGTCAGCGGCGCGTACAGCCGGGTCAGCAGCAGGGCGAGGGCCACGACGGAGCCGGCGTCCAGGGTCCCGCGCAGGGCGTAGAACCCGCCCAGCCCGTAGACCAGGGCCAGGGCCAGGGCCGAGACCAGGGTGAGGGCGGTGATGAAGGCGGACTGGGCCATCGCCGTGCGGATCCCGATGTCCCGCACCCGCGCGGCCCGGGCCGCGAACTCCGCGGACTCGTCGGCCGGCCGTCCGAACAGCTTGACCAGCGTCGCGCCGGGCGCGGAGAACCGCTCGGTCATCTGCGTGCCCATCGCCGCGTTCAGCGCCGCGGCCTCCCGCTGCATGGCCGCCATCCGGGCCCCCATGCGGCGGGCCGGAAGCACGAACACCGGCAGCAGGACGAGCGCCAGCAGGGTGATCTGCCAGGAGATGCTCAGCATCACGGCGAGGGTGAGCAGCAGGGTCACGGTGTTGGCGACGACCCCGGACAGGGTGTTGGCGAACGCCCGCTGGGCGCCGATCACGTCGTTGTTGAGGCGGCTGACCAGGGCCCCGGTCCGGGTCCGGGTGAAGAAGGCGACCGGCATCCGCTGCACGTGGTCGAAGACCGCCGTCCGCAGATCGAGGATCAGCCCTTCGCCGAGGGTGGAGGAGAGCCGGCGGGTCAGCAGCCCCAGGCCCGCCTCGGCCACCGCGATCAGTGCGATGAGCAGGGCGAGCCGGGTCACGGTCCCGCTGTCCAGGCCGCCCACGATGGCGTCGACGATCCGGCTGGCGAGCACCGGGGTGGCCACCGCGAGGAGCGCCGTGACGACGCTGAGCAGCAGGAAGAGGATGAGCCCGCGGCGGTGCGGGCGGGCGAAGGAGGCGACGCGGCGCAGGCTCGCCCGGGATACCGGGCGGCGGTCCTGCTGGGCGTTGATCGCACTGTGCAGCGAGGTCCAGGCGGTGACTTCCATGTCCATGGCCGGAACGTTATGACCTCAACCGAAGTCGAGGTCAAGCAGGCGGGCCGTCCGCTCCGACGCGGGTCAACTGCGGCTCGAGTGAGGGGATTCCGCGTTCCGCGGCCACTGTCGGTGCCCGGTGCCATCATCGGTCCATGACGCAGGGATCCGAGTCCGCACGCTCCGGCAGGCGCACCGCCGACACCGTCCTGCACCGCTTCGAGCAGTGGGCCCGGGACACCCCCGAGGCCCCCGCCCTCATCGCGGGCCCGGACAGCCTCACGTACGGGCAGCTCGACGCGCGCGCCGGCCGGCTCGCGGGCCTGCTGCTCGCCGCGGGACTGGCCCCCGGCGCCCGGGTCGCCGTCGGCACCGGCCGCCAGGCCGAACTGGTCGCCGCCCTCCTCGCCGTGCTCAAGGCCGGCGGGGCCTACCTCGTCATCGACGTCGAGGACCCGCGCACCGGGCGGCGCCAGCTCGCCGGCGCCGAGCCCGACCTCCTGCTCACCCGTGCCGCCCACCAGGCAGCCCTGGACGACGGGAGCGGCCTGCGGGTGATCCGGTTCGGCGAGGAGGCCGCGGCCGCCGGCGGCCGGCCCGCGCCAACGCCCGGTCCCGGGCCCGCCCGCACCGCGGCGGTCCTGTTCAGCGGGGCGGCCGAGCCGCGGGCCGTCCCCGTGGGCCAGGGCCTGCTCCTCGCCGCGTACGAGGCCTGGGCGCAGGCCGTCCGGCCGGCCCCGCAGGACCGGCACCTGATCACGGCCCGCCCCGACGTCACCGCCTTCGCCGCGGGCTGGACCCGGGCCCTGTGCTCGGGCGGGGCACTCGTGCTCCCCTCCCGCGCACCCTGGAGGGGAGAGGAGATCACGGCGGCGGTCGAGTCCGAGCAGGTCACCGTGCTCCACGCGGGCCCCGCGGACGCCGTCCACCTGCTGGCTCCGCCCGAGGCGCCGCGGATACCCGTCCCGCGGACACCCCTCCCGCAGGCGTCCGTCCCGCAGGCCCGCCCGGCCCCGGGCGGCGCCGTCCGGTCGCTGCGGCTGCTCGCCTTCTCCGGAGACCGGCTCCACCTCGACGACATGGCCTCCCTGCACGCCGTGCTCCGGCCCGGAGTGCGGGTGCTGAACGTCTACGGCACGGCCGAGACCGCCGGCGCCGGCACCTGGTTCGAACTCCCCCAGCTGCCGCGCCCGCTCGACGGCCCCGAGGAGCGCTCCCTGCTCGGCACCGCCTTCCCCGGCTGCCGGGCCGAGGTGCGGGACGGGGAGGTACACCTCACGCCGCCCGGCGGCGGCGAGCCGGTGCCCACCGGCGACCTCGGCGTGCTCCGCGAGGACGGACTGCTGGAGTTCCGGGGCCGGATCCGCGACCGGATCACCCTCCCGGACGGCCGCTCCCTCGACCCGCACCCCGTCGAGTCCGTGATCCGCGGCCACCAGGGCATCGGCGCGGTGATCGTCAACGGGGTGGACGGGGGCCGCGGCCCGCGCAGCCTCGTCGCCTACGCGTCCCCGCGGCCCGGAGCGCCCGCGTGGCCGCCGGGCGGCGGGCTGCCGGACGTCGAGGACCTGCGCGCACACCTGGCGGGGAAGCTGCCCCGCGAGCAGGTCCCGCTCCGGGTGGTGCCGGTGCGCGCCCTGCCCCGCAACCGGGCCGGGCAGGAGGACCGGGCCGCCCTGCCCCTGCCGATCCTGGGCGCCGCGGCGCGGCCCGCCGGGAGCAAGTCCGGCCGGCCGGCGGTCCGTCCGGCCGGTCCGTTCCCGAGCCGCTGGGCTGCCGCCTGCGGGGGCCTGGGAGCGGGCTTCGTCGGCCTGGTCCTCACGAAGGTCTTCTGGCCCGGATCGACGGACCTCACCGGCGTACCGCAGCCCTGGGCGTTCCTCTTCCTCGTGCTCTACCTCGTCGAGTGCGCGGCCTTCGGCATCGGGCTGGTCTTCCTGTTCGCCGGCCGCGCCCGGATGCCGCGCCGCGGCCGCGGCCGCCGGCTCACCGGCTCCGCGCACCTGGCGGTGGCCTACCTGCTGATGGCGTGGTGGCCGCAGGACAACCTCTACCGGCTCGCGGCCAAACAGGACTGGCCGCGGCAGGCCGCACTCGTCTACACCTTCAACATCCCCCTGATGATCGCGGCCGCCGTGGTCGCCGCCTACGTCGTCGCCAAACCGCCGGACCCCTTCGACTTCGACGACTGACCCCGGCCGGGGCTCACCGCCCCGGCTCGCCCGGCCCGAACAGCCCCCCGCACGCCAGGGCCCCGGCCCGGACCAGGTCCTCGGCCGCGTCCAGCATCTGCGCGCTGTGCGCGGCCACCAGGAAGCCCAGCCACGGCGCGGGTTCGAAGGCGGCCGTCGGGATCGCCGGGACGAACACCGCGCCCAGCTCGGCGCACTCCCGTGCCAGCCGTGCGCACAGCTCGTCGAGCTGCGGTGCGGGCAGCCGCGCGCCGAGCTCCACCCGGTCGGCGATCCGTACGAGGTGCCCGGCGCCCCGCAGCGCGTCGAGCCGGGCCGCCACCATGAAGGCGACGGCCGGCCCGGTCAGGCGCAGATTGGCCTCGGTCGGCGCGAGGCGCCCCTCGCCGGCGGTCACGAAGTCCACGTCGAACCAGCCGCGGTAGCCGCTCGCCGCCAGCTCCCGGCCCACCGCCGCCCCGAAGGCGCCGAGCGGCTCGCGCGCCCAGGCGGGCAGCACCCCGGGCCCCACGGTGGCCCCCGCGTAGCAGCCGTCCCGTACGTCCATGACCGCCCCGCCGACCGCGTGCACCAGGCCGTCGGCGGCCACGAACCCGTCGTACGTGAGATCGCGCGGCCCTTCGTCCCGCGCCGGGGCGTGCACGTACTCCTCCACCAGCAGCGGCCCGCGCGGCAGCCGGCGCAGCACGCCGCGCCCCCCGCCCGCCGCCCGGACCTGTCCGGCGGTGACCACCGTGGTGCCCGAACCCCCGACCCCGTGCTCCGACTTGAGCACGCTGCCCGCGCCCGCCCGGGCCCGCGCGGACACCAGCCGGGCCGCCGCCCACCGGGTCGCGGGCCGCCACTGCGCGGGGAGCACGATGCCGGGGTGCCCGCCCCGGGCGAGGATCCGGCCGAAGAGCCCGTGCGCGGCGGACTTCGCCTCGTACCGCAGCTCCGCGGGCCGCCACGGCCGCCCCGCCAGCCGCCCGAAGGGCCGGGTCAGGCCCCAGGGAACGAGCGGCAGCCCGGCCCCCGTCAGCCGCGCGGCGAGCGCCGGCCGCTCCCGTACGCGGTCCAGCAGCCCCGGACCCCGCCCGGCCAGGCCGTCGTACACCTCGACCCCGGTCCAGCCCAGTTGGCGGCCGACCAGCTCGGTCCAGCCCCGCGGCACCGCCCGGGGCAGCACCAGGGCGGCCGGGCAGGGGCTGTAGAAGGCGGCCAGGCAGGCGTAGTGGTGCGCGGCCGCCTGTTCCCGGTCCAGGGTGGCGTCGGCGAACTGGGCGTTGAACTCGGCCACGTTCCCCAGGTGGACGGCGCGCCCGCCACCGGTCCAGGCCCGCGCCCAGTCGGCGAGCGGGGCCGGGGACACCTCGAAGCGCACCAGCCCGTCCGGACCGCCCGGCACCGCTGCCGCCCCCATCGCCCGGTAGAAGCCGGCCGCGTGCGGATCGGAGTCGATCACCAGGCGGCGCACCCCCAGCTCCGCCGCCCGGCGCAGCACGTCCCGGTACAGCAGCCGTCCCACGCCCCGCCCGATGGCCGAAGGCTCCACGAACAGCAGCCCCAGCGAGGCGAGCGGGGCGGCGCCGTCCAGGGAGGCCAGTCCGAGCACCGCGCCCCCGCCGTCCTCGGCCACCACGATCCGGCGGGCCGTCACGTCGGCGGGGTGGATCCGCAGTTCCCCGGCCCAGGCCGCCAGGGTCTGCGGCGGGTATCCCCAGTACTGCTTCGACCGCATCACGAGCCCCGTCAGGGCCTCCGCCTCGGCCGTCCGCGCGCCCCTGACCTTTGCCAATTCCTGACCTCCCCATGGTCCGCGACAGGGCCGTGCGATAGATTCGGCCAGCCCACGGCACATCATTTCCCACCCACGCGGAGACAGGCTTCTCAATGAGCGACATCATCAACGGACTTGGCCGCACCAGCGCGTACGGCGCCCTCGGCCTCGTGCTGCTGATCCTCGGCATAGTCCTGGTGGACGTGCTGACGCCCGGGAAGCTCCCCAAGCAGATCTGGGAGGAGCGCAACCGCAACGCGGCCCTCTTCCTCAGCTCCGCGCTCCTCGGCATCGGCGGCATCGTCTTCACCTCGATCTGGACGACGTACGACGACTTCGGCAAGGGCCTGCTGTCGACCGCGGCCTTCGGCCTGCTCGGCCTGATCCTGATGGCCGTGGCCTTCCTGGTGCTCGACGTGGTGACCCCGGGCAAGCTCGGCGCCATCGTCGTCGACCCGGAGCCCCACCCGGCGGTCTGGGTCTCCTCGGCCTGCAACCTGGCCGTGGCCGCCATCGTGGCGGCATCGATCGCCTGACACGGGCACGACCGAGAGCGCCGCTCCCCCCGGGCAGCGGCGCTCTCGTCGTATCCGGTTCCGGGCGGTCTACGCCAGGCCCAGCGCGAACACCGCGAACCCGGCCGCCAGCAGCCCCGCCACGGTCCGGCGCACCGCCGGCGCCGTGCGTCCCTCCCGCGCCGGGCCCTCGAACCGCTTCGCGTAGCGGGCGATGGCGACCAGCAGCAGCGCGAACACCGGCATCCACGCCAGCCGGCCCGCGATCCAGCCCAGGCTGTCCGGCGCCGTCGTCAGCCCCGCCACCTCGCCCAGGAACGAGCCGGGAAGCGCCGCGGCCAGCATGGCCGTCTGGTGCCAGCACAGGATCGTCATGGCACACAGGTTGACCACGACCACCGGCGCCCACAGGGCCGGCCGGGCCAGCAGCCTCGCCAGCCGGTCGCGCAGCAGGATCGCGGCGCCCGACTGGGCCGCCGCCAGGGCCAGTACGAGCAGCGACGGCGGGTGCGAGTTGGTCCGCTCCGCCCCCGGCACGCCCACCATCGACGCCGGGTAGTGGAAGACCGCGAGCAGCGCCGCGAACAGCAGGATCCCGCCGGCCAGCAGCAGCCGGCCGCCGCGCCGCCCGATCCGCCCCTCACCCCAGCCGACACCCAGCTGGTAGGCGAACAGCCAGCCCGGCAGGATGTTGAGCAGCGGGACCCAGCCCGGCACCGAGCCGGCGAGCGGCCCGTAGCGCAGGAAGTCCACCACGGCGACCGAGACGAGCAGCGGAGCCGCGGCCCAGCCGCCGAGCCGGCCGGCCGCCCGCACGCAGTACGGGGTCAGCGCGGTGATCGCCACATACACCCCGACGAACCACAGCGGCTGGATCACCAGCGTCGCCCCGGTCCGCAGCGTCGCCTCCGGCACCCCCGCCGCGTACAGCAACGGCGCGGCCAGCGCCCACACCGCCGTCACCCCGAGCACCGGACGTCCCAGCCGGACGATCCGCCCCTTCAGCCACGCGCCCGCCGAGCCCGTGCGGCGCCGGAAGGACAGCGCCGAGGCGTAGCCGCCGACCAGGAAGAAGATGCCGAGCATCTGCAGCACCCAGCTCGCCGGGGCCAGCGCGCCGAAGGCCGACAGGGGACTGGCGTTGTGCAGCCCGCCGTCGGCGTCGAGGGTGAAACCGCCGAGCAGCCAGTGGCCCGTCGGCACGGCCAGCAGGGCCAGGGCGCGCAGTCCGTCGACCGCCCGGTCCCGGTGGGCCGGGGTCCGCCGCTCGATGCGGTCGGCGGTCCGCTCCAGCAGGGCCCGGGTGCGCGGCGCCGTCATCGGACCTCTCCCGCCGCGATCGCGGCGAACGCCGCCAGGGACTGGGTGCCGGGTGCGAAGTAGCCGGTGTGGCCCTGCACGTCGGCGGCGGGCACCCGGCGGGCGCCGAACGCCGCGGAGGTGGGGTCGCAGCCGTGGCCGATCCCGGCGAACTCGACGTTCGGCACGTCGGCGATCCAGTCGGAGGGTCCGCGGGCCGCCCACACCCGGGCGCCGGTGCGCAGTGCGGCCGCGGTGCCGGCGCGCATGCCGGGGGAGCCGAAGGCCACGATGTCGGTGGCGTCCGTGTGCCGGGCCGCCAGCCCGCAGACCACGGAGCCGTAGCTGTGGCAGAACAGCACCGGGTCCGGCGCGCCCACCGCGTCCAGCCCCGCCGTGAACCGGGCCAGGCGCGGTGCCCCGGCCTCGGCGAGCCGGCCGTCGGCCGCGTCCAGTCCCACCCCGACCGGGGTGGTGTAGCCGATCCACGCGATGACCGCGGTGGACCCGCCGGCGGCCGCGCGCAGCGCGCCGGCCATCCCGGCCGGACCGGTGGCGGGCCCCCGCCGGGCGTCGTGGCGGGTGGCGTCGTTGTCCGACCCCGGCACGACCACCGAGACGTGCGCCGCGTGCTCCAGGTCCCCGAACACCTCGGCGACCTGGCCCCGGCCGCGCGGGTCGAAGGCAAGGATCTGCCGGCCCGGCGCCCCGAGCGAGGCGTAGCGCGGCTCGCCCGTGGCGGCGATCGCGATCCGGTTGGCCTCGTACCGCAGGGGGAGCGGAGCCCCGTCCAGGTTCCCCACCACGAGCGGGTGCGACCGTACGAGCTCCCGGCGCGCGGCCCCGTCCAGCCCGGCGAAGAACCGGGCCACCTCGTGCGGCGCCGCGGTCGCCGGATCGGGCAGCGCCCGGCCGGACACCGTGTCGGCCCGCCAGGCGGCGGTGCCGGGCGGCGGCCCGGTGACCACCCGCTGACTGTCGCCGGAGGCCCACCCCGCGGTCCCCCCGACGACGGCGACCGCCAGCGCGGCCGTGGCCATCGTCCTTCCGAAGCGGCGCATGCCCCTTCTCCTCTCCTCGTGACGAGGGGGAAGGTAGGAAGGAGGTACCGGCCCGTACGTCGGACCGTGGAGCCAAGTCGGATGTCATACCCCGGTAGGGGGTGGAGGAGAAGCCGCGCTCAGCCGGAGTCGCCCGGCCGCACCAGGCCCGCCTCGTACGCGAAGATCACCGCCTGCGCCCGGTCCCGCAGGTCGAGCTTGGCCAGCACCCGCCCGATGTGCGTCTTGACCGTCTGCTCCGCCAGCACCAGGTGGCCCGCGATCTCCTGGTTCGACAGCCCGCGCGCGATGAGTTCCAGTACCTCGGTCTCCCGCGGGGTCAGGCCGGCCAGCCGCAGCGCCGGATCCTTGCGCGGCGCCGGGCGCTGCTGCACGAAGTCGGCGATCAGCCGGCGCGTCACCGAGGGCGCCAGCAGCGCCTCGCCCGACGCGACGACCCGTACGGCGGCGATCAGGTCGGCCGGGGGCGCGTCCTTCAGCAGGAACCCGGAGGCGCCCGCGCGCAGCGCCTCGTACACGTAGTCGTCGATGTCGAAGGTGGTCAGCATCAGCACCTTCGGCCGGTGCACCACCCCGCGCGGGGGGTCGAGGAGCTCCCGGGCCGCCGTGAGCCCGTCCATCTCCGGCATCCGCACGTCCATCAGCACCACGTCGGGGTGCGTGGAGCGGGACACCTGCACTCCCTGCCGGCCGTCGGGCGCCTCGCCCACCACGTCGATGTCGGCCTGCGCCGACAGCAGCGCGGCGAACCCCGCCCGCACCATGGCCTGGTCGTCGACGATGATCACTCGGATGGTCAACTGGGTTCCTCGTCGGGGGTGTTCAGGGGAAGGCGGGCGGCGACCCGGAAGCCGCCGTCGGGCAGCGGACCGGTGTCCAGCGTCCCGCCGGTCAACCGTACGCGCTCCCGCATCCCCACCAGGCCGTGCCCCGTGCCCGAACTCTCCAGCGCCACCACGGCGTCCGGGGCCGGACCGTTGACCACGAGCACCAGGACCTCGTCCTCGTCGACGGTCACCGAGACCCGCGCCGCCGCCCCGGGGGCGTGCCGGACCACGTTGGCGAGCGCCTCCTGCACGATCCGGTACGCCGACAGGTCCACGGCGGGCGGGGCCGCCTCGGCCGCGCCGGCGGCCAGCGACAACTCCACCGGCTGCCCGGCCCGTACGGTCGCCTCCACCAGCTGCTGGATCCGGCCGATCCCCGGCTGCGGCGCCTTCTCGCCCTCGGCCCGCTCCGTCCCGTCCCCGCGCAGCACGGTCAGCAGCCGCCGCATCTCGCCCAGCGACTCCCGTGCGGCGGCCGCGATCGCCGCGAACTCCTCGCGCACCGGCTCCGGCATGCCCGGCAGCCGGTACGGCGCGGAATCGGCCTGCACGGTGATCACCGACATGTGGTGGGCCACCACGTCGTGCAACTCCCGGGCGATCCGCGCCCGTTCCTCGAGCAGCGTCCGCCGGGCCCGCTCCGCCTCGCTGATGCTCTCCTGTTCGGCGATCCGCTGCTGCGCGTCGCCCAGCCCGCGCAGCGCGCCCGTCAGCGCCAGCATCACCCCGCCGAGCACGAACAGCAGCGCGGCGGTGTTCATCGTGCCGTCCGGCTGGAAGAAGCCCAGCACCACCCCGACCGCGCCGGTCGCCAGCCACACCCCGACCAGGGTCCGGATGGACTCGCGCAGCCCCAGGCAGGCCATCAGCAGCAAGTACCCGACGATCACCATCGGCGTCCACGGCCAGGGGTGCGCGGCGACCCGCTCGGCGTGGATCAGCAGCATCGCGCCGATCGTGTCGGCGAGCAGGACCACGGCCCAGGCGTGCAGCGGCCGGGTCACCGCGAGCAGCAGCGGCACGGTCTGCGCCACGCCCAGCGCGCCCGCCCAGCCGCCGCCCAGCCCGTAGTCGTTGGCCAGCACGGCGATGGTCACCGGCAGCAGGGTCACCACGAAGACGCCGACCACGGCGAACGGCAGCATCCGCTGCCAGGCCTTGGGCGCCTGCGCGAACAGCGGCTGAGCCGCCCGGGCGGGCGTGCGCAGCACCACGGCCAGCTGCGCCAGCGCGCCGGGCACCCGCGGGCCGGGGGAGGACGGGACGGCAGGGACGTCGCGGGTCCGGCCGCGCAGCCGGAAGCGGGCTTTGTCGCTCATGATCGGGCCAGCCTATGCGCAACGGGACCGGCGGATAGGCTGCCGGCCGGACGATCACGGGGGAGCTGTGGGCATGGGCGGGGCTGCCGCGCTGGAAAAGCTGGTGCCGGTGCTGCTGGCCTTCGGCGGCGGAGTGCTGCTGGCCCGCCGCAAGGCCGTGCCGGCCGAGGCCTCCAAAGCCTTCTCCGACTACGCCTTCCTGTTCGCCGTGCCCTGCTACCTCTTCGGCAACATCTACGCCGGCGACCTGGCGGCCCTGTTCGACTGGCGGGCGATCGGCGGCTACGCCGGGGCGGCCGCCCTCGCGGCGGCGGCGGTCGCGGCGGCGGCCGTGGCCCACGGGATCAGGGAACCCCGCGGGGTGGCCCTGCGCGTCATGGCGGGGGTCCAGGTGAACACCGCGTACTTCGCCGTCCCCGTCTTCATCACCGTGTTCGGGACGGCCGCCCCGATCTTCCCGGTCCTGCTGTTCCAGGTCTGCGTGCTGTCGCTGGCCGTCATCGCCGTGATGGAGCTCGGCCGGGCGGGCCCCGGCGCGGGCGGCCCCGGACGGCGCCTGGCCCGGGCCCTCGGCGCCTCGCTCGCCACCCCCCTGGTCCTCGCCTGCAACGCGGGCATCCTCCTCAACCTGCTGTCCGTGCACGTCCCGGCCGTGGTCCTGGACGCGGCCGCCTTCGTCGGCGACAGCGCCTCCCCGGTGGCCCTGTTCGCCCTCGGCCTGCACCTCGGCGGCCTGGGCCTGGACCTGCGGGGCACCACCCGCGAGGAACTGGCCCTCATCGCCTTCAAGTGCCTCGCCTTCCCCCTGCTGACCTGGGCGGTGTGCGGGGCCCTGGTCGGCGTGCGGGGCGAATGGCTCGCGTACCTCGTCGTACTCGCCGCGATGCCCACCCCGCAGAACCTGTTCATCTTCGCCCAGCGCTACGACGTCGGCGTAGCCCTCTCGGCTTCCATAGTGATCAAGACCTCCCTGGCCTCCCTCCTCCTCCTGCCCCTGTGGCTCCACGCCGTGGCCTCTTGACGACCCCGCGGCCGCGGTGCGGCGCTGCCGCGGCATCCGGTCGTACCCCCGGAGGGCAGCGGCTCGTTGGGCCGGTATGGAACTGCCGACCATCGCGGCGCCGGGCGTCGGGGAACGGGCCGACGCCGTGGCCGATGCCGCCTGCCACCTCTACGACACCGTCGCGCCCTGGCGGACCGGCGCGCCCGGAGGGTGGAGCCGGTCCGCCGCCGAGGACGCCGCCGAGGCCATCGAGACCACCGCGCACGCCCTCGCGCACATCGACCCGGGGGCCGAAGTGGTGCTCGCGCCGGTCCACGCCGCGCTCGCCGACCTGCGCCGCCGGCTCGGCCTCGCGCCCGCCGACCCGCTGACCGCCGCGGGGCTGCCGGCGACGCCGCGGACGGTCGGCAACCCGCGCCGGACGCGGTGGGTGCGGGTGCTCACCCCGCCTTTGCCCCGGCAACCGCCTTCGCGTACAACTTCCTGATGTCCGAGCCGAAGTAGGAGCTGTACGAGGTGTCGGCGGTGTCCCCGCCGGTCTTCCAGCCGCCGATCACCCCGACCACGTCGCCGGTCCTGGTGCGGGCGTCGTAGCGGACCAGGAACGGGCCGCCGCTGGTCCCGCCCGGGTAGCCGGTGCAGTCGATCCGCAGGAACGAGCCGGGGATCCGCGCGTCCCTGCTGGTGAACTTCGTCGTCCGGTTGACGCACCGGCGCGGGCGGGCCGCCGAGGACGGGTACCCGATCAGCGTGACCTGCGGATGCGCGTAACCGGCGCCGGTGACCAGGCGGTTGCCGCCGACCACGTTCTGCACCGGGACCCCGGCGGCGTTCGGCCCCACCTGTGCGAAAGCCACGTCGAGCCCGGCCGCGCGGTCGACGCCCCGGGACCGGTAGCGCGGGTCGATCCAGATCCGGGAGCGCCCGGCGGCGTCCCGCAGGACGGGGAACATCCCGTACGGCTGGGGCTTCGCGCGCGTGTACCGCGGTACGAACGCCACCCGCTGGGTGTCCGCGCCGAGCAGGCAGTGCGCCGCGCTGAGTACCAGGTTGCGCCCCGGGGAGGCCACCACGCTCGCGGTGCAGAAGTACGACCCGGCGCCCTTGACCACGAACATCCGGCCCACGACCGGGATGCCGTCGAAGTTCTGGCCGACCCCGGGCGCTGCGGCGGCGGGCAGCGCGGCAGCCGGCCTGCGGACGGGAGCGGGCTCGGGCGCGGTTGCGGGAGCGGACGACGGGGCGGCCGGGGTGGGCGTTGACGGGGGTACGGGCTCGCCCGGCTCGGCCACCGGGCCCGACGGCGCCTCTGCCGGCAGCGTCCCGGCCGGCGGTGCGGGCTCCGCCGGGGGCAGCGGGGCGGCCGAGGCCATCCGCTCGGCGGTCCAGAAGGCCTGCGCCTCCCGGGCGGACCACCGGCCCACCGCCGCCTGCGCGCCGCCGCCCGCCCCGGCGCCGGGCAGCGGCCCGGCCGGGAGCAGCAGGGTGGCGACCGCCGCGGCCATCGTCAACGTACGTCGCATGGGTCTCCTAGAGCGCCTGGGGGAAGCGGAACAACCGGTCGGGGTCGTAGGCGCGGCGGACGTCCTCCAGCCGCGACAGGTTCGGCCCGTAGTAGGCCCCGCGCCAGCCTGCGAGCCGCGGGTCGGCGTAGTTCTGGTACGCCCGGCCGCTCGCCCAGGGGCGCAGGTCCTGCCAGAGCCCGTCGAGCCAGGACTGGTGCCGGGCCGCCTCCGCGGCCGTCGCGGACCGCGGCCAGTAGGCGAGGTACTGGGCGAGGAAGGCGCTGTCGCGGTGCACGAAGGCGGTGTCGAGGGCCCCGACCCGGTTCAGGGCGCCCCCGCAGACCCCGTCGAACTGCACCACCCCGACTCCGCCCGGCGGAACCTCCGCGCCGTACCGCCGGACGGCGGCCAGCACCGCGCCGACCGCCGCGTCCGGCAGCCCGGCGCCCGTCCAGAAGTCGGAGCGCGCCGCGTACGAGTCCCGGCCCAGCAGGCCCGCGGGGTCCCGGCCGGGCAGGGTGCCCGGCAGCCGGCACTGCTCCGCGCTGCGCTCCAGGCAGCCCGACAGGGTCCGTACCGTGTCCCCGTAGCTCCGTACGGTGCTCCAGCTGTCCCGGGGCGGGCGGCCGACCAGGTCCGCCAGGCGGGTCAGCTGCCGCTCCAGCTCCGGGCGCCCGTCGAGGCACACCACGCGGACCGCCGGGGGCGGCGCGGCGGATCCCGCCTCGACCGTGAACTCCACCTGGGACCAGAACGGGTCCGGGAGTCCGGACAGCCAGCGCTGCCAGCCGTGCAGGACCGCCGCCGAGTCGCCGTGGGACCAGTGGAGTTCGGCGAGGGCGCAGTCGCCCGCCGGGTGGGTGCGGAACCGGAACTCGGTGACCACCCCGAAGTTGCCGCCCCCGCCGCCGCGCAGGGCCCAGAACAGATCCGGGTCCCGGTCGGCGGACACCTCGCGCACGGCCCCGTCGGGGGTGACGACCCGGGCGGCGGTGAGCCGGTCGCAGGTGGCGCCGTACGCCCGCGAGGCCGGGCCGAGGCCGCCGCCGAGGGTGAGTCCTGCGATGCCGACGGAGGGGCACAGCCCGGTCGGCACGGCGAGCCCGCGCCCGGCGAGGGCGGCGTTCACGTCCCCGAGCCTGGCCCCCGCGCCGATCCGTACGCCGTCCCCGTCGGCCTCGACCGCGGCCATGGCCCCGACGTCGACGACCAGGCCCCCGGCGCGGGTGGACCATCCCGCATAGCCGTGCCCGCCGCCCCGGGCGACCACCGGCACGGCCGAGCGGCGGGCGAAGTCCAGGCAGACGGCCACATCGGCCGCATGGGCGGGATAGGCGACCGCCCCGGGGGCCACGGAGTCGTACCGGGGCTGGAAGAGCTGCCGGGCCTCGGGGTACGCGGGGTCGCCGGGAAGCACCAGCCGCCCGTCGATCCCGCGGGCGAGCGCGGCGTAGTCAGGGCCCCGGCCGGCCGCCCCCACGGTGGCGAGGACGGCCGCGGCCGCACTGCCCAGGACCTGGCGCCGACGGAGGCTCATGCCTCCTTCCTGCCACCGCCCGCGCCGAAGGGCGTGAAGGCGGGCCCCCACACACCGGGCTGACCCCCGAACGGCCCACGGCCGGCCGGCGCGGGCCGGCCGGCCGTGGGCCGGTGCGGGTCGGTGCCGGCCGGTCCCGGCAGGTGCGGGCCGGGCCGGCGCCCGTCAGTCGGTGCCGAACTCCATCGCGGCGCGGTCGAGCATCTGCTCGTCGTCGCCTTCGGCCAGGCCGCGGGAGGCGATGACCTCGGCGCCGCCCTCCGGCATCGCACCGATCAGCCCGGTCGAAGCGGCCTGAGCGGCGCCGATCAGGGTCTCGTGCGTGTTGCCGACGATGCCGAGAGCGGCGTACTGCTCCAGCTTGGCGCGGGAGTCGGCGATGTCGAGGTTGCGCATGGTGAGCTGGCCGATCCGGTCCACCGGGCCGAACGCCGAGTCCTCGGTGCGCTCCATGGAGAGCTTGTCCGGGTGGTAGCTGAAGGCCGGGCCGGTGGTGTCGAGGAGCGAGTAGTCCTCGCCGCGGCGCAGCCGCAGGGTCACCTCACCGGTGACGGCCGCGCCGACCCAGCGCTGGAGCGACTCGCGGATCATGAGCGCCTGCGGGTCGAGCCAGCGGCCCTCGTACATGAGGCGGCCGAGCCGGCGGCCCTCGTTGTGGTACTGGGCGAGGGTGTCCTCGTTGTGGATCGCGTTCACGAGGCGCTCGTACGCGGCGTGCAGCAGGGCCATGCCCGGGGCCTCGTAGATGCCGCGGCTCTTGGCCTCGATGATCCGGTTCTCGATCTGGTCCGACATGCCCAGGCCGTGGCGGCCGCCGATGGCGTTCGCCTCCATGACCAGCTCGACCGGGGAGGCGAACTCCTTGCCGTTGATCGTCACCGGGCGGCCCTGGTCGAAGCCGATGGTCACGTCCTCGGCCGCGATCTCGACGGAGGGGTCCCAGAACCGCACGCCCATGATCGGGTCGACGGTCTCGACGCCGGTGTCGAGGTGCTCCAGGGTCTTGGCCTCGTGGGTGGCGCCCCAGATGTTGGCGTCGGTGGAGTAGGCCTTCTCGGTGCTGTCGCGGTAGGGGAGGTCGTGGGCGAGCAGCCACTCCGACATCTCCTTGCGGCCGCCGAGCTCGGTGACGAAGTCGGCGTCGAGCCACGGCTTGTAGATGCGCAGGTGCGGGTTGGCGAGCAGGCCGTAGCGGTAGAACCGCTCGATGTCGTTGCCCTTGAAGGTGGAGCCGTCGCCCCAGATCTGCACGTCGTCCTCGAGCATCGCCCGGACCAGCAGGGTGCCGGTGACGGCGCGGCCGAGCGGCGTCGTGTTGAAGTACGCCCGCCCGCCGGAGCGGATGTGGAACGCGCCGCAGGTGAGCGCGGCCAGGCCCTCCTCGACCAGCGCGGCGCGGCAGTCGACCAGGCGCGCGATCTCGGCGCCGTACGCCGTCGCACGGCCGGGGACCGACGCGATGTCGGGCTCGTCGTACTGGCCGATGTCGGCGGTGTAGGTGCAGGGGACGGCACCCTTGTCGCGCATCCACGCGACTGCGACGGAGGTGTCGAGTCCGCCGGAGAAGGCGATGCCGACGCGCTCGCCGGTGGGCAGTGAGGTGAGAACCTTAGACATAGGAAGAGTATGCGGCATCATGCATGATCATGCAACGTAGCCGTTCCGGAGCCCACGGACCGGGGTGCGCGCGCCGGCCGCGAGCCCCCGGCGTCCGCTCGGGTGAGGCCGGCGCCGCCACTCACCCCCCGGCCAGCGGATTGGGCAGCTCCGCCCACTGGTCGCCCGGCACGCCGGGGCTCAGCCGCATCAGGGTGAGCGCCTTGGTGGGCAGGGGCCCGGTCAGCAGCGCCTCGGTGTCGGGGGTGGCCGGCAGCCCGGCCGCCGCGGAGGCGAAGGCCCCGGCGAAGGCGCCGGCCGAGCCCGCAGTGGCGCCCAGCGCCCCGGTCAGCACGGAGCCGAAGAGCTTGCGGCGCAGGGCGGTCACGTCGTCGGTGATCAGCCGTCCGGACAGGGGCGGTACCGGCAGCCCGTGCCGGACCAGCCGGGCCGGGCTGATCCGGATGTCGGCGAGATCTCGGTAGACCAGCCGTACCGGGGCGCCGGAGGCGGACAGGACGACCAGGAGGTTCTGGCCGTGGGCCTCCAGGGCCACGCCGAGCTCCAGCACGCGCAGGGACACCGACAGCGCGAGCCGGGCGAACTCGGCCAGCCAGGACGCCGAGCGCGCCGGGGGGAACCAGGCCAGCGCGGCCACCGGCAGCACCCGCTCGCCCGCGGCCTCGTCCGCGTACACCTCCGGCGGCTCGCGCAGCACGGCCGCGAGGTCCGGGCTGTGGGCGGTGACCGCGCCCAGGGTGCGGGTGACGTGCAGCCGCCCGTCGAGCCGCTCCGACAGGGCCTGGGCGAAGGCGGAGACGGCCGCGGCCGTCTCGATGGAGTAGCCGGAGATGTCCCGTACCGAGGAGGTGAGCCGGGTGCTGAGCGCGGTCTTGACGTGCGCCCCGCCCGCCACCGGGGCGAGCGTCCGCAGCGCCATCAGCGGATGCGCCGCGAAGCCGCCCCGCACGCGCTCGTGCCCCAGCACGTGCTCCGCCTGCCAGGGGTGCACCGGGACCAGGACCCGCCCGCCGTCCCGCAGTTCCGCCGGCCAGCCTTCGGTGACCAGGCACTCCTCGGCCCGTACGGCGACCAGCCCGAGCTCCACCACCGGCCGGTGCTCGGGTGCGTACGCCAGCTGCTCGGCCACCGAGAAGCCGGGCCGGGAACGGCAGTTCGGGTGGTACGGATGGCCGTCGACCACGCGCTGCTCCCACTCCCGGGTGGTCCGCGGGCCGGGATCGTCCGGGTCCTCGCCCCGGACCGTGCCCCAGTCCGTGTCCCGGACCGGGTACCCGTTCCCGCCCGCGCCCCCGCCCGCGTCCCCGTCCCCGCCCGCGGCCGGCTGTCCGGCGCGGGAGAGCGCGAGCGAGGCCGTGCTGCCGTCCAGCTCGGCGGCGAACCCCTCCCCGTGCGGCACGCCCAGGGCCGCCATCAGCCGGGCGGCCTGCCGGTGGGGCTTTCCGTCGAGCAGCACCTCCCGTACGTACGGCGTGGTGGCGTAGGCGTCCGGCAGCGGGCCCTCCAGGCGGCCGCCCCCGGCCAGCAGCAGCGTCAGCCCGTCGGCGCCCCGCTCCCGGCCCGCCACCCACGGCAGCGGCTCGAAGGCGAGGGCCCGCCACAGCCGGGTCAGTACGGCGGCGCGTGCCCCGCCGAGTGCGCCGGTGTACGCCGGTTCGAGCGCGGGGCGCACCGATACCAGCTCTGCCGCGACCGCCTCTTCGGCGGGGGAAGCGGGAAGATACATGCTGGGAGCTCCGTACATCGGGATACCGCTTTTCAGGATGATCACGTCATCATCGCGGATACTGATGATCACGGCCGGTGGGAGCTTCCGCTGCCCCCCCCGGCGCACCGGACAGGACCGAATGGAACCAGTGGACTTCAACGCCGCCGCCGACGCCTACGCGGCCACCCCACTCCTGAACTGTCTGCTCCGGGAGGCCGCCGAGCCGGCCGCGGACCAGGGCGCGGGGGTCCACCGGCTCCGCGGCAGCGGCCGGCTGCTCCGGGTGCGGGGCGCCCGCCGGCCCGAGCATCCCGAACTGCGCACGGCGGACGGCTGGCATCCGCTCAGCCACAGCGAACTGGTCAAACTCACCTCCGACGAACTGGGCCGGTACACCGGCGTCCCGAACGACGAGCTGCCGGTCGAGATCGACGACAGCCGGGACACCGTCGCCGCGCTGCTGGCCGCCCGCGCCGCCGCCGAGCCGCCGGCCGACCCGTACCTGCTCTCCGAGCAGTCCCTGCTGATGGGCCATCCGCACCACCCGGCGCCCAAGGCCAGGGGCGGGGCCCCGGCCGCGAGCTGGCTGCCGTACGCCCCCGAGGCCCACGCCCGCTTCCCGCTGGCCTTCCTGGGGCTGCGCGAGGACCAGGCCGCCGAGGAGGGCGGGGCGGCCGCCGCCGCGGCGGTCGACTCCCTCGCCGACGCCCTCGGCGGACCGCGCCCGCCCGCCGGCTACCGGCTGCTGCCCGCCCACCCCTGGCAGCTGGACCTGGTCGGCTCCCGGCCCGCGGTGCGCGAGGCCTTCGCCGACGGGCGGCTGCTGCGGCTCGGCGAGAGCCGCCTGCCCGCCTGGCCGACCGCCTCGATCCGGACCCTGTACGTACCGGGGGCCGCGGACCTCTTCGTGAAGTTCAGCCTCGACGTCCGCATCACCAACGACGTGCGCCGGCTGTGGCGCCACGACCTGCTGAAGCTGCGCCGCACCGACGCGGCGGTCGAGGCGGGCTTCGCCGCGCTGCGCCGGGCGGGTGCGGGCGCGGCCTGGCTCGCCGACCGCGGCTACCGCACCGCTGATTTCGCCTTCGAGGAGCTCGCCGTCCTCGTCCGCGACGGCTTCGGTGCCCGCGGCGGGCCCGCGCACACCGCTCCCGGGGCCACGCCGCTGCTGGCCGCGGCCCTCGCCGAGGGCTTCGCCGGGAGCCCCCTCGAGCGCACCGCCGACCCGGCCGCGTGGTGGCGGGCGTACCTGCGCCAGGTCGTGCCCCCGGTGCTGGAGTTGTTCGCCCGCCACGGAGTCGTCCTGGAGGCGCACCTCCAGAACACCGTGATCGCCGTGGACGCGGCGGGCCTGCCGGTCCAGGCCCTCTTCCGCGACGCGGAGGGGGTCAAGCTGCTGTCCGACCTCGAGCGCGGGGCGGCCTGGCAGCGGCTGGTCTACTGCCTGGTCGTCAACCACCTGGCGGAGATCGCCGGTGCGCTCGGCGAACGGCATCCGGACATCTCCGCGCTCGTGTGGCCGGCCGTGCGGGAGGAGTTCCTGCGCTACGACGCGGAGCGCGGGCTCCCGGAGATCGCGGAACTGCTCACCGCCCCCGCCCTGCCGGCCAAGACCAACCTGCTGCTGCGCTGGACCCGTGCGGACGGCGCGGACGCCCGCTACCTGCCGCTCCCGAATCCGCTGAGGGGGTAGGGAACCGGCCAAGGTGTGCCCGGTCCGCGAACTCCTCTCACTCAAAGGTATAGACCAATGCTAGGTTGGTCGGGCAGACCGCGCAGTCCTTGACCACCCGTCAGAGGAGAAGCCATGCCCTCCCCTTCGCGGGGCGGCGGCCCGGCCGCCATGCCCAAGTACCAGCGGATCGCCGCAGCGCTGCGGGACGAACTCGACCGCGCCGCGCAGGCCCCCGGCGGCAGACTGCCCTCGGAGCGCAGCCTGGCCGCGCGCTACCAGGTGAACCGGCAGACCATCCGGGCCGCGCTCCAGCACCTGCGCGAGGACGGCCTCGTCGTCACCGGCCGCCGCGGCACGCGCGCCGTCGCGGCCGACGCGGCCGCGCCTCACGCGCCGGGACCCGCGGCGGGATCCGCTCCCGTGTCCGCACCCCCGCCCGGGTCCGTCCGTGCGCAGAGCTGGCTCACGCTGGTCACCGTGCCGCCCTCGCTCGCCGCGCTGCTCGGGATGAGCGGCGGCGAGCGGACCCTCGTCCACCACCGGCGCGAACGCGGCCCGGCGGGCGAGACCCTGCGGCACGCCGTCACCTACCTCAGCCGGGACGCCGTCGCGGGCAGCCCCGAGCTCGCCCGCTACCGCGACCGGCCTGCGGCGGTCCGGGACGGGGACCTGGCCCCCGTGCACCGCTGGCTCGACCGGGCGGAGGCGGACGGCCGGGTCGCCGAGACGCTGACCATGACGCGCATCACCCATCCGCCGGCCGCCGCCCAGGCCTGCGGCCTGACCGTGCGCCGCACCCTGCACGACGCCGCGGGCCGGCTGCTGGCCGTCACGGACCTGGCGTTTCCCACCTGGGACCGGCTGATCTTCCACCGTGACCTGCCCGATCACCGCGATCACCGCGATCACCGCGACCGTCCGGTCACCGGCTTCCGCGTGACGTAGAGGGGTCGAGGGCCGGGCGGATGCCGAGGAGCTCGGTGGCCTCCCGGGCCTCCCGCCCGGTCATCTCCGGGGCCGGGGGCGGGGCGCCCCGGTCGGCGGCGGCGCCGGTCAGCAGGGCGAGCAGGCCGGCGACCTGCACGCCCGCCTCGGCCGGGTGGCGGAAGACCGCGCCGGGGGAGATCTCGTACCGGTTGCGCCGGCCGTCGCGGACGCGCCGCAGATAGCCGTCCGTCTCCAGGTCGGTGACGATCGTCTGAACGGTGCGCTCGGTCAGGCCGCACACAGCGGCGACGTCCCTGAGCCGCACGGCCGGGTCCCGGGCGATGGTCACCAGAACGCGGGCGTGATTCGTCAGGAATGTCCAGTTATTGCGCTGAGACATGCTCCCCATGCCGTCATGATGCGACGAGTGATTCACGTGACGCAAGACGTGAAACGCATTTCCGGTAATTCTTGACGGGAGACGAGAAGAGGGCCAACATCTACGGCAGTCAAGGTCCCGCGCCGCAAGCCGACCAGCCCAAGGAGCGAACCCCATGCCGGTCCCTGCCCCGTACTCCCATACCGGCGTCGTCTCTGGCGGCGCCTCGGCCCCCGCCGCGCACGCCACCCGCGCTTCGGCCGCCGTCCCCAGCCCGCGCCGCGGCGCCGAATCGGCCGCCCGCAGCGCCGGGGTGCCGCGGATCGACGACCCCCGGGAGATGGCCCCCGCGGACGCGAGGGAGCTCTCGAAGGTCTTCTTCCAGCGGCTGCGCTCGCTGACCGAGGGCACCGCGGAGTACCAGTACGTCCGCAACACCCTCATCGAGATGAACGCCTCACTCGTCCAGTACGCCGTGCGCCGCTTCCGCACCCGCGGCGAGGGCTGTGACATGGAAGACATCGTCCAGGTGGGCACCATCGGCCTGATCAAGGCCATCGACCGGTTCGACCCGGCCCGCGAGAACGAGTTCTCCACGCTCGCCATGCCGTACATCACCGGCGAGATCAAGCGGCACTTCCGCGACACCTCCTGGGCCGTCCGCGTCCCGCGCCGGCTCCAGGAGCTGCGCATCGACATCGCGAAGGCGAAGGAGTCGCTGACGAGCGAGCTCGACCGGTCGCCCACCGTCGCGGACCTCGCCGACCGCCTCGACCTCTCCGAGGAAGAGGTGATCGAGGGGCTCTTCGCCGCCAACGCCCACACCAGCGGCTCCCTGGACGCCCCGCAGGCGGCTCCGTACGAGTACGGCGGCGGCCAGACCGAGGGCCACACGCTCGCCGAGGTCATCGGCGAGGACGAGCCGGCCATGGAACTGGTCGAGGACATCCAGACCCTGGCGCCGCTGCTGGAACGGCTCGGCGAGCGCGAGCGCCGGATCCTGCGGATGCGGTTCGGGCAGGAGCTGACCCAGGCGCAGATAGGTGCCGCGCTCGGCATCTCGCAGATGCAGGTCTCGCGGGTGCTGAACCGGATCCTGGGGCACCTGCGCGACTCCATGCTCGAGGACGGGCCGCAGGCCCCCGCCCGGACCGCATCCGTGAGGTAGATCACCTTTGCGTTTGCGCAGGTGAACGCCGGGAACGAGCGAGGCTGGAGTGGAACCACCTGCTCCGGCGCAGCCCGCCGGAGTGCGTGGCGCACGCGGGCAGATCCCGCCCCGCTCCGCGGTCCGCCGGCCGGGAGGCCGGCGCGCCGTACCCGGTACGACCCGCGAGGTGTATGTGTCCACGCTCCAGGCCGAGCACGTCTACAAGGTGTTCGGGAGACGAGCCGACGAAGGGGTCCGTGCGCTCCGCGACGGCACCGACCGCGAGGAGCTGCGCGCCGACGGCACGACGGCCGCGGTCATCGACGCCTCCTTCAGCGTCGAGCCCGGCCAGATCTTCGTCGTCATGGGTCTCTCGGGATCCGGCAAGTCCACGCTGCTGCGCATGCTCAACGGACTGCTGGAGCCCACGGCGGGACGCATCCTCTTCGACGGCGAGGACCTCACCGCGCTGGGCGCGCGCGAGATGCGCCGGGTGCGCTCCACCAAGATCAGCATGGTCTTCCAGCACTTCGCGCTGTTCCCGCACCGCGATGTCCTCGAGAACGCCGCGTACGGACTGGAGGTCCAGGGCGTCCCCCGGGCCGAGCGTGAACGCCGGGCCGGCGAGGCCCTGGAGCTGTGCGGGCTCGGCGGCTGGGAGAGGTCCTGGCCCGACGAGCTCTCCGGAGGCATGCAGCAGCGCGTGGGCCTGGCCCGCGCCCTGGCCACCGACGCCGACCTGCTGCTGATGGACGAGTCCTTCAGCGCGCTCGACCCGCTGATCCGCCGCGACATGCAGGACCAGCTCCTCGAACTGCAGCGGCGGCTGAAGAAGACCATCGTCTTCATCACCCACGACCTCAACGAGGCCATGCGCCTGGGCGACCGCATCGCCGTCATGCGCGACGGGCGCATCGTCCAGCAGGGCACCGCCGAGGACATCCTCATCCGCCCCGCCGACGACTACGTCGCCTCCTTCATCCAGGACGTCGACCGCTCGCGCGTCCTCACCGCCGACGCCGTCATGGACGAGCCCCCCGCCGGCGCGGACGCCTGCGCCTGCCCCACCGTCCCCGGCGACACCCCCCTCGCCGACCTGTGCGCCGTCAGCGCCCGCGTCCCGCACCCGGTCGCCGTGACCGACGCGGACGGCGCGGTCATCGGCTCGGTCCCGCAGGACCGCCTCATCGCCTTCATCGGCGACGAACCGCGGCCCCCGATGGCCTGCGTGGAGGTGGCCGCCTGATGCCCCGCCTGCACCTCGGCGCCTGGGTCGACAGCGGTGTCGACTACCTGCAGAGCCATCTGTCCTGGCTGTTCGACGCCATCAGCACGGTCGTCACCGGCCTCTACGACGGCATCGACGCCGTCCTGTCCGCCCCCGCCCCCCTGCTGTTCGCGGGCATCCTCGCCGTCGGAGCCTGGTGGCTGCGCGGACTCCTCGCGGGCCTGCTGGCCTTCGCGGGCTTCGCACTCGTCGACTCCGTCGGCCTGTGGTCCGAGGCCATGTCCACGCTGTCCCTGGTCCTCGTCGCCACCCTCGTCACGCTGCTCTTCGCCGTCCCGCTCGGCATCTGGGCCTCGCGCTCGGACCGGGTCAGCGCCGTCCTGCGGCCCGTCCTGGACTTCATGCAGACCATGCCGGCCATGGTCTACCTGATCCCCGGCATCATCTTCTTCGGGGTCGGCGTGGTCCCCGGCATCATCGCGACCATCATCTTCTCGCTGCCGCCGGGCGTACGGATGACCGAGCTCGGCATCCGCCAGGTGGAGCCGGAACTGGTCGAGGCGGCCGACGCCTTCGGCACCGCGCCGCGCGACACCCTGGTCCGCGTCCAGCTGCCGCTCGCCCTGCCGAGCATCATGGCCGGGGTCAACCAGGTCATCATGCTGGGCCTGTCCATGGTCGTCATCGCGGGCATGGTCGGCGGCGGCGGCCTCGGCGGCGCCGTCTACCGGGCCATCGGCAACGTCGACATCGGCCTCGGCTTCGAGGCGGGCATCTCGATCGTCATCCTCGCCATGTACCTCGACCGGATGACCGGGGCGCTCGGCCGCCAGGTCTCCCCGCTCGGCCGTCGCGCCCTCGCCAAGGCGCGGTCCGCCGCCACCGGCGCGGCCAAGGTGTGGAGCCACCGCCCCCAGCCCGCCTACGCCATCGCCGGGGCCGTCGTGCTCGCCCTCGTGGCCGGGGGCCTGGGCACCTTCGGCGGCTCGGCCGCCAAGGACGGGCCGGCCGGCGCCGCCGACATCGGCAAGGGCCGCACGCTCTCCGTGGGCTACATCCCGTGGGACGAGGGCATCGCCTCCACCTTCCTGTGGAAGGAGCTCCTGGAGCGGCGCGGCTTCAAGGTCGACGCCCGCCAGCTCGAGGCCGGCGCGCTCTACACCGGCCTGGCCGGCGGCCAGCTGGACTTCCAAACCGACTCCTGGCTGCCCGTCACCCACGCCCAGTACTGGGAGAAGTACGGGAACAAGCTGGAGGACCTCGGCTCCTGGTACGGCCCCACTTCGCTGGAGCTGTCCGTGCCCTCGTACGTGAAGGACGTGCGCTCGCTCGCCGACCTGAAGGGCAAGTCCGCCCAGTTCAAGGGCCGCATCATCGGCATCGAGCCGAGTGCGGGCGTCATGTCGATCCTGAAGGACAAGGTCCTCAAGGAGTACGGCCTCGAAGGCGAGTACCAGGTCGTCGACGGCTCCACGCCCGGCATGCTCGCCGAGCTCAAGCGGGCCTACGACAAGAAGGAGCCCGTCGTCACCGTGCTCTGGTCCCCGCACTGGGCGTACTCCTCGTACGAGCTGACCAAGCTGGAGGACCCGAGGGGCGTCTGGGGCAAGGGCGACGGCATCCACACCCTGGCCCGCAAGGGGTTCGCCGCCGACGAGCCCGAGGTGGCGCGCTGGCTGAGCTCCTTCAAGCTCACCGAGCAGCAGCTGACCAGCCTGGAGGCGAAGATCCAGGACACCGGCAAGGGCAAGGAGCAGCAGGCGGTCCGCGCCTGGCTGGCCGAGAACCCCGAGGTCGACCGGCTGGCCTGACGGGCCGGTCCGACCACCCGCGCCCCGGGGACCACACCGCTGTGGACCCCGGGGCGCGGTGTCGTTGCCGGCCCGTGACGGGCCGAGCGGGCGGACAGGGCGGCGGCAGCGGCCGGCGGCGCGTGCGGTTGGTCACCAAGTGCCCCCAAGAGGACCGGAATCCTCCTGGTGACCACACCTCTGACCAGCCAAAACACTGGACGATTCGCCCGTGCGGACCAGGGCCTGCCCATGGCACAGTGCGATCAGTCCAACCGCACGACCAGGGAGCCTCCATGCGCGATCCGCACGCCACGCCGCTCGCGGCCGCACCCGCGTGCCCTCCGGAGCCCGGTCCGCTGCCCTGCTGCCCGGTCTGCGAGGGCGCTCCGGAACGCATCTCCTGGCGGCAGCGGCCGGGCCGTCCGGTGGTGCTGGTCTTCGACCCCTGCGGCCACCAGTGGACCTCGCCGGCCCCGCCGGTGCTGGCGGTCACCCTCTGAGCCGAGGGGCGCGGAGGGCGGCCGGGCCGCCCCGCCTCCGTCCAGCCTGCCCGCGCGCCCTTCGACCCGCCGGATCCATGCTCAAAGATGCGTGGTAGGTGGAGATTTCGAGCATCATCCTTCAGTGAGGCCCCGCCGAGCGCTATCTTGCCAGGTGCATGCCAAAGAGGTGTGTCCGCGATCCGGACCGCACGAGGAGCTGCCCCATGAGACTGCCAGGCATCCGAAGGACCAGGACGAGGACCAGGACGAGGGCCGGTACCAGCGCCGGTAGCAGGACCCGGGCCGGGACCCGGGCCGGGACCCGGGCCGGGACCGAGGCAAGCCCCAGGCTCGGGGCCGCGCACACCACCCGACCCGGGCCCCGAGCCCGGCTGCGGCGCACCCGGGCGGCCCTGTTCGCGGGCCTGCTCGCCGTCGCGGGCCTGGCCGCCGCCGGACCGGGGGCGCCGTCCGCCGCCGCGTCCCCCGCCGGGGCCACGGCCACGGCCGGCAACGTCACCGGCTTCGGCCAGACCGGCAACACCTTCACCGTGACGGCCTCCAGCGGCGCCAAGGCCCGCGTGGTCGTCGCCCGGGCCGACATCTTCCGGCTCTGGCTGTCACCCGACGGGGCCTTCACCGACGACCCGGCCGGCGCCGACCTCGCGCCCACCACCGACTTCGGCCCCGTCACGACGAGCTGGACCGACGCGGGCGCCTACTACCGGATCACCACCGGGGCCCTGTCGATCCGGGTCAACAAGGCCCCCCTGCGGTTCTCGGTCTACCGGGCCGACAACAGCACCCTCGTCTGGCAGGAGACCCAGCCCACCAGCTGGACCGGCAGCCAGACCACCCAGTACCTGGCCCGGGGCGCGGACGAGCAGTTCTACGGCACCGGCCTGCGCCTGGGCGAATGGGCGCTGCGGGGCAAGACCGTCCCCGTGGCGGTCGACAACAAGTGGCGCGAGAACGACAACGCCAGCCCCGCCCCCTTCTACATGTCGACCAACGGCTACGGCGTCATGCGCAACACCTGGGCGCCGGGCTCCTACGCCTTCAACGCGCCGAGCGCCCTCACCCACCACGAGAGCCGCTTCGACGCCTGGTACTTCACCGGCACCTCCCTCAAGTCCGTGCTCGACGCGTACACCGACGTCAGCGGCAAACCGTTCATGGCGCCGATGTGGGGCTTCGAACTGGGCAACGCGGACTGCTTCAACGCCTCCAATCCCGACTACCAGGGCGACCATGACCGCCTGCGCCACCAGACGACCCCGGACGTCGTCGGGTACGCGGCCGACGCCCGCGCCGCCGACATGCCCTCGGGCTGGTTCCTGCCGAACGACGGCTACGGCTGCGGCTACACCGCGCCGCTGGGGTCCACCGTGGACGCGCTGCGGGCCAAGGGCTTCCAGACCGGACTGTGGACCTCCACCGGGCTCGGCTCCATCGCCGACGAGGTCGGCAAGGCCGGCTCCCGCGGGGTGAAGACGGACGTGGCCTGGATCGGCAGCGGCTACAAGTACGCCTTCGACGGGGTGCGGCAGGCCGTCGAGGGGATCGAGAAGAACTCCGACGCCCGGCGCTACGTCTGGACCGTCGACGGCTGGGCCGGCACCCAGCGCAACGCCGTCGTCTGGACCGGCGACACCCACGGCACCTGGGACGACATGCGCTGGCACGTTCCCGCCATCACCGGCGCGGGCCTGTCCGCCCTGAACTACGCCGCCGGCGACATCGACGGCATCTTCGGCGGCAGCCCCCAGACGTACACCCGCGACCTGCAGTGGAAGGCCTTCACCCCCGCCTTCATGACCATGTCCGGCTGGGGCGCGACCGGACCCTCGGCGGGCTACCAGGACAAGCAGCCCTGGCGCTTCGCGGAGCCCTACCTCTCCATCAACCGCAAGTACCTCCAGCTCAAGATGCGGCTGATGCCGTACCTCTACACCATGAGCAGGACCGCGCACGAGACCGGAGTGCCCAGCACCCGCGCGATGGTCCTCGAACACCCCGACGACCCGGTGGCCCGCGGGAACCTCACCAGCGGCCAGTTCATGGCAGGCGACTCCTTCCTCGTCGCGCCCGTCGTCTCCGACACCTCCGTCCGCGACGGGATCTACCTGCCCGCCGGCACCTGGACCGACTACTGGACGGGGCGCACCTACGCGGGCCCGGGCTGGCTGAGCGGCTACCAGGCCCCGCTCGACACCCTTCCGCTCTTCGTCAAGGGCGGCGCCATCGTGCCGATGTGGCCGCAGATGAACCACACCGGCGAGAAGCCCGTCTCCACCCTCACCTACGACATCCACCCGCGCGGCAACTCCTCCTTCAGCCTCTACGAGGACGACGGCCTCACCCGCGCCTACCAGTCCGGCGCCTACGCCCGCCAGCAGGTCGACGTCACCGCCCCCGCCTCCGGCTCCGGCACGGTCACCGTCTCCGTCGGGGCCCCCACCGGCAGCTACACCGGCAAACCCGCCTCCCGGGGGTACGAGTTCACCCTCCACGTGGCCTCCGCCCCCACCGCCCTCACCGCGGACGGCGCCGCCCTGCCCCGCCTGACCTCCAAGGCCGCCTACGACACGGCCGCCTCGGGCTGGTTCTTCGACCCGGCGGACCGCTCCGGAGTCCTGTGGATCAAAACGGGTACGAAGTCGGGCGCGTTCAGCGTCTCGGCCGCGGGCACCACCGTCCCGACGGCCGGAGCCCTGCCCTCCGCCACCCCCATCGCGCAGTCGGGCTGGTCCCTGGTCTCCGCCGACAGCCAGGAGACCGCCGCCGAGAACGGCGCGGCCGCGGGCGCCTTCGACGGCAATCCGGCCACGCTGTGGCACACCGCCTGGTCCTCCGGGAAGCCGGCCGCACTCCCGCACGAGATCCAGCTCGACCTCGGCGCCCGCTACGCGGTGGACGGCCTCGGCTACCTGCCCCGGCAGGACGGCGGGGTCAACGGCCGCATCGGCGACTACGAGGTCTACGTCTCCGACACCACCGCCGACTGGGGCTCACCGGTGGCGAGCGGCACCTTCGCCGACACCGCGGCCGCCAAGAGCGCCGCCCTGTCGGTGAAGAGCGGCCGCTACCTGAAGCTGAGAGCCCTCACCGAGGCCGGCGGACGCGGCCCGTGGACCAGCGCCGCCGAGATCACCCTCACCGGACGCCCGTCCCCACTGCCCTCGGCCGGGACCCTCGTCAACGCGGCCTCGGCGAGCTGTCTGGACCTGCCGCACAGCTCCACCACCCCCGGCACCGAGCCCACCCTCTACAGCTGCCACGGAGGCCCGAACCAGCGCTGGACCCTCCAGGGCGACGGCCGCCTCACCGGTCTCGCCGGCGTCTGCCTGGACGGCTCGGACGCCGCCCGGGTGACGATCCGGACCTGCGACGGAAGCGCCGGCCAGACCTGGCAGGCGGGCCCCCAGAGCACCCTGCGCACCTCGGGCCAGTGCCTCGCCCCGGCCGGATCCGGCACCGCCAACGGCACCCGCCTCACCCGCGCCGCCTGCACCGACAGCCCCGCCCAACGCTGGACCTTCACCCCCTGACCCCGCCCGTCAACCGCCGAGCACGGCCTGGCACTCCCGCCAGGCCGGCTCGCTCAACAGCTCCCGGAACCCGCCGAAGAGCGAGAGGAGTCCAGCGCCCCACCGCGCCCGGAAGGCGGGATCGGTCCGCGCGAGGTCGAGCTCGTTGGCCGCGGACAGCTCGGCGAAGTCGCGGCGCAGTTGAGGGGCGGGGGAGTGGACACGGCCGGTGAACCGGTCCCGGAAGGACGCCGTCCCGTCGCCGAGCCCCGGATAGGACGCCGCCCGGTCGCAGGAGGCGTACAGGTAGACGATCTCCTCGGCCTCGGCGCCGATCACCGCGGCCAGCTCGGGCCGCCGCGCGAGCGGCAGCAGGGCGGTCGCGAACCCGTCCGTCCCGTAGAACGCGTGGCACAGCCCCGCCTGCCGGAGCTCGGGCCGTGCTCCCCAGGAGGCGAGCAGCTGCCGCACCCGCACCAGGTGGACGAGCAGGGTTCCGCCGGGATGCGGGACGCGGTCGGCGCCGAGCTCCCGCAGCCATGCGACGACATGGTCCGGCACGGGGCACGTCCTTTCGGGAACGCGGGAACGCGGGAACCCGGGAACCCGGGAACCCGGGAACCCGGGAACCCCGGGGACTAGGAAACCCCGGGACGCGGGCGGCCGGCGCCACGAGTCGGGCAGTCGGCAGTCGGGCAGTCGGGAAGAGGGGAAGGCGGTGGGTCGGCACCCGTCTTCCGTCCGCGCCGGGGGTCCGGACCCCGTGGCGAAGACGCGGGACGGGTTGCCGCCCGGGCCCTGCACCGATCGTGGTCCTGCCCGACACCCAAGTCAATCCTCTGATTCGCTCTCCGAACCCAAGCGATAGCTTGGGGCTCATGACCCTCGACGACCTCCGTGTGTTCGTGGCGGTCTGCCGCGCCGGCAGCCTCAGCGCCGTGGCCCGCGACCTCGGCCGCACCCAGTCCGCCGTGAGCCAGCACGTGCGCCGCCTGGAGAAGCAGACCGGCGCGAGCCTGCTGGAGCGCCATGCCCGCGGGGTGGTGCCCACCGAGGCCGGCCGCATCCTGCAGGCGGCCGCCGCCGACGGCATCGCCGGCCTCGACGGCGCCCTGCGCCGCCTGGACGACCTCGTCCACGGAGGCGGCGGCTCGGTACGCGTCACCACCGGCGCGACCACCGTGCGGCACTTCATGTCCGAGGCCGTCGTCACCTTCCGCCGCCGGCACCCCGGGGTGAGCCTGGAGTTCCAGACCGAGAACTCCAGCCGCGGCTGCTTCGACGCGCTCGCCGCCGACGACCTCGACCTGGCCTGGATCACCATCGGCGCGCCGGTCCGCGGCATCGAACAGCGGCCCGTGATGGAACTCCCCTGGGTGCTCGCGGTGGGCGCCGACGACCCCCTCGCCGCCCGCCCGGCCATCGAGCTCGCCGACCTCTCCGCAATCCGCCACGTCCGGCTCCCGGAGAACTCCGCCTCCCGCGCCCGCCTCGACGCCGCCTTCGCCGAAGCCGGGATCCGGGTCCGCTCCGACACCAGCGTGGCCGACTGGGACACCGCCCTGCTCCTCGCCGAACTGGGCCTGGGCCACGCCGTCGTACCGGCGCTGCCCGGCTGGCGGGTCCCCGGCACCGACGGCCCGCTGCGCCTGGTCCCGATCCCCGGCCTGCCGCCCCTCGCCGTCGGCTGGGCGGTCCGCCGCTGGACCGCCCTCGCCCCGCCGGCCCGGGCCTTCGCCGCGGAGGTGGCCCGCAGCTGCACGGCCCGCGCCGCCGCCCGCTGACCCCGGGCGGCGGCCCCGCCCTCGCGAGCCCGGCCCGGTGGCCACGACGCCCCCAGGGCCGAGTGGCCCCCGCGGGCCGCGCTTTCGGGTGACACCACCGCTCGGCGCCCGGCTCCCCGCCGCCGCGGTGCCCGAGCATCTCAGGCGGCCGGTCATGACGTTCGCGTCGGCGTCCGGCCATGACCAGCCGAGGCGCGCCGGCGCCGCGGATCCGGGCCGCCGCGGGGAGACCACGTGCACGTCCTGCTCGTCGCGAGCGCGTTCAACAGCCTCACCCAACGGGTCCACGCCGAACTGCGCGACCACGGCCACAGCGTGGCGGTCGAACTCGCGCTGCCCCACGCGCCCCTGGCCGCCGCCGTCCACCGGCACCGGCCCGACCTCGTCATCGCCCCGATGCTGCGCACCGCCATCCCCGAGGAGGTCTGGGCCGCGTACACCTGCCTGATCGTCCACCCCGGACCGGTCGGCGACCGGGGCCCCTCCTCGCTCGACTGGGCCCTGCACGAGCAGGCCGCCCGGTGGGGGGTCACGGTCCTGCAGGCCGAGGCCGAGATGGACGCCGGAGCCGTCTGGGCCGAAGTGGCGTGCCCCGTACCGCCCGTGGGCAAGAGCGACCTCTACCGCGGCGAGATCGCCGACGCCGCCCTGGAAGCCGTACTCCTCGCCGTCGGGCGGTTCGCCTCGGGCACGTACACCCCGCAGCCGCAGACCGCCGGACGGGCGCGCCCCGCGATGCGCCAGGAACACCGGCGGATCGACTGGCGGACGGACTCCACCGCACGCGTCCTGGGCGCCCTGCGCGCGGCCGACTCGCAGCCCGGCGTACGGGACGAACTGCTCGGCGCCGAGTGGTTCCTGCACGGAGGCCACGCCGAGGACGCGCTGCGCGGCCGCCCCGGGGAGCTGCTGGCCACCCGGGCGGGCGCCCTCTGCCGGGCCACCGCCGACGGCGCCGTCTGGATCCCCGAACTCCGCGCCGCGCGCACCCCCGGCGGGCCCGCCGCCCCGAAGCTGCCCGCGGCCACGGCCCTCGCCGGCCGGCTGCCCGCGCTGCCCGAACACCCCGCCCCGCCGCTCACCGGCACGGGCCGGCGGACCTGGTCCGACATCGGCTACCGGGAGGAGGGGCAGACCGGTTTCCTGTCCTTCGCCTTCCCCGGCGGCGCGATGAGCACCGCCCACTGCCGGCGCCTCCTCGACGCCTACCGGAGCGCCTGCTCCCGCCCCACCGCCGTGCTGGTCCTCGGCGGCGGCCGCGACTTCTTCTCCAACGGCATCCACCTGGGCGTCATCGAGGCGGCCGCCGACCCGGCCGAGGAGTCCTGGGCCAACATCAACGCCATGGACGACCTGGTCGAAGCGGTGCTCACGACCACCGACCGCCTCGTCGTCGCCGCCCTCGGCGGAAACGCCGCCGCCGGCGGAGCCATGCTCGCCCTCGCCGCCGACGAGGTCTGGTGCCGCTCCGGAGCGGTCCTCAACCCGCACTACCGCCTCATGGGACTGCACGGCTCCGAGTACTGGACGTACACCCTGCCCCGCCGCGTGGGCACCGGCGTCGCCGAGCGCCTCACCACCGAGGCCCTGCCGCTGAGCGCGGAGGCCGCGCACCGGCTGGGGCTCGCCGACCGCACGGTGCCCTGCGCCCCCCAGGCCTTCGCCGACGAGACGGCGCGGCTCGCCACGCGGCTGGCCGGACTGCCCTCCACCGCCTCCCGGATCGCCGCCAAGAAGGCGCGGCGCGACCGCGACGAGGCGGAGAAGCCCCTGGCCGCCTACCGGGAGGCCGAACTGGCTTTGATGCGGCAGACCTTCTTCGACCCCGACGCCCCCTACCACGCCCTGCGGCGTGCCTTCGTACGCAAGGAGCCCGCGACGGCCACCCCGCCCCACCTGGCACGCGCCGTGGCCGGCCGGCACACCGAGCCGCTGCCGTCCCGGCAGCGCCCGGTCACTGGACTGGCCGCACAAGACGCGGCACGCAGGGCGTCCGGCTGTTAGCAAGAAAGGCGAGGCCTCAACGCCGCCTCGCCCCGCACTCCGTCCCGAGCACCTCCCCGAGGAGGCATCCCCATGGATCCAGCGACGTCGGCCCCGGTCGAAGACCCCCCGATCCACATCCTCTGGATCAACGCGGGGCTGAGCTGCGACGGCGACTCCGTATCGCTGACCGCCGCCATGCAGCCCAGCATCGAGGAGATCGTGATGGGCGTCCTGCCGGGGCTGCCCAAGATCGCGGTGCACTGGCCGCTGATCGACTTCGAATGCGGGCCCGTCGGGGGCGCGGACACGTTCATCGAGTGGTTCTTCAAGGGCGAGCGGGGGGAGATCGACCCGTTCGTCCTCGTCGTCGAGGGCTCCATCCCGAACGAGAAGATCAAGCCCGAGGGCTACTGGTGCGGCTTCGGCGACGACCCCGAGACCGGCCAGCCCATCACCACCAGCGAGTGGATCGACCGGCTGGCCCCCAAGGCCCTCGCCGTCGTCGCCATCGGCACCTGCGCCACGTACGGCGGCATCCACGCCATGGAGGGCAACCCGACCGGCGCCATGGGCGTGCCCGACTACCTGGGCTGGGACTGGACCTCGAAGGCCGGCATCCCGATCGTGTGCGTGCCGGGCTGCCCGATCCAGCCGGACAACTTCTCGGAGACCCTGACCTACCTGCTCTACCAGGCGGCCGGATCGGCCCCGATGATCCCCCTCGACGACAAGCTGCGCCCGACCTGGCTGTTCGGCGCCACCGTCCACGAGGGCTGCGACCGGGCCGGCTACTACGAGCAGGGCCAGTTCGCCCACACCTACGACTCGCCCAAGTGCCTGGTCAAACTCGGCTGCTGGGGCCCCGTCGTCAAATGCAACGTCCCCAAGCGCGGCTGGATGAACGGCATCGGCGGCTGCCCCAACGTCGGCGGCATCTGCATCGCCTGCACGATGCCCGGCTTCCCCGACAAGTTCATGCCGTTCATGGACGAACCCCCCGGCGCCAAGGTGTCCAGCAAGGCCAGCGGCGCGTACGGGGCGGTGGTCCGCAAGCTCCGGTCGATCACGGCGCACACCGTGGACCAGGAGCCCAAGTGGCGCCGCACCGGCCAGAAGCTGACCACGGGCTACCGCCCGCCCTGGTGAGCGCCCCGCACCTCCCCGTCCGATCACGAACTCGCGCAGCACAGCAGCAGGAAGGGTCACGGCAGACACGATGACACCGAAGACGAAGGCGGCCGGCGACGGCAGCGGCCTGGTGGAGATGGCCTGGGATCCGATCACCCGGATCGTCGGCAGCCTCGGCATCCACACGAAGATCGACTTCAAGCAGAAGCGGGTCGCGGAGTGCTACAGCACCTCGTCGGTCTTCCGCGGATACAGCGTCTTCATGCGCGGCAAGGACCCCCGCGACGCGCACTTCATCACCAGCCGCATCTGCGGGATCTGCGGCGACAACCACGCCACCTGCTCCGTGTACGCCCAGAACATGGCCTACGGGGTGAAGCCGCCCCACCTCGCCGAGTGGATCATCAACCTCGGCGAGTCGGCGGAGTACATGTTCGACCACAACATCTTCCAGGAGAACCTGGTAGGGGTCGACTACTGCGAGAAGATGGTCCGCGAGACCAATCCCGGCGTGCTGGAACTGGCCGAGCGCACCCCCGCCCCGCACGCCGGCGAGCACGGTTTCAAGACCATCGCCGACATCATGCGCTCCCTCAACCCCATCGAGGGCGAGTTCTACCGCGAGGCCCTCCAGGTCAGCCGCTACACGCGCGAGATGTTCTGCCTGATGGAGGGCCGCCACGTGCACCCCTCCACCCTCTACCCGGGCGGCGTCGGCACCATCGCCTCCGTGCAGCTCTTCACCGACTACATGAGCCGCCTCATGCGGTACTGCGAGTTCATGAAGCGCGTCGTCCCGCTCCACGACGACCTGTTCGACTTCTTCTACGAGGCCCTGCCCGGATACGAGGAGGTCGGCCGCCGGCGTGTGCTGCTCGGCTGCTGGGGCGCGCTCAACGACCCCGAGTACTGCGACTTCACCTACGCCAACATGACCGACTGGGGACGGAAGATGTTCGTCACCCCGGGCGTGGTCGTCGACGGCAAACTGGTCACCAACGACCTCACCGAGATCAACCTCGGCATCCGCATCCTGCTCGGCAGCTCGTACTACGACGACTGGCAGGGCCAGGAGCAGTTCGTCACCCACGACCCGCTCGGCAACCCGGTCGACCCGCGCCACCCGTGGAACCAGCACACCATCCCCGCCCCGCAGAAACGGAACTTCGACGACAAGTACAGCTGGGTGATGTCGCCCCGCTGGTTCGACGGCAAGGACCACCTCGCGCTCGACACCGGCGGCGGCCCCATCGCCCGCCTGTGGTCCACCGCCCTGTCCGGGCTCGTCCACACCGACTACGTGCAGGCCACCGGGCACAGCGTCGTCATCACCCTGCCGCGCACGATGACCAAGCCCGAGACCCGCTTCGAGTGGAAGATCCCGAAGTGGAGCAACGCGCTGGAGCGCAACCGCGCCCGCACCTACTTCCAGGCGTACGCGGCGGCCATCGCCCTGCACTGCGCCGAGAAGGGGCTGGCCGAGGTCCGCGCCGGGCGCACCCAGACCTGGGAGAAGTTCGAGGTTCCCGACGAGGGCCTGGGCGTCGGCTTCACCGAGGCCGTACGGGGCGTCCTCTCGCACCACATGGTGATCCGCGACGGCAAGATCGCCAACTACCACCCGTACCCGCCCACCCCCTGGAACGCCAGCACCCGCGACACCTTCGGCACCCCGGGACCGTACGAGGACGCCGTCCAGAACACCCCGATCTTCGAGGAGAACACCCCCGAGAACTTCAAGGGGATCGACATCATGCGGGCGGTGCGCAGCTTCGACCCCTGTCTGCCGTGCGGTGTCCACATGTACGTGGGCGGCGGCAAGACCGTGAAGACCATGCACGTGCCCACCGGCCTGAGCGGACTGGGCGGATGAGCCCGGCCGCCGACGCCCGGCAGGCGGGCCGCCGCGTCGAGGAGGTGCTCGACCGGCTCGCCGCCACCGGCGACCGCGAGGCGTGCGCGGCCGCCGAGGAACTGGTGCGCGTCCTCATGGACTTCTACGGGGCGGGCCTCGCCCGGATCGTCGGGCAGCTCGGCGCGGAGCCGCTGCGCCCGCTGCTCGACGACGAGCTCGTCGCCAGTCTGCTGGCCCTGCACGACCTCCACCCCGAGGACGTGCACACCCGCATCGGCCGCGCCCTGGCCGCCGCCGGGGAGACCGCCCAGGTGCTCGGCTTCGACGAGGGCACCGGGGTGCTGCGCCTGCGCACCGAGTCCGGAGGGTCCGGCTGCGGCTGCGGCAGCGCCGGCGGGCAGCAGTCGCTGGAGGACACCCTGGCCTCCTTCGCGCCCGAGGTCACCCGGGTCGAGACGGAGCAGGCCGCCCCGCAGCCCGCCCTGCTGCAGATCTCCGCCCGTCCGCACTCCCCGGCGCGGGTGCCGTGAACCGCCAGGCGGCCCGTACGGGCGCACCGCGCGGACTGCGGCGGTTCGCGGGCCCGCGTCCGCCGCGCCCCGAAACCTGTGAACTGTGCGGGGTGGTGGTGCCCGAGGACGGCCACCGCCACCTCGTGGAGACCGAGCAGCGGGCCCTGGTGTGCGCCTGCACCGCCTGCGCCCTGCGGTTCGACCGGCCGGGCACCGCCACCGGCCGGTACCGCGCGGTCCCCGACCGCTACCTCGCCGATCCCGGCCACCCGCTCGACGAGGGGGCCTGGGAACTGCTCCAGATCCCGGTCGGCGTCGCCTTCTTCTTCCGCAACGCCGCCCTCGACCGCCTGGTCGCGCTCTACCCGAGCCCGGCCGGGGCCACGGAGAGCGAACTCGACCCGCAGACCTGGCAGACCGTGCTCGGCGGCGGCCGGCTGGCCGCCCTGCTCGAACCCGACGTGGAGGCCCTCCTGCTGCGCCGCTCGGAGGGCCGCACCGCCTGCTACCTCGTGCCCATCGACATCTGCTACGAACTGGTGGGCCGCATGAGGCTGCTGTGGCAGGGCTTCGACGGCGGCGCCGAGGCCCGCGCAGCCCTCGACGCCTTCTTCGAGCAGGTGGAACGCCGGGCCAAGGTGCCCGCCGACACCGCCGGGGCGCGGCCGCGATGACCGAACTCGGCTTCACCTGCACCGGGGTGCGCGCCGACGGCTACGCCGCCGGCCCGACCCTCGTCTTCCGGCTGCGGATCACCGCCGCCGGCAACGCCCGGGTGCACGCCCTCGCCCTGCGCTGCCAGATCCGCATCGAACCGGCCCGACGCGGCTACGGCCCCGCCGAGGCCGACGGCCTGGCCGACCTGTTCGGCGAGCGCAGCCGCTGGGGGGCCACCCTCCAGCCCGTGCAGTTCGCCCAGGTCCCGCTCATGGTGCCGGGATTCACCGGGGAGACCGAGATCGACCTGGCCGTCCCCTGCACCTACGACATGGACATCGCGGCGACCCGCTACTTCCACGCCCTCGAGGAGGGCGAGGCGCCCCTGCTGATGCTGTTCTCCGGCACCGCCTTCACCGGCGCGGGCGGCTTCCGGGTCGAGCCCGTCCCCTGGGACCGCGAAGCCTCGTACCGGCTGCCCGTACCCGTGTGGCGGGAGATGATCGAGCAGCACTTCCCGGGCTGCGGCTGGCTGCGGCTGCCCCGCGAGATGATGGCGGAGCTGCTCGCCTTCCGCTCACGGAACTCGCTCGCCTCCTGGGAGGCCACCGTGCGCACCCTCCTCGACGGGTCCGCCGCGGCGGACCCGCCGCGCCCGCCTGTCCGGTTCGGCTCCGTACGGCCCCGTGCCACCGAGAGGACGGCGCCATGACCACGACGGCCGCGGCGGACTCCCGCTTCGCCACCGCCCGGCAGGTGGCGGACGCCGTCCTCTTCGAGGGCTACGTGCTCTACCCCTACCGGGCCTCGGCGGCCAAGAACCGGCTGCGCTGGCAGTTCGGCGTCCTGGTTCCGCCCGCCTGGGGCCCGGCGCACGAGGAGCACGCGCACCAGCGGACCGAGGTCCTGATGGAGCCGAAGGGCGACGCGCGCCTCGCCGTCGAGCTGCGCTTCCTGCACGCGCAGCGCCGCACGGTCCAGGAGGCGCTGCCCGACGGCACCTTCACGGACGTGGCCGAACTGCACCTGGCGGACCGGGTCCTCGTCCCGTGGGACGAGGGGACCGAGGAGCGGGTCGAGCTGTCCGTCGGCGTCGCCGAACTGGCGGGGGAGGGGTTCACCCTGCCCTTCCGCAGGCCCGCCCGCGAGAGCACCGAGCCCGTGCTCGGCCCCGACGGCCGCACCATCGGCCGCCTGGTGCGGCGCACCGAGGAGATCGAGGGCGTCGTCCGCCTGCGCGCCACCGAACTCGAAGGCGCCTACCGGGTGTTCAAGCTCACGGCGGTCGTGGAGAACACCAGCCCCTGGACGCCGCCGGACGGGGCGGCCGACCGTGACGCGGCCCTGCCCCGGTCGCTGGTCGCGGCCCACCTCCTGCTGGGGCTCGACGCCGGCTCCTTCCTGTCCATGACCGACCCCCCGGAGTGGGCCAAGGCGGCCGTCGCCTCCTGCGCCAACCGCCACACCTGGCCCGTACTGGCCGGCGAACCCGGCCGCGCCGACGTGGTCCTGTCCTCCCCGATCATCCTGGAGGACCACCCCGCCATCGCCCCGGAGAGCCTCGGCGCGATGTACGACGCCACCGAGATCGACGAGATCCTCGCCCTGCGCACGGCGGCCCTCACCGACCGCGAGAAGCGCGAGGCGCGCGGCACGGACGCCCGCGCCGCCGCCGTGATCGACCTCGCCGACACCATGCCGCCCGAGGTCCTGGAGCGGCTGCACGGGGCGGTGCGCGCCCTGCGCGAGATCACGGGCCCGGGCGGAGGCCGGCCGGACCTCCCCGAGGCCTTCACCGCACTCCCGGACGAGGAGGCGGTGTTCCGCCCCGACACACCCTGGTGGGACCCGGCCAAGGACGACACCGCCGATCCGGCGCGCGACCGGATCCTCGTCGACGGCACCCCGGTGGGCGTGGGCAGCCGCGTGCTGCTGCGCCCGGGCCTGCGCCGCACCGACGCCCAGGACCTGTTCCTCCAGGGCATGGCAGCCCGGGTCGAGGCGGTCCTGCACGACGTCGACGGGGGAGTCCACCTCGCCGTGACCGTCGAGGGCGACCCGGGCGCGGACATCCGGCGCGAGCAGGGCCGCTTCCTCTACTTCCAGCCCGACGAGGTCACCCCCCTGGAGGACGCGTGAGCGGCGGGACGCTGGTCGCCGGCATCGGCAACGTCTTCCTGGGCGACGACGGTTTCGGCGTCGAGACCGTGCGGGCCCTGTCCGCGCACCGGCTGCCCGACGGAGTGGAGGTGGTGGACTTCGGTGTCCGCGGGGTCCACCTCGCCTACCAGCTCCTCGACGGCTACGACACGCTCGTGATGGTCGACGCCACCGCACGCGGCGGCGAGCCCGGCACGCTCTACCTCATCGAGGCCGACGGGAGCGCGGGGCCCGCCGGCGCCGTCCTCGACGGCCACCACATGTCCCCCGACGCGGTCCTCGCGCTGCTGGACACCCTGTGCGCCGGCACCGGAACCGTCCCGCCCCGCCGGACGTTCGTCGTCGGCTGCGAACCGGCCTCGGTCGAGGAGGGCATCGGCCTGAGCCCGCCCGTGGCCGCGGCCGTACCGCTGGCCGCCCGGATGGTGCTGGACCTGCTCCGCGACGAGACCGCGACGCCCTCCCGCGCCGCACTGAGGAGAACCACATGAAGAAGGCCGTGATCTGCGGGGCCGCCACCGCCGCGCTCCTCCTCGTACTGAAGGAAGTCCTTCCCGACCTCAGGCGCTACCTGCGGCTGACCAGGATGTGAGCCGCCGCCCGCCCGGGAGCCCGCGTCGGTGCCCGCCCGGTGCCCCCCCGGCGCACGCGGGGCGTGCGCCCGAACGGCGTACGGGGCGTGCCGCGCCTCGGCGTGCCCGCCCGCCCCGCCTCCGTCCTGCCGGTGTAATGAGCCCCGGCAGGACGGAGTCCGATGCACGAGATGTCGATCGCCATGGCCGTCGTCGGCCAGGTGGAGGAAGCGGCCGGGGCCGGCGGCGCGAGCGCGGTGACAGCCGTCCGGCTCGAGGTCGGTGAGCTGGCGGGGGTCGTCCCCGACGCCCTGGCCTTCTGTTTCGAACTGGCCTGCGCCGGAACCGTACTGGAAGGCGCCCGCCTCGTCACCGAGACGGTGGCGGCCCGCGCCCGGTGCGGCTCCTGCGGGCACGTGTGGCCGACCGGCATGCCCCCCGAGCTGTGCTGCCCCGGCTGCGCGCGGGCCACCGACGTCGAGCTGGTCGCGGGCCGCGAGCTGCGGATCCGCACCGTGGACTGGGAGGACGGTCCCGCCCCCCGCGCCGCCCGTACCAGCGAACCGATCTCCGAGGAGGGCTGAACCATGTGCCGAGTGGTCGATCTACGGCAGGCGGTACTCGCCAAGAACGACGAGGCGGCGCACACCCTGCGCGCCGGACTCACCGCACGCGGAACCGTGGTCGTCAACCTGCTCTCCAGCCCGGGCAGCGGGAAGACGGAACTGCTGGAACGCGAACTGCTCCTGGCCCGGGAGCGGGGGGTGCCGGTGGCCGCGCTGACCGCCGACCTCGCGACCGAGAACGACGCCCGCCGGCTGGCCCGCTCCGGAGTACCGGTCAAGCAGGTGCTCACCGACGGGCTCTGCCACCTGGAGGCCGGGATGCTGGGCCGGCACCTGGACGGCTGGCTGCCCGAGGACACCCGGATCCTGTTCGTGGAGAACGTGGGCAACCTGGTCTGCCCCGCCTCCTACGACCTCGGGGAGTCCCTGCGCGTGGTGCTCGCCTCGGTCACCGAGGGCGAGGACAAGCCGCTGAAGTACCCGACCGCCTTCGGGCTGGCGCAGCTGGTGGTGGTGACCAAGACGGACATCGCGCAGGCCGTCGCCTTCGACGAGGCCGCCTTCCGTGCCAACGTCCAGCGGGTCAACCCCGGTGTGGAGGTGGCGCTGACGTCCGCCCGCGCCGGGGAGGGCACGGGCCTGCTGCTGGACCGGGCGCTGGCAGTGGGCGCGGGCGCCGCGGCGCACGCGCCGGTCATGGCGCGCCGGCCCCACACGCACGGGCCCGACCACGGCCACCGGCACGAGCACGGCGACCACGAGCACGGCGACCACGAGCACGGCGACCACGAGCACGGCGACCACGACCACGGCGACCACGACCACGACCACGGGGACCACGGCCACACCCACGGAACCTCGCACACCGTGGTGCCGACGCGCTGATGGAGACCGTCGAGCGGCGCCGGATCACCGTCCGGGGCGTGGTGCAGGGCGTCGGCTTCCGGCCGTACGTGTACACCCGCGCCACGGGCCTCGGCCTCGCCGGGCACGTCACCAACACCCCCGAGGGGGTCGTCGCGGAGGTCGAGGGCGCACCGGACGCCGTCACCGCGTTCTGCGACCGGCTCGCGGCCGACGCGCCCCCGCTGGCGGTGGTGGACGCGGTCGACCACCGCCGCGTGCCCGTCGCGGGCGGCACCGGATTCACCATCGTCGCCTCCCGGGCCGGCGGCCCCGCCCGCACGCTGGTCCCCCCGGACGTGGCCACCTGCGCGGACTGCCTGGCCGAGCTGGCGGATCCGGCGGACCGCCGCCACCGCCACCCCTTCATCACCTGCACGCACTGCGGACCGCGCTTCACCATCGTCACCGGACTGCCCTACGACCGGGCCCACACCACGATGGCCGCGTTCCCGATGTGCCCCGACTGCGCCCGCGAGTACGCCGATCCCGCCGACCGCCGCTTCCACGCGCAGCCCGTCGCCTGCCCCGCCTGCGGGCCCCGGCTGCGGCTGCTCGACGGGCACCCGCCGCACGAGGTGACCGGCGCCGACCCGGTCGCCGAAGCCCGGCGGCTGCTGGCCGCCGGAGCGATCCTCGCCGTCAAGGGGATCGGCGGCTACCACCTCGCCTGCGACGCCTCCCGCCCCGGAGCGGTGGCCGAACTGCGCCGCCGCAAGGCGCGCGGGGACAAGCCCTTCGCCCTCATGGCCCGAGACCTCGCCGGCCTCGAACACCTCGTCCACACCGGGCCCGAGGAGCGCGCCCTGCTGACCGGGGCGGCCCGCCCGATCGTGCTGCTGCGCCGCCGCGCCGACGCGCCCGCCGGGGAGGTGGCCGACGAGGTTGCGCCGCGCTGTCCCGACCTCGGCGTGATGCTCCCGTACACCCCCGTGCACCACCTGCTGCTGGGACTGCCCGGCGACCCGCCCGGTCCCCGGCTGCTCGTCATGACCAGCGGGAACCTCTCCGGGGAGCCCATCGTCACCGAGGACGACGAGGCCCTGGACCGGCTCGCTCCGCTCGCCGACGCCTGGCTCACCCACGACCGCCCGATCCACGTGCCCTGCGACGACTCGGTGGTGCGCGTCTGCGACGGCGAGCCGCTGATCCTGCGGCGGTCCCGCGGATACGCCCCGCTGCCCGTAGCGCTCCCGCTGCCGGTGCCCGCGGTCCTCGCCGCCGGGGGAGACCTGAAGAACACCTTCTGCCTCGGCGAAGGACGCCGGGCCTGGCTGTCCGCGCACATCGGCGACATGGACGACCTCGCCACCCAGTACGCCCGCGAACGCGCCGAGCGCCAGCTGGAGTCGGTCACCGGCGTCACCCCGGCCGTGCTCGCGGCCGACCTCCACCCCGGCTACCGCTCCGGGCAGCGCGCCCGGCGCGACGCCGCCGGCCGGCCGCTGGTCCGCGTACAGCACCACCACGCCCACATCGCCTCGGCGATGGCCGAACACGGTCTGGACGGCGGCCGGCCGGTGATCGGCGTCGCCTTCGACGGCACGGGCTACGGGGACGACGGCGCGGTGTGGGGCGGCGAGTTCCTCCTGGCCGACTACGCCGGCTACACGCGCTTCGCCCACCTCGCCTACGTCCCGCTGCCGGGCGGCGACGCGGCCGTGCACCGCCCGTACCGCATGGCCCTGTCCCAGCTGCGGGCCGCGGGCATCGCGTGGACCCCGGACCTGCCCTGCGTCGCGGCCTGCCCGCCCGACGAACTGCGGGTGCTGGCCGGGCAGCTGGAGCGGAACCTGAACTGCGCCCCCACCTCCAGCATGGGCCGCCTCTTCGACGCGGTGTCCTCGCTGGCGGGGGTCTGCCACCACTCCGGCTACGAGGCGCAGGCCGCGATCGAGCTCGAGTCCGCCGCGCTCACCGACCTCACCGCTTCCGGACCCGTGCCCGGGTACGCCTTCGCGCTGCGCCTGCCGCCGGACGGCGCCGAGGGGCCGGTGGCCGCCGATCCGGCGCCCGTGCTGGCCGCCGTGGTGGCCGACCTGCGCGCCGGCACCCGGCCGGCGTGGATCGCCGCCCGCTTCCACACCGCGGTGGCCGAACTCGTCGGCGCGCTGTGCGGCCTGGCCCGCGAGCGCCACGGCCTGGACACCGTCGCGCTGACCGGCGGGGTCTTCGCCAACACCCTGCTCTCCTCGGCCTGTGCCCGCATCCTGCGCGAGCGGGACTTCACCGTCCTGCGCCACGTCCGGATCCCGCCGAACGACGGCGGCCTGTCGCTGGGCCAGCTCATGGTGGCGGCAGCGGTCCACGCCACGGATCACCATTCCTAGCTAAGGAGAAGCCCATGTGCCTGGCGGTTCCGGGACGAGTGCTCGACATCGGGGAGAGGGACGGCACCCGCATGGCGACCGTCGACTTCGGCGGCGTGCAGAAGGAGGTGTGCCTGGAGTACCTGCCGGACCTCCAGGTCGGCGAGTACGCCATCGTCCACGTGGGCTTCGCCCTCCAGCGCCTGGACGAGGAGTCGGCCCGCCAGACCCTCGAACTCTTCGAGCAGCTCGGCATGTTGCAGGAGGAGTTCGGCGACCCCTGGGAACAGGCCGCGGCCGCGGGCGGCGAGCCGTGGCCCTTCACCGACGACCCGGACGCAGCCGCAGCGCAGGAGGAAGCCCGCCCGTGAAGTACATCGACGAGTTCCAGAACCCCGAGCTCGCCCGCAAGCTGCTCGACGACATCCACGCCACCGTGACCCGCCCGTGGGCCCTGATGGAGGTCTGCGGCGGCCAGACGCACACCATCATCCGGCACGGCATCGACCAACTGCTCCCCGAGCAAGTGGAGTTGATTCACGGCCCGGGCTGCCCGGTGTGCGTCACCCCGCTGGAGGTCATCGACAAGGCCCTGGAGATCGCCTCCCGTCCGGACGTCGTCTTCTGCTCCTTCGGCGACATGCTGCGCGTGCCGGGCACCGGCCGCGACCTCTTCCAGGTGCGCAGCGAGGGCGGCGACGTACGGGTCGTCTACTCCCCGCTCGACGCGCTGCGGATCGCGCAGGAGAACCCGGGGCGCGAGGTGGTGTTCTTCGGCATCGGCTTCGAGACCACGGCCCCGCCCAACGCCATGACGGTGTACCAGGCCAGGAAGCTCGGCATCCGCAACTTCAGCCTGCTGGTCTCCCACGTCCGCGTCCCCCCGGCCATCGAGGCGATCATGCGCTCGCCCAGTTGCCGGGTCCAGGGCTTCCTCGCCGCCGGGCACGTGTGCAGTGTGATGGGCATGGGGGAGTACCCGGAGCTGGCGGCCCGCCACCGGGTCCCGATCGTCGTGACCGGCTTCGAACCGCTGGACATCCTCGAAGGCGTACGGCGGGCCGTACGGCAGCTGGAGCGCGGCGAGCACACCGTCGACAACGCCTACGCGCGTGCGGTGCGGCCCGAGGGGAACCCGGCGGCGCTCGCCATGCTGGAGGACGTCTTCGAGGTCACCGACCGTGCCTGGCGGGGCATCGGAGTGATCCCGGACAGCGGCTGGCGGCTGTCCTCCCGCTACCGCGAGTACGACGCCGAGCACCGCTTCTCGGTGACCGGCATCAACACCCTCGAGCCCGCCGAGTGCCGCAGCGGCGAAGTGCTCCAGGGGCTGCTCAAGCCGCACGAGTGCGAGGCCTTCGGCACCCTGTGCACCCCGCGCAGCCCGCTCGGCGCCACGATGGTGTCCAGCGAGGGGGCGTGCGCCGCGTACTACCTGTACCGCCGGCTGGAGCTCACTCCCGCCCGGACCGCCGTTTCGCCGGAGGCGAGCCCCGTTGCCTGAGACCGCACCGCACACGACCGCACTCGACATCACCGGCTGGACCTGCCCGGCCCCGCTGCGCGACCGCCCCCGCGTGGTGATGGGCCACGGCGGGGGCGGCGCGCTCTCGGCCGAACTGGTCCAGCACCTGTTCGCCCCCGCCTTCGGCGGCGAGGTCCTGGCGCAGCTCGGGGACAGCGCCGCGGTCACCCTGGGCGGGGTCCGGCTGGCCTTCTCCACCGACTCGTACGTCGTCCGGCCGCTGTTCTTCCCGGGCGGCAGCATCGGCGACCTCGCGGTCAACGGCACGGTCAACGACCTCGCCATGAGCGGGGCCCGGGCCGCCTACCTCTCCTGCGGGTTCATCCTCGAAGAGGGTGTCGAGATGTCGGTGGTGGCCCGGGTGGCCGAGGCGCTCGGGGCCGCCGCGCGCGCCGCCGGGGTGGAGGTGGCGACCGGCGACACCAAGGTCGTCGAGGCGGGCCACGGCGACGGCGTCTACGTCAACACCGCGGGCATCGGGCTGATCCCCGCCGGGGTGGACCTGCGCCCCCAGCGGGTGGTGCCCGGTGACGTCGTGATCGTCAGCGGCGAGATCGGCCTGCACGGAGTGGCCATCCTGAGCGTCCGGGACGGGCTGGAGTTCGGCGTGGACATCGAGAGCGACTGCGCGGCCCTGGGCGGTCTCGTCCAGGCCATGCTCGCCGTCACCCCGGACCTGCACGTCCTGCGCGACCCCACCCGCGGCGGTCTGGCGGCCTCCCTCAACGAGATCGCGGCGGCCTCCGGGACGGGAGTGGTCATCCAGGAGGGCCGGGTCCCGGTCCCCGCCGCCGTCGGGAACGCGTGCGCGATCCTCGGCCTCGACCCGCTGTACGTGGCCAACGAGGGCAAGCTGGTCGCGTTCGTCCCGCGCGAGCACGCCGACGCCGTCCTCGACGCCATGCGCGCCCACCCTCTGGGCCGGCACGCGGCGGTGATCGGCGAGGCGGTGGCCGACCACCCCGGCATGGTCGTGGCCCGTACGGGCCTCGGCGGCACCCGGGTGGTCGACCTGCCCATCGGGGAGCAACTGCCGCGCATCTGCTGACGGGGGCCGGGCAGGAGATGATGGAAGGGGAGGGCCGTTTCTGCGAAGGCCGGACCGAGCGTGGAGGAGGTGTGCGTGCCATGACGGAGCACGACGGCGGTCCGTCGGCGCGGAATCTGGAGGAAGGCCGGCTGCTCAAGGAGCTGGCGGCCATCCACCGCACGCGACACGAGACGCTGCTGCACGGGTCGGACGACGCCCTGGTCACCCACACGCAGCGGATGAACGAGCTGGAGCACGAGTACGTACGCCGCCACCCGCAGCGGGCCCAGACGGCCGGCCGCACCCGCTCGGGCGCCCGGGCCCGCGGGACCGCCGAACAGGGCTCCGACTAGCCTCCGCGCGCCCGGGCGGGCCGCCGGAGCGGGCTCCGCGCCCCGGCGGCCCGCCGCGCCCGGAGGGCGGAGCCGGGGCGGCGGTCAGCCGTCCTTGTTCGTGTAGCGCATGCGCGCCCACAGCGGCAGGGCGAACCAGCACAGCAGGTACCAGGCCAGCACCCCGGCCACCAGCCAGGGCACGAAGGCGTTGTGCATGGCCACGCGCAGTACCAGCAGGAGCGCTGCGGTGAGGGTGGCCAGCAGCAGCAGGATGCCCGCGAACGTGAGCCGTGAGGCCCAGACGACGGCCTCGGGCTTCATCCGGCGGCCCGAGACGATGCGGTGGAAGGCGACCGGGCCGATGAGCGCGCCGGTGGACAGGGATCCCAGGACCACGGTCACGATGTAGATCGTCTTGTCCGTCTGCGCCAGCCCCTGGAAGTGGGGGGTGAAGACGACGGTCAGCAGGAAGCCGAAGAGGATCTGCACTCCCGTCTGGGCGACCCGGATCTCCTGCACCAGCTCCTGCCACTGCCGGTCCGCGCGCTCTTCCTCGGTCTCGTCCCTGCCGTCACCCCGCGCGGCGTCGACTCCTTCTTCGCGCATGACGCCTCCCGGTGGCGCTCTCGTACCCCTTCTCGTCCATGGTCCCCCCGGCGTGCGCGAACGGCAGGTGCGGAGAGGAGCCTGAAATGGGTCACACTTGCCTCGGATGAGACAATTTTGTATCGTTCGAGGCGAAGGAGGCTCATCATGGTGTCGGAAGAACAGCTGCTGGACAGCGCCGCGCGCGTCCTCGCCGGCGATCACAGCGCCTCGATGGTGCAGATCGCCGCCGGGACCGGCACCAGCCGCGCCACGCTCGGCCGCCGCTACGCGACCCGCGAGGCCCTGCTCAAAGCCGTCGCCGTCCGGGCCATCCAGGTGGTCGACGCCTGCCTCGCCCCGGCCGACCTGGCCGAGACCGCCGACGGCCCGGCCTTCGACGCCGCGCTCGAGGAACTGGTCCTCGGCCTGCTGCCGGCGGCGCACCTGTACGGCTTCACCTCGCGCGACGCCACCGTCCTCGCAGACCCGGAGTTCCGGGCCGGCGTCGACCGCCAGGACCAGCGGGCGCTCGCCTTCCTCACCCTCGGCCAGCGGCTGGGCCGGCTGCGCGCCGACCTGCCGCCGTACTGGATCTGGTACGCGCTGTGGGGTCTGCTCGACGCGGCCGCCGAGGGCGTCCGCGACGGGCACCTCGCCCCCCGCCAGACCGGCGGCCTGGTCCTCACGTCCTTCCTCGGCGCCGTCCGGCCCCCCGGACCCCCGGCCGCGTAGCTCCCGGCCCGCCACCCCGCGCACGACCCCGAACGGAACCTCATGCACCCCGCCGCGCTCGACCCCCGCCGGTGGATCGTCCTGGCGATCCTCTCCGGCAGCCTCCTGCTGATCTCCATGGACACCACGATCCTCAACGTGGCCTTCCCCTCGCTCGTCGGCGACCTCCAGCCGAGCGCCGTACAGCAGCTGTGGATCATCGACGTCTACGCGCTCGCGCTGTCCGGCCTGCTGGTCACCGCGGGCGCGCTCGGCGACCGCTGGGGGCGCAAGCGGCTGCTCATGGCGGGCTTCGGCATCTTCTCGCTGGCCTCGCTCATGGCCGTCTTCGCCACCGAGGCCTGGCACGTCATCGCGGCCCGCGCCCTCCTCGGCATCGGCGGCGCGGCCATCATGCCCTCCACTCTGTCGATCCTGCGCAGCGTCTTCACCGATGCCAAGGAGCGCGCCTTCGCCCTGGCCGTCTGGGCGGCCGTGTTCGGCGGCGGCATGGCCTTCGGCCCGGTCGTCGGCGGGCTGCTCGTCCAGGACCACGGCTGGCACTCCGCCTTCCTCCTCAACCTGCCCGTCGCGGCCGTCATCGTCGCCGCGGGCCTGCGCTACCTCCCCGAGTCCCGCTCCCCGCGCAGCACCGGCGCCTGGGACTGGTGGGGCGTCGGCCAGTCCATCGTCGGCATGCTCGCCCTCGCGGGCGGCATCAAGCAGCTCGGCAAGAGCGGTGTCGCCGACCCGCTGCCCTGGGCCCTGCTGGCCGTGGCCGCCATCGCGCTGACCGTCTTCGTCCGCCGCCAGCTGCACCGGGACAACCCGCTGCTGCAGGTACGGCTGTTCGCCAAACCCGCCTTCAGCGTCGCGGCGACCGCGATCTTCCTGCCCATGGTGGGCATGGGCGCGATCCTCTTCCTCGTCACCCAGTGGTTCCAGTACGGCCAGGGCTACACCCCGCTCGAGGCGGGCCTGCGCCTGCTGCCCGCCCCGCTCGCGCTGATCTGCGCCTCGATGGTGGCCCCCGCCCTGATGCAGCGCTTCGCGATCCGGCACGTGCTCGGCGCGGGCCTGGTCGTCCTGGCCGCGGGCATGGCCCTGCCGTGGACCTTCCAGCAGTTCACCGACCTCGGCTACCCGGCCTTCGCGGCCGCCCTGACCGTCATGGGCCTGGGCGCCGGCATCGCCACCACGGTCGCCTCGGTCACGCTGATCTCCTCGGCGCCCGCCGACGAGGTCTCCAGCGCCGCCGCCATCGAGGAGACCTGCTACGAACTGGGCTCCGCCATGGGCGTGGCCATCCTCGGCTCCACCGCGGCGGCCCTCTACCGGGGCAACCTGCCCGCCCTGGACCTGGACGGGGCGAGCGCCGCAGCGGTACGGGACTCCGTGGGCGAGGCCGCGCACATCGCCGAGACGCTCGGCGGCGCCGTCGGCCAGGCCCTGATCGACACCGCCTCGCAGGCCTACACCCTCGCGATCACCCCGGCGTTCCTCATGGCCGGCGGGCTCGCGGTCGCCGCGGCCGCAACGACCTGGGCGCTCATTCCGCGCGACCTCCAGCCCACCGAGAACCACTGATCCGCACCGATCCGAAGGCGGGCGCGGCGGGCGCCGGGCCCAGGGTGGTGGTCCCCGGCGCCGCCCGGTGGCCCAGACCCGTGCGGTACACGTCCAGCGCCGCCTCGGTCCGGCCCGTGCGGCGCAGCAGATCGCCCAGCATCCGGCACAGGTCCGCCAGGTCGCCGCTGGCTCCGCTGCGTTCCAGCAGCGCCAGCGCCTGCACGTAGTGCTCCTCGGCGGCCTCGGGCTCCCCGCGCTCCTCGGCCATCAGGCCCAGGAGCCGGTGTGCGCCCGCCGCGTGCACGGCGCCGTGGCTGTCGCCCAGGTCCAGCAGGGCCGAGAGCAGCTCCGCGGCCTCCCCGGACCGGCCGAGCCGGCGCAGCACGTCCGCCAGCTCCACCTCCACCTGCGCCGTGTACAGGGCCGCACGCCGGGCGGCCAGCATCTCCCGGGCCGTGCGCAGCTCGCGCTCCGCCGCGTCGAGTTCGCCGTTCTGCGCCTGCACGTACCCGCGCATCCAGTGGCAGTGCGCCAGGTCGGTCCGCAGCCGCAGCTGCCCGTAGATCGCCTGGGCCTTGGCGAGCGAGGCGTCGGCGTCGGCCGCCCGGCCCTCGGCCAGGAACGTCCGCGCCACCTGCCGGTGCATCCCCGCCACCAGCGCCGGATCGCTGACCTGCGGGGCCAGGGCGAGGGCGAGTTCGGCCGCGTGGGCTGCGCGGGCGTGGGCGCCCATGTCGATGTACGGTCCGATCACCGCGGCGTAGAGCAGGACCAGCGCCTCGGGGTCCGCCAGCCCGCTCGCGCCCAGCTCGTCGATGGTCGACTCCAGCAGATAGCAGGCGTAGCGCAGCTCTCCCGCGAGCAGGTGGGCGACGGCGCGGCCGCGGATGGGGCGGGCCCGGCGGGGCAGCGGCTCGTCCGCCAGCAGGCGCTCGGCCGCCTCGAAGTGGCCGATCGCATCGGGGAGTTCACCCGATTCCAGGGCGCACTCGCCCAGCCCGAGCAACGCCTCCGCCTGCTCGGGGACCAGCGCGAGCCCGTGCGCCTCGTCCAGCAGCCGCCGGTACCGTGCGGCGGCTTCCCCGGCCTCGCCGGTGGCGAGCGTCTGCTGGGCCTCGGCCAGCGCCAGGCGCAGCTCGGTGGCCAGGTGGGCGGGGCGGCCGGTGGTCAGCTCCTCGTACGAGGTGCCCAGCCGCTCGGCGAGGAAGCGCAGCGCCGTCTCGGACGGGCGGACCCGGCCCGACTCCAGCGTCGAGATGTAGGCGGGCGTGTAGCTGGGCTCCGCCAGCTGCCTCTGCGTCAGGCCCAGTTCGGTGCGCATCCGCTGAACCCTGCTGCCGATGCGGGCCGGTTCGTCCATGGCATCCCCCTGGTTGCTCGAACTCCCCAGTATTCAGGGGGATCAGGTCATTGCGCACTCCCCGCGCGCCCCCTAGTTTAAGCAACCGATTCAGCAGACTTAACTTCATGCTTAACTTCCTTTCCAGGGGGAGGACTTCATGCGTCCAGTCAGAGGCCGGTTCAGGGGTCCGGCGCTGCGCGCGGCCCTCGCGGCGGCCTGCGCGGCCGCCGTGCTGGTGCCGGCCGCACCGGCGGGAGCCGCAGCCGCACCGCCGGCGGCCGGGGCCGGGGTCGAGGTCGAGATACCGGGGCCGGAGCACGGCGGCGACGCCGGATCCGGCCACATCCGCGTCCCGGCCGCCGGAGCCCGGGCGAAGACCGAGGGCGGGCTCTCCGCGGCGGAGCGGGCCGCCGACGGCGACGTCGCCAAGATGATCGACAACGGCCCGACCGGCGACCGCCTCGACGTGGTCGTCATCGGCGACGGCTACACCGCCGCCGAGCTGGACCGGTTCCACTCCGACGCCCGCCAGAAGTGGGAGGAGGTGACGGCCGTCGAGCCGTACACCACCTACCGGAACCTGTTCAACGTGTGGACGGTCGACGCCGTCTCCCGGGAGTCCGGAGTCTCCGGCGACCCCGCCCCGGCCACCGTCCGCGACACCGCCCTCGGCTCGTACTTCTGGTGCGAGGAGATCGAGCGGCTGCTGTGCGTGGACCAGCCCAAGGTCGACGCGTACGTGGCGAAGGCGCCCGAGGCCGACCTGGTCATCGTGCTCGCCAACAGCGCCAAATACGGCGGAGCGGGCTACAACGAGCCCAGCGCCGCCCTGGGCTACGAGGGCATATCGACCGCCTCGGCGGGCCACCCGAAGTCCGGCCAGGTGGCCATCCACGAGACCGGCCACTCGCTCGGCAAGCTCGCCGACGAGTACTTCTACGCCGACGTCCCGGAGTACGAGGAGTACACCGGCCCCGAGCCCGCCGAATCCAACAGCTCCGCCCTGCCCGCGGACCGGATGGCCGCCCAGCGGGCCAAGTGGTACCGGTGGCTCGGCGAAACCTCGCCGGACGGCGGCACGGTCGGCGCGTACGAGGGCGGCGGCTACTTCGCCACCGGGCTGTACCGGCCCACGGACAACTCGCTCATGCGGGTGCTGGGCAAGCCCTTCAACCTGCCCGGCGTCGAGGCGATGATCGGCGGATTCCACCGGCACGCCCGGACCGTCACCCCGCTCACCCCGACCGACCGCACCCTGCGGCTGCGGCACACGGCGAAGGCGGCCGTGCCGAGGCTGGCCGGAGCGGACGGCCGCCAGCTCCTGGTGCGGTGGTACCTGGACGGCAGGGAGCTGAAGCGCTTCGAGGGCCGCACCGAGGTGGCGGTCGCGGACCTGTGGCTCTTCGACCTGCGCACCCACCGGCTCAAGGTCACCGCCGAGGACCGCACCCCCGCGGTACGCGACCCCGGGACCGCCCGCACCCTGCGGTCCGCGGCCGAGTGGAAGGTCCGCCTCTGAGCCCTGCCGCCAGGCACCTCAGACCCGGCGCCAGACGGCCATCGCCCAGGAGAACAGACCGAACAGCATGAGCCCGGCGGCGACGAGCACGAGGAGCCACGGTCCCGCCGGGGTCTGGGCGAAGGCGCGGAGGGTGTCGTCGACGCCCTTCGCCTCCGCCGGGTCGAAGCGGGCCGCCGCATAGACGACGAAGCCGCCCGCCGCGGCGAACACGGCGCCACGGGCCACGCCGCCGGTGACGCCGAGGAACTCGACCGCCTTGCGGACCCCTTCGGACATCTGCTCCGTCTTCAGGTGCTTGCGGAACTTGCGCAGTGCCGCCCGCACGGCGATCACCACGCCTCCGACGGCGATCGCCGCACCGGCCAGGCCGACCCACCACGGGCCGCCCGGCAGCTCCATGACCTTGGCCGTCACATCGCGCGACTGCTCGTCGCTGGACCCTTGGCCGCCGGTCCCGGCGGCGAACGACAGCACCGAGAACGCGGCCACCGCGTAGAACACCGTCCGCGCCGCCGACGCCAGCCGCCTGCCGACCTTGCCGCCGTCGGGGCCTCCCGCGCCGAACACCACCTCGGACAGCCGCCACAGCATCATGCACACCAGGCCGATGCCGACGGCCCACACGAGGAAGCCGCCGAGGGGCTGCCGCGTGAGCTCCTGCAGCGCGCCCGTCCGGTCCGCCTCGGGCCCGCTCTCACCGAACGCCACCCGCAGCGCGAGCACGCCGACGAGCACGTACAGCACGCCGCGCGCCGCCAGTCCGCACCGTGCCACCACGGCCCGGCCCGTACCGCCCTGGGACGCCGTCCTCACACCCTCGCGCCGTGCACCCTTGAGCCCTGCACCCTCGTGTATTCCTTCGCGACCCGTCATGACTGGCGGCTACCCGCAGGGGGCCCGTCCATGCTGGAGCCGCCGCGCGGCGGGGCCCGCCGGCTCACGGGCGAAGCACCGGCCGGCGGCCGCCGCGACGGGGATCACGGCGGCCACCGGCCGGGACGCGCACACGCCGGGGGACTACATCGGGTCCATGCCCCGGTCGTCCATCCGGCCCTCCTGCTCGCTCTGCTCCTGGAGACGGCGGGCCTTGTCGCGCAGCCGCTGCTTCTCCTCCGGGTCCTGCGAGCGGTCGGCCGCATCGTTCAGCTCCTGGGCCTTGGCGCGCATCTGCTGGGACCGGCCGCGGGACTCGCCTGAAACGCTCATGATCGCTCCTTGATCGGTGGGGGGAGAGCGGGCGGCTCCAGCGAAGCAGCAGGGCCGTCCGCCCGCATCTCGAACCGTCACCGAGCGTGACCCGCCCGGAAGGCCAAACACGCCGTTCGCAGCCGACAGGGCTTAGGCTCGGACCAGGGCTGACAAGGGGATGGTGTTCATGTGCCGCTGGCTCGCCTACTCGGGCTCACCACTGCAGCTCGACGCGGTCCTCTACCGCCCGGAACACTCGCTCATCAACCAGAGCCTGTACGCGCGGATGGGCGTCGAGTCGACCAACGGTGACGGGTTCGGCGTCGGCTGGTACAGCGCGGACGGCAGCGGGGACGGCACCCCCGCCGTGTTCAAGGACACCGCGCCGGCCTGGAACAACCGCAACCTGCGGGAGCTGGCCGGGCACGTCCGCTCTCCGCTGTTCTTCGCGCACGTCCGCGCCTCCACCGGATCCGCCATCCAGCAGACCAACTGCCACCCCTTCCGGCACGGTCGCTGGCTGTGGATGCACAACGGGGCGATCGCCGACTTCCACCGGCTGCAGCGCGACCTCTGCATGGCCGTGGACCCGGCGCTCTTCCCCTGCATCGAGGGCTCCACCGACTCCGAGGTGATGTTCTACCTGGCGGTCACCTACGGCCTCGACCAGGACGCGCCGGGCGCCGTGGCCCGGATGGTCGGCCTGGTGGAGCGGGTCGGCAAGGAGCACGGAGTGAGCGACCCGCTCCAGATGACGGTCGCGGTGAGCGACGGCGAGCGCCTGTGGGCGTTCCGGTACGCGAGCGAGGGCAAGTCCAGGTCGCTGTTCTACAGCAGCGCCGCCGAGACCGTCCGCCACCTCCACCCCGAGCTGCCCTTCCTCGCCGAGGTCTCCGACGCGACGCGGCTGGTGGTCTCCGAGCCGCTGGGCGACCTGCCCGGCGTGTGGAACGAACTGCCGGAAGCCAGCTACGCGGTGATCCCCTCCACTCCCGGCGTGGACTACCTGCCCTTCGTGCCCGAACCCTAGTGCGGTGGCCGGAAAGGTTCACCTTTCCGGCCACAGCACTAGGAGGGGCGCGGCCTTCAGCCCGGCGCCTTCAGCCCGGCTCCGCCGCCAGGGCGGTCGTCAGCGTGAAGAGGGCCCCGTCCGGATCGCGCAGCGCCACCCACCGCTCGGTGGCGTTCGAGGTGATGTCCGAGACGGTGCGCCCGCCGAGCTCGACGGCGGCCTCGATCGCCGGCCGCAGCCGGGGGACGCGGAAGTGGACGTGCCAGCGCGGCCGGGTGTGCGAGGAGTAGGCGGCCGGCTCGACCGGGCCGCTGTTGAGCCGTGCGACGGGCTCGCCGCCCTGCCTCAGCACCACCTGCTCCTCCTCGTAGGAGACCTCGCAGCAGCCGGTGCGGCCGGTGGCCCACTCCAGCACCGCCCCGTAGAAGATCGCCGCGTCGAAGGCGTTCCGGGTGCGCAGCTCCAGCCAGGCCGGCGCCGGGCCCCTGCCCACCCGCCAGTGGGCGGCGACGGCGCCCTGCCAGATGCCGAAGACGGCGCCGTCGGGATCGGCGACCAGCGCCGCGCGGCCGCCGGTGGCGAAGGAGACCGGCCCGACCGCGATGGTGCCGCTGCGCTCCCGGATGCGGTCCGCCGCCGCATCGGCGTCGTCGACGGCGAAGTACGGGGTCCAGGCCACCGCGACCCCCAGGTCGGAGGCGAGCGCGCCGATGCCCGCCACCGGTACGCGGTCCAGTTCGGCGACCGAGAACGCGTCGCCGAGCCGGGCCCGCCGGAAGGTCCAGCCCACGACCGCACCGTAGAAGCGCTGGGCCGTGCCGAGGTCGCGGGCCATCAGGCTCACCCAGCAGGGGGCTCCGAAGACCTCCTTCGTCGATACCTTCACCGCTCGCTCCGTCCCTCGTGAGCCCCCGGCCCGCACCACCGGCCCGCCCCCGCCCCTACCGTCCCATTCTGGTCCTTTTCGGGAGGATCCACTCGACCGATGGGGCGGGGAGCGTGGCCGTGCTGTCACTGGCAGTGAGCACCGCGCGACGATAGCCTCGGAAGCCCGCGACGCGGACGCCACCGCGCCCGGCCCGGAAGGCAGGTCCCCCATGGCGCGTTCCCCCGTCCCCGTGATCGATCTCGAACCCTGGCGGTCGGGCGGGCCCGCCGCCCGGGCCCGTACGGCGGCCCGCGTCGACGAGGCCCTGCGGGCCGCCGGGTTCCTCCTGGTGACCGGGCACGGAGTGGACCCGGCGCTGCCCGCGCGGATCAGGGCGGCCGCACGCGAGTTCTTCCTGCTGCCTGGCCGCGCCAAGGAGCCGTACGCGGTCACGGTCGGCGGCCGCGGCTGGCTCGGCCCCGGCGCCGAGGCCAACAGCTACGCCGAGGGGACGGCCTCGCCGCCCGACCTGAAGGAGTCCTGGTCCTGGGCCGCGGACGACCCCACCGGGGTGCCCGCCGTGGACGCCGAGTGGTTCCGCCCCAACGCCTGGCCCGCGGAAGTGCCCTCGCTGCGGCCGCTGGTCACCGCATACCTGGACCTGATGCGGGCCCTCTCCGACGAGCTGCTGCGACTGCTGGCCACCGCCCTCGGCCTCGACGAGGACCACTTCACCCGCCACACCTCCCACCCCACCTGGGGGTTCAACGTCAACTGGTACCCGGGCGCCGAGCGCGTCGGCCCTCCGCTGCCCGGCCAGTTCCGCATCGGCGCCCACACCGACTTCGGCACCGTCACGGTCCTGGACCGCCAGCAGGGCGCGGGCGGGCTGCAGATCCACACCGACGCCGACGGCTGGCAGGACGCCCCGTACGACCCGGCCGCGCTCACCGTCAACATCGGCGACCTGATGGCCCGTTGGACCGGCGACCGCTGGCGCGCCGGCCGCCACCGCGTCCTGCCGCCGCCCGCCGACGCGCCCGCCGAGGAGCTGATCTCGCTGGTCTACTTCTACGAATGCGACGCGCACACCCGCGTGGAGTCCCTGCCCGCGCCCGTCGGGCGGGTCGTGCACGACCCGGTCGACTCCCACCTGTACCTGCGGGAGAAGCTGCGCGCCATCAGCGTCACCGACGGGAGTGCGACCTCAGGGTGATCCGGCGCCCTTCCGGAGGCGGACGGCCGCCTCCTCCTGTGAGCTGACGATCCGCCAGGGCGGGCTCAGTAGTTTCGGAGGCATGAACCGACGCCGCGCGGCCACCGCCGCAGCCTTACTCGCCCTGCTCCTGCCGCTCCCCCTCGCGGCCGCCGGCACGTCCGCGGCCGCCGAGGCCCCGTCCGCGGCCGAGAGCCGCCGCACCGCCCTGGAACTCCCGCGCCCCACCGGCCGTTTCCCCGTCGGGCAGGAGACGCTCCACCTCGTGGACCGCAGCCGCACGGACCCGTGGGCCGGGTCCGGCCCGCGCGAGCTGATGGTCACCATGCGCTATCCGGCGCAGCGGGGCACCGGCGGCCCCGTGCGCTACCTCACCCGCGAGGAGGCCCGGCTGCTGCTGGTCGACAAGCAGCTGGACGGGGTGATCCCGGTCGAGGCCCTCGCCGGAACGGCCGCGCACGCCCGCTCCCAGGCCCGGCCCGTCGCCGGGCGGTACCCGCTGATCGTCCTCTCCCCGGGCTTCACCGTCCACCGTTCCACCCTCACCGCGCTGGCCGAGGACCTGGCCTCCCGCGGATACGTCGTCGCCGCAGTCGACCACGCCTACGAGAGCGTGGGCACCGCCTTCCCGGGCGGGCGCGTGCTGGAGTGCCTGGCCTGCGAGAAGGCGGAGGCGGGCACCCCCATGCGGGCGGTCAGCGACAACCGCGCCCGCGACGTGTCCTTCCTCCTGGACCGCCTCACCGGCCGCCACCCCGCCTGGCGCCACGCCGGCCTCATCGACACGAGCCGCATCGCCATGGCGGGCCACTCCATCGGCGGCGCCTCGGCGCTCGCCGCGATGGCCGCCGACCCGCGGGTCCGGGCCGGGATCAACATGGACGGCGGACTCGCCACGCCGGCCCCCGAGACCGGAATCGGCGCACGCCCCTTCATGCTGATCGGCGCGCAGGACGGCGTCCCCGGGGGCAATGCGAGCTGGGACCGCGACTGGCCCCGCCTCGACGGCTGGAAGCGCTGGATCACCTTCGCGGACTCCGGCCACTTCACCTTCAGCGACTTCCCGGCCCTCGCCGACCAGCTGGGCCTGCCCGACCCCGAGGCCCCGCTGGGCGGCGCCCGCTCCGTCGAACTGACCCGGGCCTACGTCGCCGCCTTCTTCGACCAGCACCTCAAGGGCAGGCCCCAGCCCCTCCTGGACGGCCCGTCCCCCGAGGCGCCGGAAGTCCGCTTCCACACCCCCTGAGCCACCGCTCAGACCACCGTCACCGGGTGCCGCACGACCGCGTCGAACAGATAGCCCTGCGTGTTGTGCGGGGTCGTCGCGGGCTGCGTGCGCCCGGTGGCGTCGGTCGCCCGGGCCAGCAGTGCGGTGGCACCCGTGGCCCGCGGGGTCCACGGCACCGACCAGCGCACCCAGCTGCCCCGGCGCGGCGCGTCGTGCAGCCGGGCCCGCTGCCACCGGACACCGCCGTCGGTGCTGACCTCGACCCGCTCCACCGGCGCGGCCGCCGACCAGGAACGCCCGGTCAGCAGCCGCGTCCGGTGCACGGGCACGGACGCCCCCAGCTCCAGCTCGAAGGCGCTCTTGAGGGTCTGCCGGCTCAGCGGCGCCCCCTCCGGCGCGTAGGAGGGCCCGAACAGCCGGTACGTGTCGGTGTTCCACGGCGAGTACAGCGGCGCGTCGCTGACCTCGATGTCCCCGACCCACTTGATAGAGGAGATCCCGATCCAGTCCGGTACGACGAGGCGGACCGGGCCGCCGTGGTCGGGCGGCAGCGGCCGGCCGTTCATCTCGTAGGCGAGCAGTACGTCGTCCAGCGCCTTGGAGACCGGCAGCGGGCGCCGCACCCGCCCCAGGTTCACCCCGTTGGCGACCACTTCGTCGTCCAGCCCCCGCGGCAGCACGTCGACGGCCGCGCGCGCCACACCCGCCTGCCGCAGCACGTCCGACAGCCGCGCGCCGCGCCAGCGCGCGACGCCGATCGCGCCCAGGGTCCATGCGGTGCCGCTGACCTGCTGGCCCTGCTGCGTGGCGTAGAAGCTGCGGCCGTTGCCCGCGCACTCGATGAACACCGTCCGCTCGACCGCCCGCAGTGCGCGCAGCCGGTCGTACGAGAACTCCACCGGCCCGCCCGCCAGGCCGTTCCCCCACACGGTGAGCCTCCAGGCGTCCGCCTCGATGCGCGGGGTGGAGGTGTGGTTCCGTACGAAGAACCGGTCGACGGGGGTGAGCGGGCCGGTGCCGCGCAGGGCGGCGAAATTGGTCTCCGCGTTGGTACCCCGGATCGTGAACAGCTCCGGCGGCAGCGGCTTGACCGTACCGGGCACGGCCGCCGGGGCGGCGGCTGCGGCCGCGGCGCCGGCGGAACCCAGGCCCACCGCCCCGGCCGCGGCCCCCGCCGCGAAGAGCCTGAGCAGGTCGCGGCGGTCCATACCGGCGGAGCGGGCACGGCCGCGCGCCCACTGGCGCAGGCGTGCGCGGTCGTACCGGCTCTCGTCCGACAGGTCGAGGGGCATGCGGGGACACTCCTTGCTGGTCGCGGTTCCCGACGGACCGTAGGCCCGGGGGTGAGCCGCCGGAAGCTACCCGCCCCGATGGCCACGAACCCGCAACACGCCCGCAATGGCCGGGACCCGATTACCGCCGGCCGGCGGTGTTTCGGCAGGATGGGCAGCATGACCGAGATCCTCACCCCCCGCCTCATCCTGCGCCGCTGGACCGACGACGACCTCGTCCCCCTTTCCGAGATCAACGGGGACCCGGAGGTGATGCGCTGGATCGGCGACGGCTCGGTGCGCGACCTCGAGGAGACCGCCGAGGACATCGAGCGCTGGGAGGAGGAGTGGGACGAGGAGGGCTTCGGCCTGTTCGCCGTCGAGCTCCTCGGGTCGGGCGAGCTCATCGGCGTCGTCGGCCTCTCGGTGCCCGAGTACCTGCCCGAGGTGCTCCCGGCCGTCGAGATCAGCTGGCGCCTCGGCCGCCAGTACTGGGGCCAGGGCTACGCCTCCGAGGCCGCCCACGCCACCTTGGAGTACGCCCTCCAGGACCGGGGGCTGGACCGGGTCGTCGCGGTGAACCGGGTCGGCAACGAGGAGTCCGAGAACGTGATCCGCAAGCTGGGCATGGTCGCCGACCGCGACACCTCGCACCCCGAGTACGGCCACCTGCTGCGGATCCACACCATCGACCTCACCGAGTACGAGGCCTGAGGCCCGCGGCCGGCCCGGACAGCACTAGCCGGGGCCGCTCCCCGGCGCCTGGGCCGCGCGGCCCGCGCGGACCGCGTCGAGGGCCGCCGCGTGCAGGGCGGCCGGGTCGCCGCCGTGGGGCCGGGGGCTGCCGGTGAGCGTGTACCACTCGTCGGCGTCCTCGTACTGGACCTCGAACCTGGCCAGCCCCCCGTCCACCGCCGTGGTGCGCAGGGTGAGCGGGCCGGTGATGACGCCGACCTCGTCGGTCATCGCACCGCCCGGCCCGGCGGGCACCTCGTCCTGCCACCGCTGTCCGCCGGTCATGAGGCGCAGGTGTCCAGCATGGTCGCGAGCATCTTCTTCTCCGGTTCGGTGACGGTCAGCCCGTAGGCCGATTTGACGGTGGTCCAGGCACGCCCGTACTGGCACCAGGCGGACTTGTCCGGCGGCTGCCACAGATCGGGGCTCTGGTCGCCCTTCGACCGGTTCGAGGCGGCGGTCACCGCGAGCAGCTGGGGATGGGCGAGATCGTTCGCGAAGGCCTTGCGGCGGGCGGCGTCCCAGCCGGCCGCGCCGGAGCGCCAGCCCTCGGCGAGGGGCACCATGTGGTCGATGTCCATCTTGGCGGCGTCCGTGACGGCCACCCCGTCGTAGAGGCTCTTCCACGCGCCGGACACGGCCCGGCATTCGGCGTCCCGCTTCACGTCGGTGCCGTCCCGCTCGAGCACGACCTCGCGGGTGTCGCACTTGCTGCCCTGCTGCGCCCAGTGCGTGAACCTGTCCCGGCTGTACCCGGCCATCGTGCCGACCGGCGCCACCTTCAGCGCGGCCAGCTGCGTGCGGGCCACGGCCACGGTGACCATGCCGGGCAGTACGTCCCCGCCGGCGGGTTCGCCGCCCGGGGCGGGGGGCGCGCCGTGCGGGGCCGAAGCCCCGGGGGCGGGGCCCGCGGGCTTGTCCGCGCCGGGGGAGGCCGGACCGGCGCAGCCGGCCAGGGTGAGCAGCAGGGAAGCCGCCAGCACCGCGCCGGGCACCCGTATCTGACGAACCATGGACCCCACCCCCAACCGACTTCGCGTCAACGTCCCCTGAACACTACCCAGAACCGGACAAAGAACCGACCACCCACCCTCCGGCGGGCGTTGTCAGTGGCGCTCGCTAGTCTCCCGGCATACCGCAGCTCAGGGGGGTTCCCACCCTCCTGTCCGGGCTGCGCGGACCGGGCCGGGACAGGCGGAGGGACACGGGCTGATGGCATGGGTGGCAGCGGGCGAGGGGTACGAGATCGCCCTCGTGGAAGGGCGGGTGGCGGCGCGGTCCGTCACGGGCCGGTCCGCGGGGCGGCAGTTGAAGACCCTGCCCAAAACGCTGAAGGACCATCCCGAGGTGGACCGGCTGCGCCGGCTCGCCGAATGGCTCGACCGGCACGAGGCGGCCTGCGTCGCCCAGGTCGACACCTGGATGGTGTCCTCGCTGCCCGTGCCGACCGCGCTGCTCGCCCGGGTCTGGCCGGACGAGGCCTGGCAGAGCGCCCTGCGCGACCTGGCCGTCGTCGGCGACGACCCGGACGAGGTGGGCTTCCTGCGGGACGCCACCGAGTCCGGTGAGCTCAAGGTGGTCAACCTCGACGGCGAGACGGTCCGGCTGTCGCCGCGCACGGTGCTGCTGCCCCACCCCGTGCTGCTGCCCGACCTGGACGACGTACGGGACTTCGCGGCCGAACTGGGCATCGTGCAGCGGGTCGAGCAGATCCACCGCGCCACCTGGCAGAAGCCGGCCGGCCTCGCCGCCACCGCCACCGAGGTGAAGGACTACGCGGGCGGGGTCTTCCCCACCCGGTTCAGCCTCGCCGCGCGGGCGACGGGCCTCGGCTACCGGGTCTCCGGCGGCTACGCCACCTGCAAGGTCCGCGACACCGGCCGGGCCACGGAGGCCGCGGTGTGGATCGGCGAGCCCTACTACGACGAGGAAACCAGCACCGGCGCGCTGACCTGGCACGACGGGGAGGGCCGGACCGTGCGCCCGGCCGAGGTCGGACCGGTGGCCTGGTCCGAGGGCATGCGGATGGCCGCGGCACTGTACGCCGGGCGCAAGATCGAGGAGGGCGGGGACGCGTGAGCACCACGGACAACACCAACACCAGCACCACCACTGACACCGGGAAGGACGGCGCGCCCGTGAGCGAGGCCGAACTGCTGCTCAGGGCCGGCGCGGTGCTGCCGCTCGGCACCCCGGACGCGGGCCGCACCGCCGTGGACCTGACCGCGCGCTCCTACCGCCACCCCGCCCTCGGCGACGACCGCGTCGTCGTCCGGCTGGCCGCCGCCGAGCTCGGCGCGGCCGAAGACCTCGCCGCCGGGTTCCTGGGCCTGGTACCGGAGCAGGCCGAACCGCCCGTCGTCGGCCTCGGCCACCGCCAGGCACTCGGCTTCCCCGAATGGGTCCTCGTCCACCACCCCGAGGACGGCCACCACGCCCTCGCCGTCGTGCCCGAACTCGACCGCATCAGCCGTCAGGCCAAGACGAAGCCCAAAGCCGCCCTCGACGCCTGCAACGAACTGGCCGGCCGGCTCGCCGCCTCCGTGCCGCACTTCCTGCCCGTCTTCCACGAGCAGGCCGCCCGCACCTTCCTGGCGGTCGAGAACACCACCTATGCCGCCCAGCTGTTCGGCCGCGCCCGCACCGCCGAGGCCCAGCACGGCCTCAGCGTCGACGAGGACCGGCTCGACGCCGTCTTCCTCGAATTCGCCCTGGCCGGCGCCCTCCCCGTGAAGGTCCTCACCGGCTACGGCAAGGACCTCGCCCTCCGGGTCAGCCCCGCCGAGGCCTACCGGCGCTTCCGCCGCCTGTGCGTGCGCCGCACCGCCGGAGGGCTGCCGCCCTCCGCGCAGGCCGCCACCGAACTGCGCCGCCTCGCCCGCGCCGCGGGCCTGGCCGGCACCGAACCCGAGCAGGACTACCTCGCCGAACTGCTGCCCCTGCCCGCCACCCTGCGCGCCCCGCTCGGCTGGTGGAAGGCCCACCGGTCCGCCCTCGTCGAGCTGGCCCGGCGGGTGCCCTCCGTACGCGGCACGCTCCTCGGGCTGACCCCGCCCGGCGGCGGCGACAGCGTCGAGCTCACCGGCCTGTGGCTGGACGTCCTGGAGGCATCCGGCGCCACCGCCGGGCTGGAATCCGAGGACGTCCCCGCCGACCAGCGCTGCGCCGACGGCACCGCCGGCTGGCTGGAGCGCTTCCACGCCGCCCGCCACGCGGGCTGGGGCCGGCGCACCACACCGGCCGTGCTCCTCGACCTCGTCGAGCGCTGCGCGCCGCAGCTGCGCGCCGAACTCGCCCGGCCCGGCCGCGAAGCGGGCCTGCGCGTCGGCGTCCAGGACGCCGACTTCCTCGACCTGCTGCTCACCCTCGGCGTGCCCGTCGCCGACCCCGACACCAAGGAGCGCAGGCACCACCACGACCGGCTGAACCTGGCCGACTGGGCCGCCTCCGACCAGCGCCGCGACCTGCTCGCCCTCGCCGCGGACGAGCGGTTCCACCCCGCCTTCCACCGCGCGCTGAACAGCCTCGGCGAAAGCGGGGACGACATCATCCGGTGCGTCGCCGCCGCGCCCGGCGGCCGCCCGCTGCTGACCGAGTGGGTACGCGGCGTCGCCCGCGCCTCCACCGCCGCCGGGCTGCCCGGAGTCCCCGACGCCATCCAGCGCCTGACCTGGCTGCCCGTCGAAGCCCTCGAACTCGCCCCCGAGGAGGTGGCCGAAGCGGCCGCCGCCGACCTCGCCGAAACCCTCGCCCGCACCCTGCGCGGCGGACTCTTCGAGGAACTCGCCTGGCCCTCCTGGGAAAGCGCCGTGGCCGAACTGGCCACCAAGGACCGGCGCGGCCTGACCGTCGTCGAAGCCTGGCCCCACCTCATCGTCGCCAACTCCACGCAGGCCCGGGTCATCGACGCCGACTCCACCGTCCTCACCCACGACCTGCGGATCCCCCACGGCAACCACTACAGCCACGGATTCCACTACGTCGACGGCGAACTGCTGGTCTTCTGGAACTCCTGGAACACCAACGAGACCCAGGGCTACTGGCACACCTCGCCCGGCACCGTCCTCACCCTCGACACCGACCGCCGGCACTGGCAGCTGCGCTCCGAACACCTCAGCCTGCCCCTCCCGGACGGCGGCCGCGCCACCGGCGGCGGCATCCTGCACCGCGGCGACACCCGACTGCCCGACGAGCGGCCGATGCTGTCCGACGGCACCTCGTACTGGGTATGGCAGCACCGCGACCAGGCCGACGAGCGGGGCTGGCGCGAGTACGACCCCGCCACCGGCGACCTCGGCCGGTTCTCCCTGCCCGCGTTCCTCACCGACACCGCCCCCGGAGAGCGGCCGCCACACGCCGGGTCCTCCTGCCGGCTGCGGCCCGCACCCACCGTCCCGGACTCGGCGCTCGGCGCACCCGCCGACGGCCTGCTCGGCTGGCGCGCCGTCCGAGTCCCCGGCCACGGCTGGCGCGGAACCGACACCGGCGGGCGCACCGTCACCGCCCCCGAAGGCGCCAACATGCCGCTCGCGGCGCTCGCCTTCCCGGGCGACGACCGGCCGCGCGCCCTGTCGGCCCACTACCGCGAGCTGCGCATCAGCGACCCCGACGGGGTGGTCACCGCCGCCTCGCGCGACGACGAGCGGCGGGTCCCCTTCGCCACCGGCAGCGTCGACCTCCCCCCGCTCTCCCACTGGTACGCCCTGCGCCCCCGCGACCCCGAGGGCTCGGCCGCGCTGCGCACCGCCGACCGGGAAACCGTCGCCGCGCTGCTCAAGGCCGCCGCCGCGGCGGAGAAGGCCGACGACCTGCCCGCGCTGGTGAACACGGCCCTCCCGCAGGTCACCGCACCCGCGCTGACCGGCGGCATCATCGAGGTCCTGCGCTTCACCCTCGTCCAGCAGAAGGCCCTCGACAGGGTCGCCGCCCGCCTCGGCCAGGGCGCCGAAGCCGCCGAGACCGGCCCCCAGGGCCCCACCGACCAGCTGATCGACCAGGCGCTGAGCGGACTCACGGGCACCGGCTACTACCACCGGGGCGCCGACTCCGACGCCGCCCACCGCTTCCTGCGCGAACTCGCGGCGGCCCGGGCCGACACGGGGGCGGCCGCGGTACCCGGCAGGCTGCACTTCGACGTGCCCGCACTGCCCTACTCCGCGCTGCCGTGGACCCCGCTGCTCGACCAGCCCGCCGCCGTCGCCTACCGCGCCGTCGCCGCCGGGACCACCGACGAGGAGCGCGCCGCCCTCGTCAGCCTGCTCCGCGAGATCGACGCGGCGGGCCTGGCCTCCGCCGAGGGATCCGCGGACCACTGGCGCCGCGTCCTCGTCCACCTCGACCAGCGCCACCTGCGCAACCCCGACGGATCCGAGCGCAGCGTGCACCTGCGCGCCGTGCTCCCGCTCGGCGGCGGAGCCGTCCTCGCGACGACCGAGCACACCGCATCCGTCCCCGACGGCCACGAGTTCGGCGCCCTGCTCCACGACCCCGCCGGCCGCTTCACCGTCCCCGGGCCCTACACCCTGCGCGGCGACGCCCCGCTGGGCGACCCCGAGCGCGGCCCCGACTGGCTGGCCCGCTTCCTCGCCGAAGCCGCCGCCCGGGGTCCCGCGCCCTTCCGCCCCGAAGCCGCGGAGGAGTTCGCCCGGCTCACCGGGGCCCCCACGGCCCTGGCCCGGCTCGTCATCGCCGGCCTGCCCTCCGTCGAGAGCTGGGCCGCCAACTTCCTCACCCCCGAACTGCGCACCCTGCTCGGCGTCAAGGCCACCGAGGCCGCCCACGCCCGGGACGAGCTCAAGAGCCTCGACGTCGTGGTGCGGCGGGCCGTCGTCGCCGCGCTGCTGCCCGCCGACCCGGCCCTGCTGTGGACCGAGGGCCCCGACGCGGCCGCCGCCGCCGAGGTGTGGAACCGCCGCGTCGGCCGCCGCACGCCGGTACCCGACTGGCTGCTCACCGAGGGCGCGCGGGTCCTGCGCACCGGCTGGGCCGTGCCCCGCGCCCTGTCCGCGCTCCTCGACCCCTCCGCCTCGCCGGAGCTCTCGGCCGACGTGGCGTGGACGGTGAAGGGAGACCACGTGGAGCCCCGCGAGCCGACCACCCGCCCCTTCACCTCGGCGGTCCTGACCGCCGCGCTGGGCGCGATGGCCTGGCTCGCCCACCGGCTGCCCGCGGGCGACCCCGTACGAGCCGCCCTGCCGCCCGCGCTGACGGCCGTACGGCAGCGGCTCGCCGCCCCCGAACTGCTGATCGAGATCGGGCACTACGCCGACCTCACCGACTTCCGGAAGGCGGCGGGCACACCCACCGAGACCGGCGAGGGCTTCGAGCGCTACGGCGCGGTGATCATGGCCACGCACGACTACCGGCCGCGGCCCGCGCTGCGCCCGGCGCTGCTGGACTCCACCGGCTCCGACCCGTACCTGGCGGTCCTGCGCGGCGAGGACCAGCGGCCCTCCGCGATCGAGACGGCCCTGCGCGCCGCCGTCGACCCGCGCTTCGCCGCCCTCCTCGCCGACCCGGGCGCCCCGGCGGCGGGCGCCGTCGACCAGGACGGCACCTGGTGGCCGCAGGACCCCGGCCGCTCGGTCCCCGAACTGGTGGCGGAGGCCGCCGCAGAACACGGACTCGGCACCGACGCGGCCGCGCTCTACCTGATGCTGCTCGCCATGCCCGACCCCACCGACCGCAACACCGCACGCTGGACCGGCTGGAAGCCGGCCCGCCTCAAGGCCGCCCGCGCCGAAATGGCCGCCACCGACCTGGTGGTGTCGGCCGGCCGGAGCCGGGCCGGGCGCTCGCTGTTCCTGCCGGGCGGCTGGGCGGACATGGCCTCGCCGGTGCTGCCCGTGGAGCAGTGGAAGCTCCCGATGTACGGGCACCGGCTGCTGGGCCCGCTGGTACCCGCCGAACCGGCCGCCGACCTCTACCGCAAGGCCTGGCAGCGGGTCCGCGAGGGCGACTCCCCGCGCTTCGAGGAGCTCAAGGTGAAGCGCACGCGCGGCCGCGCCCGCAAGGCCTGACCGCGGCTGCCCGCCGGCCCGGTACCCGGCACCGCGTCGATCCCGGCGCGGGCGCACCCTTCGCCTCCGGCCCTGCACCTCGTCTCCGGCCCCCGCGCCCTCCTCGCGTTCGCCCCAGGCGGGCGCGGGAGCCGGGGCGGGGGAGCGGGGGCGGTCTGCGCCCCGCCCCGCCCGGTTGCTCCCCCACCCTTACGCCACCCGTTCCGCACACCTCGTTCCGCACACCTCGTTCCGCACCAGGAGTACTCCGATGACGCTCACCGACCAGGCCGCCGGCGCGGCCGCCCCCGCCCGGCAGGTCCAGCCCGCCGAAGAGCGGTACGCCGCCGAACTCGCCTTCCTGGCCGCCCAGGACCCGGGTCCCCGTCCGCCCGGCTGGGCGCTGACCCCGCGCAGCGTCGTCACCTTCGTCTGCGGCAGCGACGGAGCCGAACTCGCCCTGCCCCAGGGCGGTGCCAAGCGCGTCATCGCCCCCAAGTTCGTCGGCGAACGCGCCCTCGTGGAGCGCTGTGTGGTCACCCTCGCCGGAGAGCGCGGCCTGCTGCTCACCGGCGAGCCCGGCACGGCCAAGTCCATGCTCAGCGAACTGCTCGCCGCGGCCGTCTGCGGCACGAGCTCCCTCACCGTCCAGGGCACGGCCGGCACCACCGAGGACGCCTTCCGGTACGGCTGGAACTACGCGCTGCTGCTCGCCCAGGGGCCGAGCGCGGGAGCCCTGGTCGACTCGCCGGTGCTCTCCGCCATGCGGACGGGGCGGGTGGTCCGCGTCGAGGAGATCACCCGCTGCCTGCCCGAGGTCCAGGACGCGCTGGTGTCGATCCTGTCCGACCGGCGGGTCACCGTGCCCGAACTGACCGCCACCGAGGACGCGGTGGTCTGCGCCGCCCCCGGCTTCACCGTCATCGCCACCGCCAACCTGCGCGACCGGGGCGTCTCCGAGATGTCCGCGGCCCTCAAGCGGCGCTTCAACTTCGAGACCGTCGCGCCGATCGCCGACGCGGACGCCGAAGCCACCCTGATCCGCCGCCAGGCGGTGGCCGCCGTCCAGCGGGCCGGGGCCGCCTTCGGGGTCGACGACGCCGTGCTCGACGCGCTCGTCACCGTCTTCCGCGACCTGCGCTCGGGACGCTCCGCCGAGGGCTGGGACGTGGAGCGCCCTGGTACGGTCATGTCCACCGCGGAAGCCGTGCAGGTGGCGGCCTCGCTGGGGGTCGCGGCCGCGTACCTGCCGGGCGGGGACGTCCTGGACCTGCTGCCCGGGCACCTGCTGGGCGTCGTACGCAAGGACGACCCGGCCGACCACGGCCGCCTGCTCGGCTACTGGGACGGCCCGGTCCGCCGCCGGGCCGAGGACGGCTCGGCGATGTGGCGCCGCCTGTGGGACCTGCGCGGGAGCCTGCGATGACCCCGCCCGAGACCTCGGCCGCCCCGCACGACACCGTCGAGCCCCCGGCCGGCCGGGGCGCGCCAGACGGGGCGTCCGCCGGCCCGCGTATGCACGACGGGACGTCGGCGGATTCGCGTACGGCTGTCGGGTTCCCGGCGGGCCCGGGTGTGCCCGATGGGGCGTCCGCCGGCCCGCGGGCGCGCGTCGAGGCGGGTGCCGGCCCGGGTATGTACGACGGGACGTCGGCGGATTCGCGTACGGCTGTCGGGTTCCCGGCGGGCCCGGGTGCGCCCGACAAGGCGTCCGCCGGCCGCCCGCGTTCGCGCGTGGAGACGGATGCCGGCCCGGGTGCGTACGAGGAGACGTCCGTGGATTCGCGTACGGCTGTCGCCTCTCCTGCGGGCCCGGGTGCGCCCGATGGGGCGTCCGCCGGCCCGCGTACCGGCGTCGAGGCGTCGGCCTGCCCGGGTGCGACCGGCAGGGTGCCTGCCGGTCCGGGTCAGGGCGCCGGGGCGTCGGGTGACCCGCGGGCCGCCGTCGAGGTGCTGGCCGCCTCCCGCGTGCCGTATCTGCTCGGGGTGCGCCACCACAGTCCCGCGCTCGCGGCGCTGGTTCCCGACCTGCTGGACGCCTCCGGCGCGGACGTGGTCTGCGTCGAGCTCCCGGCGGACTTCCAGCCGTGGCTCGACCACCTGGCCGACCCGGAGACCGTCGCCCCCGTCGCCCTGGCGGGCACGGGCCGGGACGGGCGCCTGGCCTTCTACCCCTTCGCCGACTTCTCCCCGGAACTGGCCGCGATCCGCTGGGCCGCCGCGCGCGGGGCGACCGTCCTGTGCTGCGATCTCCCCTTGTCCGCCGACGCCTGGGCCCCGGCCCCCGCGCCCCCGGATCGGGGACCGGACACGGACCGGGCCGCGGGACCGGCCGCCGCGGCGCCGCCGGACGGGGAGGCCCCCGGCCAGGGCCCGGCGCCCGCCCGGGGCCGTACCTTCGCCGACGCCCTCACCGCAGCCGGAACCGGCCGGGACGGCGAGGACATGTGGGACCGCGCCGTCGAGGTGCTCGCCCCGGGCTGCTCCCCGGAAGCCGTGCGGCGGGCCGCACTCGGTGTCGGCTGGGCGCTGCGCGCGGACGCCGCCGCCGTCCCGGCGACGGACCTGGCCCGCGAGTCCCACATGCGCGGGGTGATCGCGGGCGCCCTCGCCGAAGGCCACCGCGTGGCCGCCGTGATCGGCGCCTTCCACGCACCGGCCCTCCTGGGCGGGACGGCCGCGGCCGCTTCCGCCGCCACGGCCGCCGCCGATGCGGCCACGGCCCCCGCGCGGGCGGGGCGGGCACCCGGCCGCGGGGGCCGGGCAGGCGCCGGAGCCCGCGGCGAGGAGCAGGCCGTCACCTCGCTCGTCCCGTACTCCTTCGATCTGCTCGACTCCCGTTCCGGTTACCCCGCCGGGATCCGGGACCCGCTCTGGCAGCAGGCCGTCCTGGAGGCCGGCGGCGAACCCCGCTCGGTCCGGGAGGCGGCCTCCGTCGCCGTCACCGGGGTCTGCCGGGAACTGCGCCGGGCCGGGCACACCGCCGGAACCGGCGAGGCCGCCGAGACCCTGCGGCTCGCCTGCGACCTGGCCGTCCTGCGCGGGCTCCCCGCACCCGGCCGGGGCGAACTCCTCGAAGCCGTCACCACCGTCCTCGGGCAGGGCGAACCGCTCGGCCGCGGCCGGGCGCTGGCCCGCGCCCTCGAAGCGGTGCTCGTCGGCACCGCGCGCGGCCGGATCACCCCGCACGCCCCCCGCTCCGGCCTCGGCCCCTCCGTGGAGGCCGAACTGACGGAGCTGCGGCTGCCCGGCCCGGAGGACCCCGCCCCGCGCGAGGTCCGCCTCGACCCGCTGCGCTCCGCCCTCGACGGCCGCCGCGAGATCCTCCTCCAGCGGCTCCAGGCCTGCGGAGCCTCCTACGGCGAGCCCCTCGACGTCGCCACCACCGGCGACGGCACCGCCCTCGGCACCAAGTGGCGGCTGTCCTGGACGCCTTCGGTCCCCGCCCGCCTCGATCTCGCCGGGGTCCGCGGCGTCACCGCCGCCCAGGCCGCCGCCGGCACCCTCCGCGACACCGCCCGCCGCGCCGCCGCCGACGGCGGGCCGACCCCGGCGCAGATCCTCGCCGGGCTGGCCGCCGCCGCGCGCTGCGATCTGCCCGAGCTGGTCGACGTACGCCTGCACGAGGCGGCCGCCGTCCTGCCGCAGACCGCGACCCTGCCCGAACTCCTCGACGCCCTCGACCTCCTGGAGGCCCTCCACCGCGGCCATCTCCCCGGCACCGGCGCCGGGTCCCGCGCCACCGCCGCCGCGCTGACCGGCGAACTGCTCGAGGCGGCCGTCCGCTCCCTGCCCGGCCTCGCCGGCAGCGAGGACACCGCCGACGCCGCGGCCCTGGTGGCCCTCGCCGACCGCGCCGCGGCCCGGCACCTCGGGCTGCGCACCGACGAGGCCCTCGCCGACCTGGCCGCCGCCGCCTCCCCGCTGATCCAGGGTGCCGCGCTGGCCGTACGGGTCCTCCTCGACCTCGATCCGGCCGCCCGGCTCGGCCAGCGCGCCGCCGGCTGGATCGACGGTGCGACCGCCCCCGACGGGCGCCGCGCCCTGACCCGCCGGCTCGGCGGAGTCCTCACCGCCGCCGGGCCGCTCCTGCAGTCCTCGCCGGCCGCGCTCACCCCGCTCCTCGACCGGGTCGAGCACCTCGGCGACCAGGAGTTCCTCGACCGCCTCCCCGCGCTGCGCGGCGGCTTCGACGTCCTGTCGCCCGCCGCCCGCGACCGGCTGCTGGACACCGTCGGCGAGCGGCTCGGCGACCGGGTCGACCTCGCGCTCGACGCGCCGCCCGCGCTGCTGGCCCTCTGGGCCGCCGCCGACGCCGCCGGACTCGCCGCGCTCGGGGAACTCCCGCCGGCCGGCGCGGCCGTACCGGCCCGGGAACGGCCCCACGCCCCGGCCGTGCAGCCGGAGACCGCCGGGGCCGCGCCGCCGGAGACCGCCGGGGCCGCGCGACCGGCCGCCGCGACCGGGCTGCGCCTCGCCCCCGCCGACCGCTGGCGGCTGCTGCTGGGCCGCGAGCGCGACCGGCTCCCCGCCGGGGCCCGCCGCTACGCCCACGCCCTCGACGAGCTCTACGGCGCCGGCCGCGGCGAGGGCTCCGCCGACCTCGACGGGGGCCGGGGAGGAGCGGGCGGCCAGGGCGGCGGCCAGGGAGCCTCCTTCCCCACCGCCCGGGAGTGGTCGCGGGAACTGGAGGCGCTGTTCGGCGCCGAGGTACGGGAGGAGGTGCTGGGCGGAGCGGCCGAAGCGGGCCGCACCGACGTGCTCGCCGAGCTCGACCCGGCGTCCGTACGGCCCTCCGTGGAACTGCTGAGCTCCGTCCTGTCCCTCGCCGGCGGGATGCCCGAGGCCCAACTCGCCCGGCTGCGGCCGCTGGTCAGGCGGCTGGTCGACGAACTCGCCAAGGAGCTGGCCACCCGGCTGCGCCCGGCCCTCTCCGGCCTCGCCACCCCGCGCCCCACCCGGCGCCCCGGCGGCAGACTGGACCTGGCCCGGACCCTGCGCGCCAACCTCGCGCACACCCGGCGGCGGCCCGACGGCAGCGTGGTCGTGGTCCCGGAACGGCCCGTGTTCAGCACCCGGGCCAGTCGCGAGAGCGACTGGCGGCTGATCCTGGTCGTCGACGTGTCCGGCTCGATGGAGGCCTCCGTCATCTGGTCGGCGCTGACGGCGGCCGTGCTGGGCGGCGTACCGACCCTGTCCACCCACTTCCTCGCCTTCTCCACCCAGGTCCTGGACCTCACCGACCGGGTCGAGGACCCGCTGTCGCTGCTGCTGGAGGTCCGGGTCGGCGGCGGTACGCACATCGCCGCCGGACTCGCGCACGCCCGCACGCTGATGACCGTGCCGAGCCGCACCCTCGTCGTCGTGGTCAGCGACTTCGAGGAGGGCGCCCCGATCGGCGGGCTGCTCGGCGAGGTCCGGGCGCTGGCAGCCTCCGGCGCCCACCTGCTCGGCTGCGCCGCGCTCGACGACACGGGCACGCCCCGGTACTCGGTCCCGGTGGCCCGGCAACTCGTCGCCGCCGGGATGCCGGTGGCCGCCCTCAGCCCGCTCGCCCTCGCCCGCTGGGTGGGCGACCGACTCCGTGGAGAAGCCCGTTGACCACCGCACTGCCGCCCGTCGCCCCCGAGGTGCTCGCCGAAGCCGTCGAGCAGCTCAGCGCACGGCTGCTCAAGAAGCTGGACGCCGCCACCGCGAGCTGCGGTGCGCTCGCCTCGGGCGGGGCGGACGGGGAGGTCGTCCTCGCCTTCGGGGAGGACGCCGTCGTCACCCTGCGGCCCGGCCCGGACGGGGCCGTCACCGAGCCCGGACAGGCCGTCTGCACCTGCCTGCTGGCCCCCCGCTGCCTCCACCGCGCCGCCGCCCTGGGGGCCGCCCCCCTGGCGGACCCGGCGCCGTACGAGGCTCCGGCCGCGGCCTCGCCCCAGGAGGCCCAGGCCGGAGCCCCGGCCCCTGCCCCTGACGCGGGCCGTCCCCACCCCCCGGCCCCGCCGGCGGGCCCGGAGCCGGCCCATGCCCAGATCCCGATGACGGGCCCCGACACGGCCGACACCCGCCCCTCGCCCCCCGGCGCGGCCACCGGCCGGGCCCCGGCTACCGGCCCGGCCTCGGCCACCGGCCCGGCTATTGGCCCGGTCTCGGCCACCGGCTCGGCCCCGGCTACCGGATCGGCTACTGGCCCGGTCTCGGCCACCGGCTCGGCCCCGGCTACCGGATCGGCTACTGGCTCGGCCCCGGCTACTGGCCCGGCCTCGGCCACCGGCCCGGCTACTGGCCCGGCCTCGGCCACCGGCCCGGCTACTGGCCCGGTCTCGGCCGCCGGCTCGGCCCCGGCTACCGGCCCGGCCTCGGTCACCGGCTCGGCCCCGGCTACCGGCCCGGCCCCGGCTACCGGCCTGGCCTCGGCCACCGGCCCGGCCTCGGCCACCGGCCCGGCTATTGGCCCGGTCTCGGCTACCGGCTCGGCCCCGGCCACCGGCCCGGCCTCGGCCACCGGCCCGGCTACTGGCCCGGTCTCGGTCGTCGGCCCGGTCCCGGTCCCGGTACCGGACGGGGCACCGCCCGCGTCCCAACCCGTCCAGTGGTCCCAGCCGTCCCAGCCCGCCCAGCCCGCCCAGTCGGCCCAGCCTGCCGCCCCCTCCCAGCCGCCCCCATCCCAGGCCACGCTCACGGCGGCCCAGTGCCGGGCCGCGGCCGGGCTCTGGAGGGCCGCCGCGGATGCCCTCGCAGCCGGGGTCACCGCCGGAGGAGCCGTGGTCCAGGCCGAGTTGCTGCGCGCCGCGCACACCGCCCGACTGGCCGGGCTGCCACGCGCCGAGGCGGCCGCGCTGCGCGTCGTACGAGGGCTGCGCGCCGCCCGCGGGCAGCAGTCCGGGCAGCGGCTCGGTGCGCTCACCGAGGCGTTCCGCGAACTGCTGCGCACCGCCGCACTGCTGGCCGCCGGCCGAGCCGATCCCGCCCTGGCGGGCACCGCCCGCCGGGCCTACGCGCCCGGCGGCAGCCTCCAGGTGTACGGCCTGTGCCGGGAACCGGTGTTGTCGGCCACCGGCTACGGGGGTGTGGTCACCCACCTGCTGGCCCCGGACGGCGCCGCGTACTCGCTCTCCGACGTGCGCCCCGGCGGACTCGCCCGCGCCCGCGGCGCGGGATCGGCCTCCGTCGCCCTCGGCGGAGCCGTCCTCGACCACGCCGGGCTGGCCCGCGGCGGCCTGCGCATCGTCGGCGCGACCGTCTCCCCGGAAGGCCGGCTCGGCGCCGGGCGCGGGGTCAAGGCGACCCCGCTGCGCGGCATCCCGTGGACCGAGGGGGCCGCCGCCGCCCTCTTCGCCCGCCCCGCGGCCGAGGCGGTCGCCGACCGCCCCGCGGACCCGGACGGCGCCGAACCCGCCCTGCTCGGCTGCGAGGTCGCGGTCGTCGGCGCGGCCGGGGAACACCTCCTGGTACGCGAGCTGCGGCCGGGCGCGCCCCTGCTGCGGCTGCGGCCCGCCCACCCCCACCCCGAGCTGGCGCACACGGCGAACCTGCGCCGCCTCGGCTCGTACCCCGGTCTGCACCTGCGCGTCCTGGGACGCCCCGACCTCGACCGGGCCGCCACCCTGAGCCCCCTGGCCGTCGGCCCGGTGCCGGGCGCGGAGTACACCCTGCGGCTGCCCGAGGAGTGGCTGGGCCGGGCGGACCTCGGCTACGACCGCCTCCAGGGCGTCCACTTCCCGCCCCGGGCCACCGCCGACCCCGACCCCGCTCCCGAGCCCGCTCCCGCCGGCCCGGACCCGCTGGCCGACTCCCCGCTGTGGCGGGTACGCCGCCTCCTGGAGACCGGGGTGGCGGGCGGCCGCCGAGCCGTGGCCGAGGCGGCGCGCGGCGCCGAGCCCCTCGCCGCGTACGGCCCGCTGCGGCGCGCCGGGCTCACCGGCGCGGCCGACCTGGCCGCGGCCCTGGCCGCCGAGGCCGACCGGCGCCCCCGCGACGCCTTCGGCCGCCTGGCGGATCCGTCGGCAGAGGGCTACGCCCACGCCTGGCTGTCCGCGGCCACCCACCTGGCAGCGGCCGAACGCTCCCTGGTCTCCGCCTCCTGGGCGGCCGCCCCGCCCTCCTGATCCGCACACCGCGCCGGCGCGTCCGCCCGCCGGAGGGCCGGCGTCAGGGGCGGGTGGCGGGCCGGGTCCCGTGGGTGTCCCACAGGGTGCAGTGGTGTGCGGTGCGGGTGTCGGCCGGGTGGGTTCCGGACGGGCCCGGGGCCAGGGACAGGGCACGGGGGCGGCGGGGGTCGAAGCGCGGCCACGGCGGGGATCCCGGTGAACGGGGGTCGCCGGTGCGGGCGAAGGCTGTCCAGTAGTCGATCATCCGGTCCGCCAGGGCCCGCTGCGGGGGCGTCAGGGGCGCCAGCTCGAAGAGGTACGGCAGCTCGAAGCCGTGCGAGGCGCCGTACGGCAGCCCCGGCGCCTGCGGCAGGCCGGTGAAGTTGGGCGCCCCGCGGTCGGAGAACCGGTAGGCGTACGTCGGCACGTGCCGGGCCAGCGCACCGCTGTCCCGCAGCGTCGGGCAGGTGAACGAGGCGTCGGACAGCAGGGTTGCCCAGGCCACCGCCGGCGTCGGATGGGCCGCGAGCGGATAGGCCGCCCCGACGGCCCGGGCCGCCCGGGCCCCGAACGACCGCTCCAGGCGGGCCCGGTAGGCGGCCCCGTCGGGCATCGGGTACACCGCCAGGGTCGCCCCGAGGAAGATGCGCATCTCGTCCCGCGTGCTGCCCTGCATCACCGGCACCCGGTGGAACCGCCCGGCCTCCAGAGCCCGTCGGGGCTCCACGGGCAGCAGGGAGCCCCCGTAGGGGACCTTGGAGAAGGTCTGCATCAGCTCGGGGGTCGCGAGCTCGCGCGCGTCCAGCCGGCGCAGGCAGTCCAGCACCCGGTCGGGCCCCTCGCAGCCGAGCCGGGCCGCCGCCCGGGCCCCGTCCGAGACCGCGGCCCGCTCCGGCACGAAGGGCTCGTACGCACCGAGCGTCGGCAGCAGCGACCACGGCGGCATCGCCGTCGAGCACGAGCCGCTCTGCACGACCGCCCGCTGGAAGAGCCCGGCCGAGGCGGGCGAGGCGAGGTGCGCGCACACGCTGAGGGCGCCCGCCGACTCGCCGAACACCGTGACGTTGCCCGGGTCGCCGCCGAACCGGTCCGCGTTCGCCCGCACCCAGCGCAGCGCCGCCCGCTGGTCGGCGAGGGCGAAGCCGGGAGCCCCGCCGAGTTCGGGATGGCCGAACAGGCCGAAGACGCCCAGCCGGTAGTTGACGGTCACGACCGCCACATCGCCCCGCACGGCGAGCCGCTCGGGCCGGTACAGGTCCCCCGCGCCGTTGACGAAGCCGCCGCCGTGGAACCAGACCATGACGGCCCGCCCCGCCGTGCCCCGGGCGGGGGCGGCCGAGGGCACCGTGACGTTCAGGTACAGGCAGTCCTCGGAGCCGCTCGGCCCGCCGGGACCGATCGCGGGCAGCTGCACACAGCGCGGGCCGGGGGCACCCGCGTCGCGGACCCCCTCCCACCGGGGCGCCGGCTCCGGAAGCCGCCAGCGCAGCGCGCCGGTCGGGGAAGCCGCGAACGGGATGCCCTCGAAGGAGCGGTGCGTCCCGTGGTCCAGGCCGCGCACCCGCCCCCGATCGGTGTCCACGACGGGCCGCCCCACGAACGGCCGCTCCACGACGGGCCGCTCCACGAACGGCCGCTCCACGAACGGCCGCTCCACGAACGGCCGCTCCACGACGGGCCGCTCCATGAACGGCCGCCCCACGACGGGCCGCTCGGCAAGGGGCCGCTCCACGACGGGCCGTTCGACCGCCGGCCCCGCAGGGCCCGGCGCGGCGGCCGCCGGCAGCAGTACGGCCGGGAGCACGAGCGCCAGCGGCCGTGCCCACCGGCGCCACGACATCCGCACACAGGGCACGCGTCACGCCTTTCCGCAGGGCCGGGGCCGGAGCACCCGGCGCCCCCCGTTTGCCCGCCCCGAATGGCGCAGTGGGCGGATCTGGTCGTCAATGTAACAAAGCGTGCGCTTCCCATGACGCACGATGACCGGCGCGCGATGTGTAGACCCGCGTGTCGGCGAACGGAGCTTTCCATGAATGACCCCATCACCCTCGCGGCGACGGACCGAGAAGACCGCCACGAGACCCCCGACACCACCCCTCCGGACGCTGCGGGCCCCGAGCCCGTGCGCACCCTGCTGGACACGGCGGCCACCTGCCGCCCCCTGGAGGAGGTCACCGCCCTGGTGAGCCTCCTCAAGGACAGCGGCCAGCAGCCCAACCGCGGACACGAGGCGCTGCGCACGGCCGCCGTGACCCGCCCCGTGCACGAGGTGCGGCAGATGGTCGCCCTCCTCGGCGAGCCCCAGCACGAGGTCGACGCGGCGGACATCACGCTGCGCGCCGCCGCCGTCGGACGCCCGATCGAGGACGTGGCCCTGCTGGTGACGATCCTCGGCACGGACGACCCGGCCCAGTCCGCCACGCGGCCCGAGGCGCTCGACGAGCCCGGGGCGGACCGGGCCGAACCTCCGGGGCCGCCCGACCCCGCGCCGTACGAGGAGGAGCCGTACGAGCCGCCGTACAGGGAGCTGTACGACGCCCCGTACGAGAAGCCGCGCCGGCGCGCCGAGCCGGCCCCCGAGCCGCCCCGCTCCCAGCCCGCCCGCTCCGGACCGCCGGTGCTGCGCCACATGCTGCGCTGGCCGGTGGCGATCGCCCTGCTGGTCACCGGAGTGCCGCACCTGCCCACGGACCTGGCGGCCCTGTCGTCGGCGGCTCCCCTGGACTTCCTTCCGCTCCTCGTCACGGTGCTGTGCATCGGCTTCGGGGCGCTGCTGGCGGTGCGGGACACCACGCCGGTGTGGCGGGCCGCGGCGGTGACGGCCCTCGGCGTGGTCGCACTGCACGTGTTCGGTGGTGCGGCGGCCGTCGACCCCCTGGCCGGGGCGGTGGGCGGTTCCGTCGCCTGGGCGGGCAGCGTCGTCATGCTCAGCGCGGCGGCCGGCGCCGTCCTCGCGGGAGTGGCACTGCGCGACCCGCGGGAGAACGCGGCCTGACCCGGCGGTGACCGAGCGGCACCCCGTGCGCACGCCGCACGGGGTGCCGCTGCACGTCGGGAGGCGCACGCCGGATACCGCCCGCCGGGAGGCCACGCCCGGGTGGTGCCGGGTCGGGCCAGGCCCGTCACGCCAGGAGGTTCACCGCCCGGGTGAACACGCGCGGGAGCCGGGCCGCCAGCGGGACGATCCGCCGGGCGAGCGGGGGCCGGTGGCGCGCCCAGAGCAGGGACTCGGTGAGCGTGCGGTAGCCGCGCGAGAGCTCCCGCCAGGCCTGTTCGTACGCCTGGGGCCGCCCCGCCCGTACGCAGCGCACCAGTTCGCCCGCCGCCGTCAGGGCCAGGGTCAGCCCCTCCCCGGTCAGCGCGTCCACGTACCCGGCCGCGTCCCCGACGAACAGCACGCGCCCCGCCACCCGTACCCGCGCCCCTTGGCGCAGCGGCCCGGCGCCGCGCACCCGCGCCCTGGGGGACTCGGGCAGCCGCGCCGCCAGCAGCGGGAACCGGGCGAGCTGGACGTCGAACGGGGCCTGCTCCGTGGTGAGTACGGCCACGCCGACGCGGTCGGGGCCCAGCGGCGTCACGTACGCCTCGCAGCGTGCCGCCCAGTGCACCTCGACGAGGTCGCTCCACGGTTCGACGGTGTAGTGGCGGCGCAGCCCGTACCGTGCGGGCCTGCCGGGCGCGGGCGGCGCGGACAGGCCCAGTGCGCGCCGGACGGGGGAGTGCAGGCCGTCGGCGGCGACGAGGTAGCGGGCCGTGAGCCCCGCCGCCTGGACGCTGTCGCCGGCCTGGCCGACCGATTCCACGCGGTCGCGGACCACCCGGACGCCCAGCTCGGCGGCGCGCCGCGCCAGCGCGGCCTGGAGCACGGTCCGGCGGACGCCGAGACCGGGACCGGAGTGGAACAGCCCGTCCGCGTGCCGCCCGCTGAGGCCGTCCACGTAGCGGATGCCGCGGAACGGCTGCCCGGACACGTCGACGCCCAGTTCCCGCAGCCGGGCGACCGCGCCCGGCATCAGGCCCTCGCCGCAGGCCTTGTCCACGGGGGTGGGCCGCGGTTCGACGACCACGACCTCCAGGCCCGCCACCGCGCCGTGGATGGCCGTGGCGAGGCCCGCCGGGCCGCCGCCGGCGACCAGCAGGTCGATCACGAGGGGGAGCCGGCGGTCGGTACGGAGGCGGGGGCGCGCAGACGTCCGCCATCGGTCAGCGCGGCGTCCTCGCAGCCGATGCGTACGCGCAGGAGCAGCAGGTTGAGCGCGGTGAACCCGAGTGCGGTCAGCCAGGCGGAGTGCACGAGAGGCAGCGCGACGCCCTCCACCACCACCGCCACGTAGTTGGGGTGGCGCATCCACCGGTACGGCCCGGCCGCCACCAGCGGCAGTCCGGGTACGACCAGCACCCGGGTGTTCCAGCGCGGTCCGAGGGTCGCGATGCACCACCAGCGCAGGGCCTGCGCGCCGAGGGCCAGGGCGAGTGCCGTCCAGCCGAGCGCGGGCAGGAACGGACGTCCGGCGGCCCACGGTTCCACCACGCAGCCCACCAGCAGCGCGGTGTGCAGGGCGACCATCACGGGGTAGTGGCCGCGGCCGTACTCGCGGCCGCCGCGGGCCAGGCTCCACGCCGCGTGGCGGCGGGCCGTGGCCAGTTCGGCGAGCCGCTCGGCCGCGACGAGGCCGATGAGCAGCAGGTACCAGGTCATGGACGGAGTGAGGGCCATGGAGTCACCAGCCAGGGGGAGTCGGGCGGCCACCGCAGTGGTCACCAGCGGAGCAGGACGAGTTCGGAGGCGAAGCCCGGTCCGAAGGCCAGCATCAGGCCGAACGATCCGGGCGGCGGCGGCCCCGCGCTCTGGATGCCGCCCAGGATGTGCAGGACCGAGGCCGAGGAGAGGTTGCCGACGGCGGCCAGCGAGCGGTGGCTCGCCGCGAACGCCGAGGCGGGCAGGGCCAGTGCCTCGCCCAGCGCGTCGAGGATCTTCGGGCCGCCCGGATGGCAGATCCAGGCGTCGACGTCCGAGGGCTTGAGGTCGTGCGCGGCGAGGAAGGTCTCCACCTCCTCGGCCACGTGCAGCCTGACCAGGTCGGGCAGTTCGCGGCCGAGGACCATGCGCATCCCCCAGTGGCCGATGTCCCAGCCGAGCAGGTGCTCGGTGCCGGGGTAGAGGCGGCTGCGCGCGGCCACCACCGAGGGTCCGGCCCCGGTGGCGTGCAGGGGGTGCTCGTCGCCCACCGCGACGAGCGCGCCCGCCCCGTCTCCGAACAGGGCCCCGGCCACCAGGTTCGCCATCGAGGTGTCCTGGCACTGCAGGGTGAGGGAGCACAGTTCGGTGGACAGCAGCACGGCCGCGTGGCCGGGCCGGCCCGCCAGGTGGTCGTGCAGGTGGCCCACACCCGCGGCGCCCGCCGCGCAGCCGAGGCCGAAGAGCGGCACCCGCCGTACGTCGGGGCGCAGTCCGGCGCTCGCGGCGAGGCGGGCCTCCAGCGAGGGCGTCGCGAGCCCGGTCACGGTGGTCGACATGACGAGGTCGATCTCCGCCGCCGCCAGCCCGGCTTCGGCGAGGGCGAGCGCGAGGGCCCGGCCGCCGAGTTCGAGGGCCGCCTCCAGGAACAGGGCGTTGGTGGTGCCGAAGTCGTTCGACGGCCCGTACCGCTCCAACGGGAGGGCGAGGTGGCGGCTGTGGACGCGCACCGAGGCGTGCACCCTGTGCAGCAGGGCGGTGTCGGAGCCCGGCGGCAGGAAGCGGGCGAGCGCGGCCGTGATCTCGGCCTGCTGATGGAGGTGGGGCGGGAACACGCTGCTCACTGCCAGGACACGCGTCATTCGCTCACCATAGAAAACAACTGACACATCATTATGAATCAGGCGAACCGGGCGCGGCGCGGCATAGCGTGTCGCCGTGCCCGCACGAACCACGGCAGCCGGACCTGCCACCGCCCCCACGACCGCCACCGCCGCCGCCGCGGCCGTACGACGCCTGCGCGGCGGCCCGGCCGCGGGGCTGCTGGCGGCCTGCCATCCGCTGCCGGCGGCAGCCGTCACCCTCTTCGCCGCGGCGCTCGCGACCGCAGCGGGGCACGATCTCGCGGGCGGGGCCGCCGCGGCGGCCGCGGTGGCCGCCGGGCAGCTCTCGGTCGGCTGGAGCAACGACCGGGCCGACCTGCGGCGCGACCGGGCCGTGGGGCGCCGGGACAAACCGCTGGTCGCCGGTACGGTGCGACCCGCCGCCGTGACCGCCGCGGCGGCCCTGGCCCTCCTGCTCTGCGTCCCCCTCTCGCTGGCCGGCGGGCTGCTCGCCGGGACCGTGCACCTCGTCGGGGTGGCGGCCGCCTGGGGGTACAACCTGTGGCTGAAGCGCACGGCCGCGTCCTGGCTCCCGTACGCCCTGGCCTTCGGCCTGCTGCCCGCGTTCATCACCCTCGGCCTGCCCGGCGCGCCCTGGCCGCCACCCTGGCTCACGGCGGCGGCGGCCCTGCTGGGAGCGGGCGCGCACTTCGCCAACGTGCTGCCGGACATCGCCGACGACCTGGCCACCGGTGTAGCGGGCCTGCCCCAGCGGCTCGGCGCCCGGTACTCGGCCGCGCTCGCCGCGCTCCTCGTCCTCGGCTCGGCCGCGGCCCTGGTGGCGGGGCCGCCCGGGCGGGTGACGGCGTACGGCTGGGGCCTGCTGGCGGGGACGGCGGCCGGGCTGCTCCTCGCGGCCCGGCGCCCGGCCGGCCGGCTCCCCTTCCTGGCCGTGCTGGCCGTGGCCGGAGCCGATGTCCTGCTGCTGGTGGTGCAGCTCAGGCCGGCCTAGTACGGGTCCGGGTCCATTCCAGGAGCTGCTCGGCCGGCCAGGTGTTGATCACGTGCTCGGCGGGGACCCCGCATTCCGCGGCCCGTTCGCAGCCGAGCATCTGCCAGTCCAGCTGGCCGGGGGCGTGGGCGTCGGTGTCGATCGCGAAGGAGGTCCCGGCGGCCACGGCGAGGCGCAGCAGCTCCCGGGGCGGGTCCAGCCGCTCGGGCCGGCTGTTGATCTCCACGGCTGTGCCGGACTCGGCGCAGGCCGCGAAGACGGCCTCGGCGTCGAACCGGGAGGGGGGCCGGGTCCGGCCGGTCACGAGCCGCCCCGTGCAGTGGCCCAGTACGTCCATCAGGGGATTGGCCACGGCCGCCAGCAGCCGCCGGGTCATGGCGGGCGCCTCCATCCGCAGCTTGGAGTGGACGGAGCCGACGACGAGGTCGAGCGCGTCGAGGAGCTCCGGCTCCTGGTCCAGCGAACCGTCGTCGAGGATGTCGCACTCGATGCCGGTCAGCAGCCTGAACGGCGCCCAGGCCTCGTTGAGCTCCGCCACCACCCGCAGCTGCTCGCGCAGCCGCTCCGGGGAGAGCCCCCGGGCGACCGTGAGCCGCGGCGAATGGTCGGTGAGCACGGCGTACTCGTGCCCCAGCGAAGCCGCCGCCCGGCCCATCGCCTCGATCGGGCTGCCGCCGTCGGACCAGTCCGAGTGCACGTGGCAGTCCCCGCGCAGCGCCTCCCGCAGCGCGGTGGCGGCGGGCGTGGCCGGCGGGCCCTGGGGGAGCGCGGCGACCTCGTCCTCCAGCTTCCGCAGGTAGGCCGGGACCGTCCCGGCGAGCGCCTCCCGCACCACCTGGGCGGTCTTGGGGCCGATGCCCTTGACCGCTTCGAGGGAGCCGGCGGCCACGCGCTCGGCCGTCTCCTGCTCGCCCAGGTGCTGGACGGCGGCCGCGGCCGTGCGGAAGGCCCGTACCCGGTAGGTGGGCTCCTGGGCGCGCTCCAGCAGGAACGCGATCCGGTCCAGCGCCGCCACCGGGTCCATCGGCGTACCTCCTGCCTCCCGGACCCAGTGTCCGGCGGTCCGCCCGGTTACGCCTCTTGCGGCACGGCGGCGTCGAGCGCGGCGGTGAGGCGGTTCAGGCGGGTCTGGAGCTCGAGGATCTCGGTCAGCTCGAACCCGGTCGCCGCCGCGATCCGGCGCGGGACCTCCACCGCGCGGGCGCGCAGCGCGGCGCCCTCCCCGGTCAGGCGGGCGCGGACGGACCGCTCGTCCTCGGTGCTGCGCTCGCGGCGGACCAGGCCGGCCGCCTCCAGCCGCTTGAGCAGCGGGGAGAGCGTCCCGGAGTCCAGGCGCAGGTGCTGCCCGATCTCCTTGACCGGCAGCTCGCCGTGCTCCCACAACACCAGCATCACGAGGTACTGCGGGTAGGTCAGGCCCAGGTCCTTGAGGACCACGCGGTACAGGCCGCCGAAGGCGCGGCTCGCCGCGTTCAGCGCGAAGCAGATCTGGCCGTCCAGGCGCAGGAAGTCCTGGTCGGGGTGGAGTGCGGTCGGCTGCTCGGTCATGGAGCCCAGTGTAGCCGGGGAGTGCAGTGAGGCATTGAATTGTGCACAACTGAATTGCGTGCTCTAATGGTGGAGCGCGGTCGACCACCGGCCGCCGCAACGGACATTTCTGCGAGAGGAACTCCGATGGACGCGCTGTACACCGCTGTCGCCACCGCCAACGGCCGCGAGGGCCGCACCGTCAGCTCCGACGGCCAGCTCGACCTCGCCCTCGCCATGCCCCCGGCGCTCGGCGGCAACGGACAGGGCACCAACCCCGAGCAGCTCTTCGCCGCCGGGTACGCCGCCTGCTTCGCCAGCGCGCTCGGCCTGGTCGGCCGCCAGGCCAAGGTCGACACCAGCGAGGTCTCGGTCACGGCCGAGGTCTCCATCGGCAAGGACGGCGCCGGCTTCGGCCTGGCCGCGGTCCTGCGCGTCGAGCTCCCCGAATCCCTCGCGGGCGAGACGGGCGCCCTGCTGGTCAAGCAGGCGCACGAGGTCTGCCCGTACTCCCGCGCCACGCGCGGCAACATCGACGTGGACCTCGTCATCGAGTAGACGCCGGACGCCGGACGCCAGACGCCAGACGCCAGACGCCAGACGCCAGACGCCAGGGTGGCCGACGTGTCGGCCGCCCTGGCGTGGCCGGCGGCTGCGGCCGCGGCCGCCCGGGGGGTTCCGGCCGCGGCCGGAGATGCCGGGACCACCGCGGGCGGCGACCATGGAAGGGCATCGCCCCGCACGGGGGTCGTCCGCCGGGAGGCGCCAGTGGCGCACACCTACTCAACAGACGTACTGGTCGTGGGCGCGGGACCGGTCGGCCTGACCGCCGCCGTCGAGCTCCGCAGGCGCGGGGTCTCCTGCCGGATCGTCGACCGGCTGCCCGCCCGGCTCCCGTTCGCCAAGGCGGTCGGCATCCAGCCGCGCACCCTGGAACTGTGGGACCGCATGGGACTGGTCCGCGCCGCCATGGAAGCGGCCGTCCCCCTGCGCGGGCAGCTCGCCTATCTCAACGGCGCAGAGCAGCCGCGCCTCGACTTCGCACTGCCGCCCGACGTGCCGTACGGGTTCGCCGCGCTGCCCCAGTACGAGACCGAGCGCATCCTCGACGAGTTCCTCGCCCGCTTCGGGACCGCCGTCGAGCGCGGCACGGAACTGGTGTCGTTCGCGCAGGACGCCGACGGGGTGACCGGCCGGCTGCTCACCCCCTCGGGCGCGGAGGAAGAGGTGCGCACCCGGTACCTGGTGGGCTGCGACGGGGCGCACAGCATCGTCCGCAAGGGGCTCGGCCTCGGCTACGAGGGCGGCGCCTTCCCCGAGGAGTACATGCTCGGCGATGTGGAGGTCGACTGGGACCTGCCGCACGGCTACGCCGTCCGCTCGATGCACCGCGGCGCCGCCGGCGCGATCGACGACGTGCTGGTGTGCATCCCGCTGCCCGGCCCCGGCCGGTACCGGGTCTCGATGCTGGTCCCGCCCGAACTCTCCACCGCACAGCAGGCCGACGCGGTCTCCGGCGGCGTCGCGCACGGCCTGCAGACCGGCCGGGCTCCCGGACTCCCCGACATCCAGACCGTCCTGGACCGGCTGTCGCCGCAGCCCGCCACCGCCTCGAACATCCGCTGGGCCTCGGTGTTCCGCATCAGCCACCGCATCGTGGACCGGTACGCCGACGGCCGGGTCTTCGTCGCCGGGGACGCCGCGCACATCCACCCGCCGACCGGCGCCCAGGGCATGAACACCGGTATCCAGGACGCCTGGAACCTCGCCTGGAAACTCGCCCTCGCGGTCGACGGCCGGGCCCGCCCCGGCCTGCTCGCGAGCTACGACACCGAACGCCGCCCGGTCGGCGAGGAGGTCGTCGGCCGCACCGTCCGGCACGCCGAAGCGGGCGTCCAAGCCGACCCGGACGCCCCCGAGACCGTGATGCTGCGCGAGGCCCAACTGCTCGTCACGTACCGGGGCAGCCCGATCGTGGACCCGTCCGGCGAGGGCCCGGGACCGCGGCCGGGGGACCGGGCACCGGACTGCGGCGGCCTCACCGGCCCGATCGCCGCCCACCCGCTGCGCCTGTACGACCTGCTGCGCGACCGCGGACACGTCCTGCTCGTCTACGGAGACGATCCGCGGACCGGCGAACTCGCGCGGACGGCACGGGAGTCCTCGGCGGGTGGGATGGCGGCCTGCGCGATCCTCGACCCCGGCGCCCCGGCCGAGACGACCGGCCTGCCCGAATACCGCGACACCGGCGGCGAATTCGCCCGCCGCTACGCGGTGGACGGACCGGCGGCCTTCGTGATCCGCCCGGACGGCCACCTCGCCGCCCGCCTCTCCCCACCCGACCCGCGGGCCCTGGCGGCCCACCTCGCCACCACCTTCGCCCCGGGGCCCGAGGAGTAGTCCCCCGCCCGAAGACCCCGGCCGGCGGCCCGTTTTGGAATGCCGGAAGATCCTCAATACGATCCGGCGATGATCACAAGAAAACGGCTTGCGGCCCGGGCGTGCGGACTGCTCGCCGCCCTGGCCGTCGGGCTCTTCCCGGCGAGTGCCACCGCCGCCGACGGGCCGACGGCGAAGGAACCCCCGAAGGTCGATCTCGTCCTCGACGTCAGCGGCTCCATGCGGGCGAACGACATCGACGGCCAGTCCCGGATGGCCGCCGCCAAGCAGGCCTTCAACGAGGTCATCGACTCGGTACCCGACGAAGTGCGGCTCGGCATACGCACCTTGGGCGCCACCTACCCCGGCGAGGACAAGGCCCTCGGCTGCAAGGACACCAAGCAGCTGTACCCGGTGGGCCCGCTGAACCGGACCGAGGCCAAGACCGCCGTCGCCACCCTCGCCCCCACCGGGTGGACGCCGATCGGCCCCGCCCTGCTCGCCGCCGCCCAGGACCTCGACGGCGGAGACGGCACCAAGCGGATCGTGCTCATCACCGACGGCGAGGACACCTGCGCCCCGCTGGACCCGTGCGAAGTCGCGCGCGACATCGCCGCCAAGGGCATCCACCTGGTCATCGACACCCTCGGCCTGGTCCCGGACGCCAAGATCCGCGCCCAGCTCACCTGCATCGCCGAGGCGACCGGCGGCACGTACACCTCGGTGCAGCACACCGCCGAACTCTCCAGCAGGGTGAAACAGCTCGTCGACCGGGCCGCCGAGCCGGTCGTCAACCCGGTCGCCACCGAGGGCGCGAAGCAGTGCGCGAACGCCCCCCGGCTGAAGCCCGGCCTCTACAGCGACCGCGAGACCTTCGGCGAGCACCGCTGGTACCGGGTCGACGTCCGCCCCGGCCAGGAGCTGCGCGCCTCGGTGAGCCTCGCCGCGGACCGGGCCGTCAACAACGACTACGGCGTCCTGCTGCGCGCCACCACCGTGCACGGCCGCGAGATCGTACGGGGCTCGGAGGCGGGCGACGGACGCACGGACGTGCTGTCGACCGGCCTGCGCTATCCGAAGGCCGAGGCCGGCGGAACCGACGGCGCCGCCGAGGACGCGGCGGAGACCGTCTGCCTCCAGGTCAGCAACTCCTTCTCCGCCCCCGCCTCCGTCAAGACCACCCCCGGCATGCCCGTCGAGCTGACCATCGACGTGGTGGACGGTCCCGACGAGGCGTCCGACGCCGCCGCCTTCGGGCTCGGCCGCGGCTGGTGGCTGCTGGCCGTCCTGGCGCTCGCCGGGCTGGCCGCCGGTGTGGTGTGGGGCTGGATCTCGCGCTGGCGCATCTCCGTCTGGAGGACCAACTGATGCGTACCGTACGCACCCTGACCGCCGGCCTGCTGGCCGCGGTCGCCGCCCTCACGGTGACGGGGACGGCTCTGGCCGACACCCCCTCGGCGAGCCCCAGCCCCCGCTCGGCGTCCGCCGGGGAAGCGGCCGCCCCGACCGAGGCGGGCACCGGCTTCCGGACCGCCGCGGCGTTCCGGCCGGGCCAGAAGGCCACGGCCGACGCCTCCACCGGCGACTACCTCTACTGGGTCGTCCCGGTCGACGCGCAGCAGCGGCTGACCGTGAAGGCCGCGGTCACCCTGCCCGAGGCGAAGAGCCGGCACGGCGCCTCGACCTGGCAGCTCGACGTCTACGACGGACTGCGCCGCCGCCAGCCGTGCGCCTACGGCACCCAGACCCGGGCCGCGGCCCCGGAAGCGGCCGCGGTCGAGCTCTCCTGCACCCTGCGCACGGTCCGCGCCGGAGCCGAGCAGTGGGCCGACGACCCGCTGCCGGGCAGCTACTACGTACGCCTGACCGTCGTCGACGTACCGGAGGAGGACCTCGGTCTGCCGCTGCGCGCGGCCGTCGAGGCCTCGGTGCACGAGGCCGGCGGCGCGTACGCCGTGGACGGCGCCCTCTCCGCGCCGCTGGTCCCCGCCACCGTGACCGGCTCGCTGCGCGAGCCCGAGGACGGCTGGTCCGGCGGCTGGTGGTCGGACCGCTGGATCTGGACCGCGGCGGGCGGGGTGCTCGGCGCCCTCGCGGGCATCCTGGGCTACTCCCTGACGCGCGGCTCGGGCCGCCCGTCCCGGGTGCCGCCCCGCGCCTGACCGAGGCGGCTGCCGCACGACGGACGGCCGGGCCCCGGGGGGAGTTCCCCCGGGACCCGGCCGTCGTCGTGCTCCCGCTTCTCCCCGCGTCTCCCCGCCCCCGTGCGGCTGCCGGTGAGGGGCCTCAGCGGAGGCGGGTGAGCCTGGTCCCGAACGAGGGCTCGGCGAGCTGCTTCCCGACCGCCACCGGCACGCTCCTGGCGCCCTCGCCGTCGCCCGCCGTCAGGACGGCGACCTCGGCGCCGGCCTTGGCGGTGTGCGGCAGCGGCGAGGCGCCGGGCTTGAGGGCGAGCTTCAGCTGCTGCCCGGGCACGCCGACCACGTTGAGGTCCTTGGCGGCCACCAGCGGAGTGCGGCCGCCGAGCCCGTCGTCGACGTACCCGACGGTGTCGCCCTTGCGGACGACCGGGGCCGACGCGAGGGCCGTCCGTACCGCCTCGATGATCTTCTTGCTGTTGTCCAGGGCCAGCTTCAGGCTCTTCGTGGCGTTCGGGTCCGGGCCGTCGACGCGCTGGTCCATCAGCGTGCCGAGGACCAGCGGGGTCTCGTCGCCGACCGACTTGTACGCCGCCCACATCAGCGCCCCGCCGGCCGGCGTGCTGGAGCCGGTCTTGATGCCCCTGATGCTCGAGTTGAGCAGGTCGTTGTTGTTGTCGAGCGGCTGCCTCAATCCCTCGACCGGGGCGTTCGGCAACGCCACGATCGCGCGGAACACCTCGTCCTTCATGACGGCCTCGGCGAGCTTCAGCTGGTCGGTGGCGGTGCTGACGGTGCCGGCGTCCAGGCCGCTGGGGTCGGTGTAGACCGTGTTCGCCATGCCGAGTTCCCTGGCGGCGGCGTTCATCTTCTCGACGAACGCGGCCTCCGAGTCGCTGCCGGTGTCCCAGCGGGCCAGCAGGCGGGCGACGTTGTTGCCGGAGGGGATCATCAGCATCTTCAGCATGTCCTGCTGGCTGAACTCGGTGCCGGCGGTGAGGCCGACGATGCGGGACTCGTTCTCGGAGGTGCCGTCCGCCACGGTCTTCGCGTCGATCTTGATGGAAGGGCCGGGGTCGTTCTTCTTCAGCGGGTGGTTCTTGAGGATGACGTAGGCGGTCATCACCTTCGCCACACTGGCGGTCGGGACGGGCTTCTGCTCGCCGAAGGTGCCGATGTCGCCGGAGCCGGGCACGCGGATGGCGCCCTGGCCCTTGGCGGGCCAGGGGATGGACAGCTGCCCGGCCACGGTGTGGCCGGTCTCGGCCGCGACGATCTCCGGGGCGGGCAGCGGGCGCAGCAGCTGCGCGCCGGCGACACCGCCGACGAGGAGCAGGAGGATCGGGGTCCAGATCTTGACGCGCCGCAGGGCACTGCGGCGCGGGGTCTCCGGCGGGGGCGCGGTGTTGGTGAGCTCGGCGAGCAGCCCGAGGGGGGCCGGGGCCTCTGCCGAGGGGGCCGCCGGGGCCGGCCGGCGGATGGCTCCGGCCGGTGCGGGTGCGGATGCGGATGCCGGGGCCGGTGCGGGAGCCGGGGCGTCCAGCGGCTTGAGCGCGACGAACTTGCTCGTCCGCTCGGAGTCGCTCCCGCCCGCCTGCCCTTGAGCCCAGGAGGGCACGCGCCGGGACCCCTCGGCCGCGTCACGGGTCCCCGCGCCGGGCCGCCCGGACGAGGCCTCGGCCTCAGGCACGCCGGAGCTGCCCGCGCCGTCGGGCCCGGGTGTGGTCGGGGGCTTGGGGGTGTTGCCCGAGGCGGTGGGCGTGGGCTTGGCCTTGGGCCAGGTTGCGGGTCGCCGTACGGCCATGGTGAGGTCGTCTGACCCGGGTGCGGCGTCGGGGTCAGCGTCGGGGGTGGCGGGGCCGGCCGTGGGGTGGGTCTTGGCGTCGGGCTCGGGTGTGGTCGGGGGTTTGGGTGTGTTGCCCGAGGCGGTGGGCGTGGGCTTGGCCTTGGGCCAGGTTGCGGGCCGTCGCACGGCCATGGTGAGGTCGTCTGACCCGGGTGCGGCCTCGGGGTCAGCGTCGGGGGTGGCGGGGCCGGCCGTGGGGTGGGTCTTGGCGTCGGGCTCGGGTGTGGCCGGGGGCTTGGGGGTGTTGCCCGAGGCGGTGGGCGCGGGCTTGGCCCCCGGGGTGCCGGAGACGGCCGGGCCTTCGGTCTTCGCTTCGGGCTGGCGTGCGGCTGCGCGTCTGTCCGCGTTGGCCGCGCTCTCGGGAGCGGCTTCGGAGTCGGGACCGGCTTCGGGCCGCGGCGCGGCCTCCGGCTCCGCGTCGGCCCGGGCGTTGGGCCGGAGGGTGTCGGAGCGTGCGGCGCCCTTGCCGTTGGCCTGGGTCGCGGTCGAGGGCTTGCCGGCGTTGCCCGGGCCTTCGGGAGCGGACTCGGCTTCCGGTCCGGTCGCGGGCCCCGCCTCGGGTTCGGGCCGGGGCGCGGCCCCGCGCGGGTCGGGGATCTCGGTCTTGGGCGCGGCCGCGGGCGTGCGGGTGTCGCCCGCGTCTTCGGGCTCGGGTGCGGTCCCGGTTACGGGCCGCGGCGCGGCCATGGGCTCGGGGGCTGCGGGGGTGCGGGCGCCCCCGGCGTTGCGGGGGTCGGCCGAGGCCCGCGCCGCGCCCGGGCCTTCGGACTGGGCATGCCCCGCGCCCGGGCCTCCCGCCTTGCCCCGCGCCGCGCCCGGCCCTGCCGGCGGGGCCTCGTCCTCGGCTACCGTGTCCGGTTCGGCCTGTGCGTCGGGCCCGTTCCGGGACTCGGCCCCGGCTTCTGCCGAGCCCTCGGACCCGGCCTTCGCCCGCGGTCCCGGCTCGGCCTTGGCTGCCGCGACGCGGTCGGCTCCCGCCTGCGCCACTACCTCGTCGCGGGCGCGGGCACCCGCCTCGGCATCAGATTGGGCTCCGGGGGTGGTTTCGGGCGGGACGGGGCTCGCGGCCGGGGTGTCCGTCTCCTCGGCTTCCGGATTGTCCGGGGAACCGCCCGCCACCGTTGTCGCCTTCATCCCAGCCCCGCCTTGCCCTCGTACCCGGCTGCCGCCGGTCTTGCCAACACGACCGGCGCGGCCCTCCGTGGAGCCGCGCCGATGTGCTAGATGCCCGGGGGGCCCGGCCCGTTCCACCGGCCCGAGGCTGTGACCGTTTGGTCATATTCGGCGTTCCGTTTAGGAGGAGTACGCCTCCAGTTCGGACACCTGCCCCGCCGGCCAGCCCGTGTTGGCCGAGAACGTCAGCCGCAGATGGCGGACGCCGGCCGCCGCCGGTAGGGGGATGGTGACGGTGTTGACCCCCGCTGAGAACACGTACGGGGCCGGTGCCTTCAGCGTGGACCACGCGGTCCCGTCCGCGGAGCCGAGCACCGAGAAGGTCTGGGTGCGGGTCCCCCACGGGGCGGGGAGCTTGACGACCAGCCGGCCCACCGTCCGCTGGGCGCCGAGGTCCACGGTCAGGGACTGCGGGAAGGCCTGGTTGGCGCTCTCCCAGTACGTGCCCGCCTGGCCGTCGGTGGTGTGGCCGGCCACGTACCCCTGGCTGTGGCCGGTGTCCGAGGCGGCCCGGCCCAGGGCGAGGTTGGTGCCCGCCGGAGGGCTCGGCGGGGCCGTCGGTTCGCCGCCGGCGGCGTAGACCTCGAACTCCGAGACCTGGCCGGCCGCCCAGCCGGTGTTGCCGGTGACGTGCACCCGGACGTGGCGCACGGAGGCCGCGTCGAAGGTGAGCGTCGCGCTGTTGCCGGTGGCGGGATCGAACGTGACGCCCGAGGAACCCCTCAGCGTGGACCAGGAGCTGCCGTCGGCGGAGCCGAGCACCGACAGGGTTTGGGTCCGCGTCGCCCAGTCCGCCGAGGGCGGCAGCCTGAGCGCGACCCTGCCGACGGTCTTCGCCTCGCCGAGGTCGACGGTGAGCGTCTGCGGGAAGGAGTTGCCGTTGCTCTCCCAGTAGGTCGACGCGTTGCCGTCCACCGCGTTCGCGGCACTGTACGACTGGACCGAGGACGAGGCGGCGGCGGGCCGGCCCTGCGCCAGGTTGCCGTTCGGCGGGGTGGTGGGCGGCGGGGTCGTCGGGGGAGTGGTGGGCGGGGTGGTGGGGGGCGTGGTCGGTGGCGTGGTGCCTCCGCCGCCGGGGACGCCCCCGTTGGTCCACACCGGGTCGGGCCAGGTGCCGGAGCAGGTCTGGCCGGTGTTCCAGCCGGAGTTGCCGCCGCCGTCGGTGATCTGGAGGCCGGTGCCGATGCAGTTGTGGACCGGAGTCGCGGCCTGCGCGATGTGCTTCGCCGTGACGTTGGTGAACTTCATCGCGATGGCGGCCTGCGCCTGGACGGCGTAGGTGCCGGCTCCGTCGATGGTGACGTTGGTGAGGCTGACCCCGCTGATGGAGCCCTCGATCGAGTGGATGGCGGCGTAGGAGGAGTCGAGTACGTCGGTGTCGGAGATGTTGATGGCCGCGCCCTGTACCGGCTCGTTCAGTCCGGAGAACCAGATCGCGCCGACGCCGAAGTTCCAGTTGAAGTCGCTGTTCCCGGCCCGTATCAGGGTGTTGCGGGCCGCGGTGATCGTGCCGGCGACGGCGGTGCCCTTCCCGGAGTTGACGCCGGGGTAGCGGTTGGCGATGTGCAGTCCGCCGCCGTTGCTGACGGTGTCGGACATGACGTTGTCCGAGATGGTGAAGTCCCTGCCGCCGTACGTGACGATGTTGTTGGCCAGGATCGGCAGGACCACCGTGTTGTGGTCGAAGCTGATGTTGACGTTCGGCTTGTCCTGCGGCCAGGAGGCCAGTCCGTCATCACCGGCGTTGCGCACGAAGGTGTTGGTCACGCGGGAATTCGTGACACCCGTGTGGAAATTCACGCCATCGGCCGTCATGTCGAGGAAACGGCTGTTCTTGATGGTGAAGCGGTCCATCGGACCGTCCATCCACGCGGCGACCTTGACGTGCTGCACCCAGATGTTGTCCACGGTCGAGTCGGACATCGCGCCGCCGATGGCGTTCACCTGGTCGTCGTCGATCCGCTCGCGGATGTCGCCGATGATCGCGAAGTCCCTCAGCGTGACGTTTCTGCTCGGCCCGTTCGCCTCGTGCGGCCGGACCGGACCGGTGTACCCGCCGCCCGGGACGTACTTGCCGTAGAACCCGGCGGCCCGGTTGCGCTGCACGGGGTCGCGGCCGCCGAAGACCGTGTGCCAGGGGCCCGCACCCTGGACGGTGACCCCGTCCACCACCACGTGGTCGTACAGCGTGTAGGTGCCGGGCGGCACGAAGACCGTCCTGCCCTGCGCACGCCCGGCATCGACCGCCGTCTGCATCCTGGCGGTGGAGTCGGTGGCTCCGGTGGGGTCGGCGCCGAAGTCCGCGACGGCGTCGAGGGCTCCGGCCGGCTTGGCCGCGGCCGGCGCGACCTGCTCGAAGTCGGCGAGGTCGATGGTGAAGCTCGGCGACTGCGCCGTGGAGGTCACCTGCACCCGGACCTTCGCGCCGATCGGATAGGTGGCGCCGAGCAGGGCCCGGGACTCGTCGTAGAAGTGGTGCGGGTTGGTGTCGCCCGGGTTGTTGTTGAAGGGGTAACCGCCGTAGTACCAGCTGTACTTGGAGGTCACCGGCAGGGTGCGCACCGACTGGCCGTTCACCCGCACGTCCAGGGTGGCGTCGCGCCCCTTCCCGTCGGCCGTGTCGGGGAGGCTGTAGCGCAGGGACATCGCGTTGGCCGGCTTGGTGAGGGTGAACTCCACGTACTGTCCGGCGGCGTTCAGCGTCACCGCCTGCCGCCCCGACGCCTCCGAGGGCAGGTGGCCGTAGTACCGGTCGGGGCCGATCAGTGTGCCGTTGGACTGCGCGTACTCGGCCTCCAGCTCGGTGAACGGCACGTCGGCGCCGCGGCCGGGTATGCCGATCGGCGAGGGGGCGGGCACGCCCGCGGCGTGGGCGGCGGGGGCTCCGGCGAAGGTGAGGGCGGTCAGTGCGGCGGTCGCGGTCAGGGACAGGGCCAGGAAGACGGCGGCGCCCCGGCGTCTGATCCGGCGGACCTGTCCGGGAGTGGGGGCCTGGCTGGGCGGAGCTTGGGACATGGGCAGGCACGTCCTTGCGGCTCGATGGGCGGGTGGGGGAGTCGGGTTCAACGCAGGAGGCTACGACTCCGCCGGAAGGAAGTCTATGAAGAGACGCAAAAAATCGACTCGACATCGCAATATCCCTGTGGGGTGCTGCCTGGGTAGGGGCCGTCCACCCGCCTACGCCGGGTGAGTACCGCTACTCATGACCGTGCCGCGACGGCCGCCGACCATGGAGCACACCACCACCGCACCATCCGAACGGGGTCGTCCATGCTCAGCCGATTCGCCGCCGCCGTCGTACCCGCCTTCGGCACCCTGACGGTCAGCGCCGACCCCGGGGCGCGGCCCGCCGGGGGCAGCATCCTCGTGGCCAACCACACCTCCCTCGCCGATCCCGCGGTGGTCGTCGCCGCGCTCCGCCGGTACGGGATCGAACCGGTCATCCTGGCCACCGGCGGTCTATGGCGGGTTCCTCTGCTCGGGGCCGCCCTGCGGCGCGAGGGCCACATCGCCGTCCACCGCGGCACGCGGCGCGCCGCCGACTCCCTCGACGCCGCGGCCGCCGCCCTCGCCGCGGGCCGCAGCGTGCTGCTCTACGGGGAAGGCGGACTGCCCGGCCGCCGCGATGCGGGCGAGGCCGCTCCCGGTCCCTTCCGCAGCGGCCTGGCCCGGCTCGCCGCCGTGACCGGCGCCCCGGTGGTGCCCGTGGGCCAGGCCGGGGCGCGCCGGCTGTGTTCCGGCGGCCGCGCCAAACAGCTCGCCGGAGCCCTGACCGCCCCGCTGCGGCGGCCCGGCCTGCACGTGCACATCGGCTCGCCGCTCCACCTGCCCGACCGGGTGCCCGAGGCGACGGAGCAGGCCCGCGAGGCGGTCACCGCCGCCTGGCGTACCGCGGCGCTCACCCTCGGGGAGCCGGTCAGCGCGTGGTGTGCGCCAGGACCACGCGGGCCGCGGCCTCCCGGTCGGCGTCGGTGTCGATGAAGGACACCACCAGGGGGCTGCTGCCGGTGGCACCGACCGCGGTCGCCCGCAGCCGGTAGCGCTCGGAGCGGACGGCCTCGCGGGCGAGCGGAGTGCCGCCGGTGAACACGGACGCGGGCATGTGGTCGTTGGCGACGCGCAGCGCGGCCGGGCGCCAGGTGCCCGAGGCCGGGTCGAGGCGCTCCAGCAGGAAGCCCGGTCCGCTGCCCGGCCGGTCGCCCGGTTCGCCCACGAGGGACTCCATCTGGAAGGCGACCAGCAGATGCCGGTACTCGGCGGAGTTCCCGTTGCGCAGGGTGACGGTGAACTCCTGCGCCGCGCCGCCGCGGACCAGGGCCAGCCCGCCGCCCCGGGTGTCGACCGCGGCCCGCAGCCGGGTCGGGGCCGCCGGCAGGGGCGTGGCGCGCGTCGAGGAGGGGGCGGACGGCGCGGAGGGAGAGGGCGAGGGCGGTACCGAAACCGGCGGGGAGGCGCGGGCGTTGGGATCCGCTGTCGCGGAAGCCGTCGCGGAAGCCGTCTCCGAAGCCGGGGCGGACCCGGCGGGGGACGCCGCCGCCGGGGTCGCGGCGTCCTTGTCCCCGCATCCGGTCAGGCCGGTCAGGCTCGCCAGCAGCACGGCGGCCGCGGCCGCGGCGGTGAACGCACGGCGGCGGTCGGCGGAGGGGGGCATGGCGATCGGTTCTCCTCGGGGTGAGCTGAGGGAGGAACCTAACAAGCCCGCGCCGCGCCGACGAGGTCGGTCGGGCATCGGAGCGGAGACGGTTCGGTCACGCCGCCGCGGCACCCGTCCACCGCCTCCCGCCCGCCGCTCAGGCGAGGGGCTTCTCGAAGCTGAAGGCGGTGACGGCCATCCGCTCGCGGAAGTAGAAACGGTGCGCGTCGGTGCGCTGGGTGCCCGAGTCCAGGGCGAGCACGGTGCAGTCGGCGGCCCTGGCGTGTCCCTCGAGGTGGGCGAGGAGCGCGTGGCCCACGCCGGTGGAGCGGGAGGCGGCGGCGGTGACCAGGTCGTCGACGTAGAGCTTGCGGACCAGGTAGGTGTTCGCGACGATCCGCCAGCCCGCCGCGCCGACGCAGACGCCTTCCTCGTCGTAGGCCGCGGTGAAGCGCAGCCCCTGGCTCTGCCCCTCCGAGAGGATCGAGCGGAACAGGTCCTCGGTCAGGTGGGGGCGGAGCTCGAGCAGGACGGGGAGCAGGTCGTCTGTCAGCCGCGCGTCGCCGGGCTCCAGGTCGATGATCTTCATGGGGCCAGCCTAAACGGGACCGGCCTTCCCGGAAGAGCCGGGGACGGAGCGCCGTCTAGCGCCGCCCCCGCCGATGTGTCGGAATGGGAGGGACCGCTGTCAGCGGGCGGAAGGAACGGCACCCATGAAGTACATGCTGATGCTCCTGGGCAAGCAGGCCGACTACGACGCCATGGCGGGCCGGGCGGGCGGCGACGGCCCGGCCTGGTCGCCGGCCGACCTCAAGGCGATGGTCGAGCACATGGAGGCGCTGAACGCGGAGCTGGTCGCCGCGGGGGAGTGGGTCGACGCCCAGGGACTCGCCGAACCCCGCCGGGCCCGCCTGGTGACCGCCGGGGCCGACGGCACACCGCACGTGTCCGACGTTCCGTACGGGGAGACCAGCGCGGTCCTCGCCGGGTACTGGGTGGTGGACGTCGCCGACTTCGACCGGGCGGCCGAGATCGCCGCCCGCGCCTTCGCCTGCCCGATCCCCGAGGGCGCGCCGAACTATCCCGTCGTCGTGCACCCGGTGGGCGAGGCCCCGGTGCAGGAGGAAGGGTCCTGATCACGGACGGCGCCGTCCGCATGCCGGACGGCGGTCACCGTTGTCAGTGGCACCGCCTACTCTTGATCAAGTGAGCCCGACCCCTGACCACCCGGCCCCCGAGCGCCCCCTCGCCGAGATCAACGCCGACATCCGCGGCCTCTTCGCCCGCGCCGAAGGCCGCCTGACCGACACCGAACGCGTGCGGCACGCCATGCTTTTGGCGGAGTGGGCCGCGGCGATACGCGCGTCGGTCGTGCCCGCCGCGTAGCCGAGGCCGGGAAGGCGGCCGGCGGAGGCCGAGGCCGCCGCCGCGACCGTCCCAGCCCGCAGCCCCCCACCGAGCCCGCCCCGGTTCTGGCGGCCCGCGCCGCCCCCGCCCCGCCGCCCGAGCCCCGCCGTTCTAGCCGCCCGCGCCCGCCGCGCGTTCCCGCAGCCGCCGCTTGTCCGGCTTCCCGCGCGGGGTCCGCGGGAGCGCACGTTCCCAGAACACCGCGGTCGGCCGGTGTGCCGGGGACAGCGCCTTCTCCACCAGGTCACAGGCCTCGTCCGCGAACCCGGCGCCGGGCGCGCACCCCGGCGCCGGTACCAGGAAGGCGCACACCTCCTCGCCGGTGAGGTCGCTGTGCCGGGCCACCACCGCCGCCTCGCCCACGGCGGGATGCCGGGCGAGCGCGGCCTCCACCGGTACGCAGTACACGTTGTCCCCGTCCACCATCACCACGTCCTCGACGCGGTCGTCGAGGTACAGGTAGCCGTCCTCGCCCAGGTGGCCGAGGTCCCCGGTGCGCAGCCATCCGCCGCGCAGCGCCGCCGCCGTCAGATCGGGCCGGCCCCAGTAGCCGGCCATCATCGCGGCCGACCGCATCCACACCTCGCCCGTGCCGCCCGGGGGCAGCGCGGCGCCGGCCGTGTCCCGCACCTCGACCCCCACCCCCGCCACGGGCCGCCCCACGGAGGCCAGCAGCTCCGGCCGGGTGTCCACCGCCGCGGCGTGGTCCTCGGGAGTGAGGCGGCAGATCACCGCCGCCTCGTTCATGCCGTAGCCCTGCCGCCACCGGCCGCCCCAGCGGGTCACCGCCTCCCGCAGTCGCGCGGGGAGGATGGGGGAGTCCCCGTACGAGACCGCTTCCAGCCCCGGCACGCCCGGGGCGGTCAGGGGATCGTCCAGCAGCCGGTACACCATCGAGGTCGTCAGGTACGTCGACACCCGCCCCAGCCGGCGGCAGGCCTCGGCGAACGACCGGGGCGTGAACGGGTCGAGGACCTCCACCCGCCCCCCGGCCCGCAACTGCTCCAGGGACCGCCCTCCGGACCGCTGCGCCAGCGAGGTGACCGACAGGTAGACCGGGTCCGGCCGGTCCGGGTCGGCCGCCCGGCCGGTGTTGCGCGCGGCCATCGCGCCGAAGGTCGAGGCCACGCCCTTGGGCAGGCCCGTCGTGCCGCCCGTGTAGGTCACCCGGGCCACGTCGTCCTCCCGCGCCCGTACCTCCACCGGCACGGGGTCGCGGCCGGCGGCGCGTCGCAGCAGCCCGTCCAGCCCCAGCCGGGGCGTGCCGGTGTCGGGCACGGGGGTGTCGTGCAGCACCAGGTCCGGCCGGCAGTCGCGCAGGATGAACTCCAGCCCGTACAGCGCCGGCCCGGCGACCACCTGGGTCAGCCGCGCCCCCAGGACGTGCGCGGCCAGCCGCACCAGCAGGACCTCGGGCCGGTTGCGGCCCGCCACGCAGGCGAGTCCGGACCCGCGCCCGACCCCTGCCTCCGCGAGGGCCCCGGCCAGCCGCCAGGTGTCCTCCCGTACGTCCGCGTAGGACATGAGGACGGGCCCGGCGCCGATCGCGGGCCGGTCCGCGTACTGCTCCAGCGCTTCCGTCAGTTCCGTGACATACCGTGCGGCCACCATGCGCTGCCTGTCTCTTCGGGCCCCGTCGCGGGGCTGATCGGGTGAACCCCCGCAACCAGCGGTGCGGTCGACGCGTTGATCAAGGCGCTCACCACCGTGCACTCGTGCAACAGAAGGACCACTGATGATCAAGAAGATTATGGCCACCGCCGCTGCCACCGCCTCCCTCGTCGGCGCGGGCGCCGCTGTGGCCGCCCCGGCCATGGCCATCGGCAACGACAACGGCATCAACACCGTGAACGGCAACGGCGCTTCGCAGGTCTACGGCAACCAGAAGACCCACGGTGACCTGAGCCCGCAGCTCGGCCTGGTCCAGGGCACCCTGAACAAGCCCTGCATCGGCCTGCCCGCGAAGGTCAACGCCCAGTCGCTGGTCGCGCTGATCAATGTCGGCGTCCAGGACATCAACGTCCTGTCCAACCCGATGAACCAGCAGTGCACCGAGAACTCGACCCAGGCCAAGGGCGACGAGCCGCTGTCGCACATCCTCAGCAACATCCCGGTCCTGTCGGGCAACCTCTCGGCCGGCAGCTGACGCGGTTCCCTCTGCGAGCCGGGGCCTCCGACGCCTGCGCGAGTGCCCACGGGGCCCCGGCTTGTTCCACCCGGATCCGCGGATCCGACCCTTCCGCAGGCGTGCGGCGGCCCCGGGGCCGCCGGGACGGGCACCGGTCCTCACGTCACAGAGCCTCTCGCCGGCCGGGCGAGAGGCTCTCTGACGTGAGGGGGCCGGTCAGCAGGGCTTGGTCGGCAGGTACTCGCCGTCCAGGGGGATGACGGCGCGCTCCCCGCCCTCGGGGTCCGCCACCTTGCGGACGTCCAGCGTGAGGTCGATCGCGCTGATGCTGCCGTCCCCGAACTGCTCGTGGACCACGAGAGCGCGGCGTCCCGTGCCCTCACCGGACTCCTCCGGGGCCTGTGCGCTCCCGCGGCCACCTCCCGGCGTAGCGCACCGGCCGGCGCCCGCGGGCCGGGGAACCGCGGGCGCGGTGTCCCGCCCCCGCCCCGCCACAGAGCCGACCTCGTGACATTTGGCCGCAGTGCTCCCCGCAGGGCCCACGGGTTCTTGCATGCCCGGAGGGCCGGTGTCTAGCGTCGGGACATGACCACCGAGCCGCAGCGCTTCGAGATCCTGTTGGTACCCGAGCACGTCAAGAACCGGAGCGGTGCAGCTCCCCAGGCGGACCATCCCCTGCGATCGGCGGTGGTCGAGGCGACCGGCAGGACGGGCGCCTCCGGCTACCCGCGCTACGTCGGGGAGGGGATGGAGGCCGACATCGACCCGGTCACCCGCACGGTCGAGGCCGTGCTGGTGGACGGATCGGAGCTGGACCCCGGCATGACGGCCCTCATCGCCCCGGACGCGGGGAAGGGCGCGGCGGGCCGGCGGCAGTAGGGCCCGCCGGCGCAGAGGCGCTCCCCGCCGGTCCGGCCCTGCCGCCGTGCCGCGGGCACCGACGCGGACAGCGGCGGCCCCGCGGGTGAGCGGCTGCCGGGCAACTTCCCCGAGTACCGGCTGATGCCGTGCGGCGGCGGGCTCCTCCTCCGGGCGGGGGAGGAGCCCGCGGACCGGGTCATCGGCCGATCACCGACCGCCGGCCGGAGCGGCGGACGCACCGCATGCGCATGGGCGCAGGTGCGGGGCCCTTCAGGAGCCGTCGGCGAACACCGCGTAGACGTCACGCCGGCCGGCGTACTCGCTCAGGTTCCAGACCACGGACTCGCGGTAGGCCCAGTCGGCGGCGTCGGCACTGTGGAAGCTGAGGTCCTCGCAGCCCTTGCCGAGGCGGACCACGGTGGAGGGCACGTCGGTGCCGGAGGTGACGGCGCGCAGGCTGCCGTTGGAGCTCGGGCCGTCGCTCGCCGACAGGTAGTGCCTGGTCTTGCGCGAGACCACGCCCTGGATCTTGCCCTGCTTGACCGTGACGGCCTCGGTGGCCGTGGTGGAGGCGAGCCCCCGGGTCGTGTAGTCGAGCGGCCAGCGGACGACCTTGGGCAGGGCCACCGTCTTGCCGTTGCCGTTCCAGGCGTTCCCCGAGTAGTCCACCACGGGGCTGGTCAGGCTCGTCGCGTACTCGCTCACGGTGAGGCTGTCCGGGCTGGAGGCGCGGTCGAGGCCGATCGCCGAGAAGCGCAGCAGCGTGCCCGTGTTGTCGTAGGCGGCGCACTGCGGGAGGACGAAGCGGTAGTCGTAGGCGTGGTAACTGCCGTCGGACTGGAGCCCGCAGGCGTCCGGGCGGCCGGTGGCCACCTCGAGGATGTTGTCCAGGTCGAAGACCCGCAGGCCCTTGTACGTGTCCACGACGTACAGCCGGTTTCCGTACCACATGATGCCGCCGGCGTGCTTGCGGACCGGTTCGTAGGTGAAGGTGCCGCCGGCTCCGCGCACGGGCTCCACCAGCAGCACGTGCCGGTAGACGGGCGCGGCGGCCGAGGTGAGGTCGACGAAGCTGACGCGGATGCCCTTGTCGAGGAGGAAGTCGTCGACACCGTTGCCGTCGGGGTCGGTCTCGAAGTACCAGGAGACCATCACCACGCGCTTGCCCCCGGCGGGCCACAGGCCGGCGCCGAGCGCGTCCGCGCTGGTGGTGATGCCCTGCGGGATCCACTCGACCGCGTCCTGGTCGCCCGTGTTCCAGGTGAAGCCGTGGGAGAAGCCGCCGACCCCCGCGGGGGCCGAGGAGAGGCGGGTAGCGTCGCGGTTGGCGACGGCCAGCACATCGGATATCTGCGCCCGGGGCAGGGTCCGGGCCAAGCCCGCGATGTGCTCCGCGTAGGGGCCGGACGAGTTGGAGGTCCGCTCGGCGAGCGTGAACTGGCCCGGGGTGATGGTCGCGGCCTCGGCCGCGGCGGGGGCGAGGGCGGCGCCGGCGGCCGTGACGAACGGCGCGGCAGCCATTCCCCTGATGATCGTCCTGCGTGACATGGTCATGTGGCGAGAATGTAGATCTTGGCAGCGCGGCCGCGCAAACCCCGAACCGGCGGTCGCGGCCGCCCGGCTGACGGCGGTTCATGGCCCTGACCGGGCCGGGGAGGCCCGGCCCCGCCGGCGGGAGCGCCGGACGCGGCCGGGCCCGAGGGGCGCCGGTGCTCAGTGGAACAGCATGGAGGCGTCCCCGGCCGGGGTGGCGACCGAGCCCGGACACAGGAAGCTGCCCGAGGTCTTGGTGGCCGTGAAGGCCCTGTTGAGGTACTTGCGGGTGGTTCCGTCCCGGTCCCACACGAGGTTCGTCGCCTTGTACCGGCAGGAGATGAAGCTCTGCCTGCCCGTGATGTCGATGGCGTCCGTCCTCGCCACGGCTCCGGCGTCGTCGAAGGTGAAGGCGGGGTTGTTGTTGAGGGAGGCGGTGATGCCGCCGCTGCAGGCGAGGTTGCCGCCGGGTGCGTTGATCGTCGTGCGGTCGACGGTGAGAGCGCTCGGCGGGACGGCGCTGGTGCTCGCGTTGGTCCAGGTGCAGGTGCTGCCGGCGACCACGATGACCCCGTCCACCTTCTGGTCGACGGTGGGGCCCGCCGCGACGGCCGCCGAAGTGCCGGCGACGGTAGCCGCGATCGCCAGTGCGGCGAGTGCTGTGCGTGTGGGGATGTGCCTCATGTCGCTCCTCCTTGCCACGTCCTTGTGGGGGTGATGCGAGGGCCCGAGGGCCCCGCGGGAGTGCGTGCGGGAGTGCGTCACGGAGAGTCGCACAGGGACCTTGAATTGTCAGGTGCAGCTCAAGGACTGGCTTGAAGCCGCCCGTCGCGCTTTGAGGTGAACGTATTGAACGTCTCGATCGATATCTCGCGAAATCGCCCTGCCTACTCGATTGTTATGTGCGTTCACCCTTGACTGTGATCGGTTTCGGACAAACGATGGTGCCCGTTCACTCCACTCCTTCCGTACGAGGCCCCCGTAGGAGCCGTGCCATGTCGCGCACTTCACGTTCGTTCCGCATAGCCGCCGCCACCGCGACCCTCACCGCCCTGGGGCTTCTGGCCACCGCCTGCGGTGACGGCGACGGTTCCGACAAGGCCGCGGGCGGCACCGCCGCCCAGCCCGTGGAGATCACCTACTGGTCCTGGATGCCGGGCACGAAGCAGACGGCCGAGGCCTTCAACGCGAGCCACGACACCATCAAGGTGAAGTTCGCCGAGGTGCCCGCGGGCCAGTCCGGCGGCTACGACAAGCTCGCCGCCGGCGTGAAGGCCGGAAACGGCCCCGACGTCATGAACATCGAGTACCAGGCCATCCCCGACCTCGTCACCCAGGGACTGCTCGCCGACTCCTCCAAGCTCCTCGGACCCACCGTCAAGAAGCAGCCGGAGCAGGTGCAGGCCCTCGTCACCCTCGGCGGCAAGCAGTGGGCCGCACCCTTCGACGTGGGCCCGCAGATGCTCTACTACCGCAAGGACCTCTTCGAACAGCACAAGATCACCGTGCCCAAGACCTGGGCGGAGTTCAGAACCGCCGCCGAGGAGGTCAAGAAGGCCGACCCCGAGGCGCGCATCACCTCGTTCTGGGGCGACGAGGCGGCGACCTGGGCGGGCCTGGCCCAGCAGGCCGGTGCCAAGTGGTACGGCACCGAGGGCGAGGCGTGGAAGGTGAGCATCAACGACGCCGCCACCAAGAAGGTCGCCGCGTACTGGGGCGACCTCGTCAAGAACGACCTGGTCTTCAACCACAAGGCGTGGAGCCCGGAGTCGACCAAGGCGGCCGCCGAGAACAAGGTGTACACCCGGCTCGGTGCCTCCTGGAGCGCGGGCAGTCTGAAGACCGAGCAGGCCAAGCAGGAGGGCAAGTGGGCCTCCGTCGCGCTGCCGAGCTGGGGTGACGGCAAGATCGGCATGGTGGGCGGCTCCTCCTTCGCCGTCATCAAGGACAGCAAGAAGGCGGAGGCGGCCGCCGAGTTCATCAAGTGGGCCACCACCAGCCCGGAGGCCGTCAAGGCCCGGCTGAGCCTGGGCACCTCCAGTGCCCTGCCCGCCGACGCGGCGCTGCGCGAGACGGCCAAGGCCTCCTTCGACACCACGTTCTACGGCGGCCAGGACATCTACGCCGCCGCCGCCGAGCAGGTCCCGAACATCGCCACCGGCTGGATCTGGAGCCCGGTCCACAACGCGACCGCGGTCGAACTCGCCTCCGCCCTCGCCAAGGCCCGGGGCGGCGACTTCGCCCCCGCCTTCGACACGGCTCAGGCCACGGCCGAGAAGCTGATCAACGACCGCGGTCTGAAGCTCGCGAAGTAGCGGCGCGGCCGGGCCCGGCCCGCGCCCGCACCGCGCGCCGCCGGGCCCCGGCCCCCGCTCGGCACTCCCGGCCCCCGCTCCGCACCCCCGGCCCGCCCGCTCGCCGTCCGTCCCCGCCCCGCGCCGCCCGTCCGTCCCCGTCCGTCCGTCCCCGTCCGTCCTTACCCCGTCCTTCCTTCCCCCGGCCCCGGAGGTGCCCCGGTGACAGCACCGCTCGCCCCCAGCAGTACGCGGCGCCCAGGCAGCCGCAGCCGACGCGGTCAACGCACCGCCGCCACCTTGCTCATCGGACCGTTCGTCCTGCTCTTCCTCGCCGTCATGGTCGTGCCCATCGGGTACGCGGCCTACCTCAGCCTCTTCCGAGAGCAGTCCTCCGGCCTCGGATTCGGCGGTACGCAGACCTTCTTCAGCGGCATCGACAACTACGTCCGGGCGCTGACCGCCCCCGCCCTGCAGAGGGGCTTCCTGCACATCGCCGCGTACTGCGCGGTCTACATCCCCGTCATGATCGGCGGGGCCCTGGTCCTCGCCCTGCTCATCGACTCGACCCTGGCCCGCGCCAAGCGGTTCTTCCAGCTCGCCGCCTTCCTGCCGCACGCGGTGCCCGCACTGATCGCCGCCATCATCTGGGTGTTCCTCTACACCCCTGGCCTCAGCCCCATCCACCAGTTCCTCGACTGGGCCGGCGCCCGGGTCGACTTCTTCGGCGACGACGCCATCCTGTTCTCGATGGCCAACACCACCGCCTGGCAGTGGATCGGCTACAACATGGTGATCTTCTACGCGGCCCTGCAGGCGATCCCGCGCGAGACCCTGGAGGCAGCGATCGTCGACGGCTCCGGTGCCGTCCGCACCGCCCTGTCCGTCAAACTCCCCATGATCCGCTCCTCGGTGGTCCTCACCACCCTCTTCACCTGCATCGGCGCCATCCAGCTGTTCACCGAGCCGGAGACCTTCCGCTACGACGCCACCGGCCTGTCGGCCGAGTGGTCCCCGACGATGTTCATCTACCAGGCCGCCTTCTCCAAGCACGACTACGGGATCGCCGCCGCGGCCTCGCTCATCCTGGCCCTGCTCGGCGCCCTGCTGTCCTTTGTCGTCACCAGGCTCGGAAACCGGTGGAAGGAAGCATGAGCACCCTCACCCTGGACAAGACCACGCCCCCCGCGCCCGACGGCCCCCCGCGCCGCCGCCCCCCGCACCCGCCCCGCCGCCCGCGCACCGGCGGCCGGATCCTCGCCTCGAAGGCCGCGGTCAACGGCCTCCTCGTGCTGATCGCCCTCTACACCCTGATGCCGCTCACCTGGCTGCTGTTCGCCGCGACCAAGAACAACGCGGACCTCTTCGGCAAGCCCGGCTTCACCCTCGGGGACTTCAACCTGTTCGCCAACCTGGGCGACCTCATCGCGTACAACGACGGCATCTTCGGGCGCTGGCTGCTCAACAGCTTCGTCTACTCCGTCCTCGGGTCCCTCGCCTCGACCATCCTGAGCATCGGCGCCGGCTACGCCTTCGACAAGTACGACTTCCGGGGCAAGGAGAAGCTGTACGGCTTCATCCTCCTCGGCCTGCTGGTCCCCGCCACCGTCATCTCCCTGCCCATGTACCTGCTCGCCTCCAAGGTCGGGATCGTCAACAGCTACTGGGCGATCCTGATCCCCGGCCTGGTCAGCCCCTTCGGCGTCTACCTCTCCCGGATCTTCGCCGAGGGCTACGTCCCCGGCGAGACCCTGGAGGCCGCGCGCATGGACGGCGCCGGGGAACTGCGCATCTTCGGCTCCGTCGCCCTGCCGATGCTCGCCCCCGCCTTCGTCACCGTCTTCCTCTTCTCCTTCACCGGCAGCTGGAACAGCTTCTTCCTGCCGCTGGTCATGCTCAACGACCACGAGCTCTACCCGGTGGGACTGGGCCTGTTCAACTGGAACGCCACCCTGAGCCAGTACCCCGATCAGTACGCCCTGCTCATCACCGGCTCCCTGGTCTCCGTCCTGCCGCTCGCCGTGGCCTTCGTCTGCCTCCAGCGCTTCTGGCGCTCGGGCCTGACCGCGGGCGCGGTGAAGTGACCGTGACCACCACCGCACCCGTACAGCGACCGGGCCGGCCCGCCGCGGCCGCACCCCCGCGCACCGTGCTCGCCATGGGCGCCGCCATCCACCGCACCCTCCTCGGGGCCGCCGCGCTCGAGCGGCTGCCCCGCATCGCCGACACCGACCCCGGCCTGCTCGTCACCGACTACCGGGCCGCCGACCCGCAGCTGCTCGCCCGCACCGAGGTCCTCTTCACCCACTGGGGCTCCCCGGTCCTCGACGAGGACGCGCTGCGCCGGCTGCCCGCGCTCGAGGCCGTCGTGCACGCCGCCGGGTCCGTCAAGCACCACATCACCCCGGCCGTCTGGGAGCGGGGCATCACCGTCTCCTCCGCCGCGGGGGCCAACGCCCAGCCCGTCGCCGAGTTCACCCTCGCCGCCATCCTCTTCGCGAACAAGCGGGTCCTGGAGAGCGCCCGGCGCTACCGCCAAGAACAGAGCGCGTACGAACTCCTGCCGTACTTCGCCGGGCACGGCAACTACCGGCGCACCGTGGGCATCGTCGGCGCCTCCCGCATCGGCCGCCGCGTCATCGAGCTGCTGCGCCCCTTCGACCTCGACGTGCTCCTGTACGACCCGTACGTGGACCCGGCGGAGGCCGCAGCGCTCGGGGTACGTCCCCTCCCGCTCGCCGAACTCGTCTCGCAGAGCCACGTGGTCTCCATCCACGCACCCCAACTCCCCGAGACGCGGCACATGTTCGACGCGGAGATGCTCGGACGGCTCGCCGACGGCGCCACTCTCGTCAACACCGCCCGGGGCTCCCTCGTCGACACCGACGCCCTCGTCGCCGAGCTGCGGACCGGCCGCATCCACGCCGTCATCGACGTCACCGACCCCGAGGAGCCGCCCGCCGGCTCGCCCCTCTTCACCCTGCCCAACGTCCTCCTCACCCCGCACATCGCGGGCTCGCTCGGCAACGAGCTGACGCGTATGGCGCATTGGGCGATCGACGAGGTGGAACGCTACGCACAGGGCCTTCCCTTCGCGCACGGAGTCGGCCCGGACGAGCTGCTGCGCTCGGCATGACCCGGCAGGCTCGGCTCCGCCGGCCTGATCCCGAGTCTCGGCGGCGAAGCCGCGCGCGGCGCGGTCGGGGGCGGTTGCGGCTTCACCCGCCGGGCCGGCGAGGAGGCGCGGCCGGGCGGGTCCGCCTCACGCGTCCTGCCGGGCGGGTTCGAGCAGGCGCGCGCGCAGGGCCGCGACCAGGGCGTCGTCCGCGCCCAACAGGTCCGTCGCGTAGGCCCGTACGGACCCGTGCTCGCGGGACAGGGCGTCGAGGAACAGGCGCATCACCTCGGCGGGAGCCTGCCCGTACCCCGGCCAGGCGGGCTCCCGGCCGGGGTGCTCCGCCCGCCAGTCCGCGAGCAGCCGGCCGGTCGCGAGCCCGGTGAGGGCGAAGTCCTCGACGATGACCTCCTCGGACACCCCGAGCAGGGCCAGGACCACCGCAGCCAGCAGGCCGGTGCGGTCCTTGCCGGACGCGCAGTGGAAGGCGACCGGGCCCTCCGCGGCGGCGATCACCCGCAGGGCGGAGCCCAGTTCGCCGACGCCGTCGTGGGCGACCTCCAGGTAGCGCTCGGCGAGGTAGGGGCCGGTATCGACGCCGGGGCCGAGGGCCGCCTGGTCGTAGGGGCGGTGCTCGATGCTGAGGTGGTGGTAGGCGAAGGACGGGTGCTCGGGCACCCGGCCCTTCGCGTCGATCTCCCAGGAGTAGCGCAGGTCGATGACCGCCCCCACGCCGAGCTCCAGGAACCGCTCCCAGTCCCCGCCCCGCAGCTTGCCCAGGGAGTCGGACCGGTACAGCCGGTTCCAGCGCACCGCCAGGCCGTCCGCGGCCCGATAGCCGCCCAGGTCGCGGAAGTTGTGCAGCCGTCCGAAGGATACGTGTCTGTCCACGGCGGCACTCTATGCCGGGCCGGGCGGGCGGCTTCAGCCCGCCCACCGCCCGGTGAGGAAGGTGATGGCGACGACGGTGGCCAGCGGGGCCGCGACGCACAGGTACGCGGTCAGCACCTGGGGGCGGCGCAGGCTCCAGGAGGCCAGGCCGATCCAGAGCGGCCACCACAGCAGGGTGGAACGGGGCACCGACGTGTACCAGTAGGAGGTGCCCAGCGCCCACAGGGTGAGGCCGATGTACAGAGCCTCGGGCCAGCGGCGGCGCAGCACGAGCACGATCAGGAGGGCCAACCCGGCCAGCATGGCCAGGAGTTCCGCCTGCCACATCAGGGCGTACCCGGTGGGGTGGAGGTGGTGGAACGCCGCCTCCCAGGTGTGGGACCAGGCTTCCCACGGCGTGTGGAAGTCCCGGTACCAGCCGCGTTCCTGGGCGTGCTTCCAGGCCATCCAGTCCCCGGTGCGCGCCTGCAGGTACCAGCTGAACAGGGCGGGGGAGAGGGCGGGCAGCAGCAGCCAGGGCGCCGCGCGCCAGGCCCGCCGGTCCCGGGCGGCGGTCCGTACGAAGTGCAGGACCAGCGCGGCCGCGAGGAAGAGCCCGGTGACGCGTACGGAGCAGGCCAGCGCGGCCAGGACCGCGGCGACCGGCCAGTTCCGGCGCTGGGCGGCCAGCCAGGCGGGCAGGGCCAGGGCCAGGAACAGGGCCTCGGTGTAGCCGGCGGCGAGGAACACGGCGCACGGCGAGAGCAGGAGGAACAGCACCGTACGGCGCCCCGCGTCCGGGTGGGGGAGGTGGTGGCGGGCGATGCGCGCCAGTGCCAGGACGGCGACCCCGCCCGCGGCGAACGAGATCAGCGCTCCGGCCGCGGCCCAGTCGGGGACCACCGTGTGGACGGCGCGCAGGGTGAGGGGGAAACCGGGGAGGAAGGCCTCCCGGTTGTCCCAGCCGGCCGTCCAGGGCCCCGCCTGGCCGGGGAAGTAGCCGTCCCTGGCTATGTGGAGGTAGTGCTGCCAGTCCCACTGCTGCCAGGGGGACAGGAACGAGGCGGGCTCCCGGGCCTGGCTGTCGGAGGGGAACAGCCAGCGGACGGCGCCCGCGGTGGTCCACAGGCCGATGCGGGTCAGCAGGTAGAGCCACAGCACCTCGAGGTCCGCACGGCCCGGGCGCCACGCGAGCACCGGGCGCCACGCGAGCACAGGGCGGTGCGCGGGGGGCCGGTGAGGGGCCGGTGCGGACGGCCGGGGCGGGGCGGAAACGGACATGTCGGGATCTCCTGCTCGGCTGAAGGCGTGCGGAACCGCCGGCCGTGGTCCAAGGGCCGGTGTCCGGGGGAACGCGGAAGGGGGAAGGTCTCCTGGGGCGGGGTTACTGAGGCGGGGCTACTGAGGCGGGCTAGTGCGGCGGGGCTACTGAGGCGGGCGGCGCGAAGTGGGCGTGGTGGACGTGTCCGGCTGCGAGGTGGCCGTGGCCGGCGGGGGACCGGGGGACGTCGAGGTCCTCACCGGCGTGGGCGGGGAGTCCGGAGACGTGGCCGAGGGGGACGGCGGCCGGGGAGAGGGAGTGGTCGCCGGGAGGGTGGGACCCGGGTCGTGCGGCAGCAGCGCGGCCACGGCGGCGCTGCTGCCGCCGAGGACCAGGAGGCAGGCGGCCGCGACGGAGACGATCCGGCGCCGCCGGACCTGCTCGCCGCGCCGGGCGATGACGGAGACGGGAGGGAGGACGGCACCGCTCCGCCCCGCCGAGGCCGCTTCCCGGAACAGGGACCGCAGCGGATCCTGGGCGTCATGCATCGGGTGCCTCCTCAATGCGGGGGTCCTGCAGATGGCGGGAGAGGGCGGTCCGCCCCCGGGACAGGTGGGTCTTGACCGTGCTCGCGGACAGGGAGGTCTCGGCGGCGATCTGCTCGACCGTCAGGTCGCACACGTAGTGCAGCGCCATGGTCCGGCGCTGCTTGAGCGGGAGCTGCCGCAGCGCGTCGACGAGGGCGACCGCCTCCGGCCCCGGCCCCTCCACATGGCCCGCCGGGGCCGTGCGCTGCCAGGCCTCGGCGCTGCGCCGGCGCACGCGCCACCGGCTCACCGCGAGCCGCCAGGCGACGGTGCGGATCCATGCCTCGGGCCGGCCGTCGCGGTCCAGCTGACGGCGTCTGCCCCAGCCCCGGACGAAGGCCTCCTGCACCACGTCCTGCGCCTCATGGTGGTCGCCGAGCATCACGTACAACTGGCCCGTCAGCCGTCCCGCCGCCTGTGCGTAGAACTGTTCGAACTCCTCGACGGTCAAAAATCGCTCCCGAATCCATGTGTCCCTCTCACCGGGCATACGCCCGCCGCACAGCATCCGGTCGACACGGATCGGCAGGAAATCGTGTGAGTGCCGTCACACCCCCGTGCCGCACCCCCGCGGCGCCCTATTCGGTGAGCACGGACAGGACGTTGCCCGCCGGGTCCTTGAACCAGGCGATCGTCGGCATGCCCTCGCCCTGGCCCCTGACGATGCCCTTGTCGTCGGAGTCGAAGCCGGGATAGCGCTCGAAGGCCACCCCGAGCGCCGTCAGCGCGTCCACGGTCTCGTCGACGTCGTCCACCGGGAAGTTGAGGACGGTGAACTCCGCCGGCCGGTGGTCGTCCTTGGGGTACACCAGCACGGTGCCGCCGCCCCCGAGGTGCAGGGCGAGCATGCCGTTCTCCTCCGAGACCCGTACGCCGAGCGTCCCGCCGTAGAACTCCTTGGCCTTCCCGATGTCGTCCACCGAGAAGCCGCTGAACGCCTTGCTGTCCTGGAACATGACCGCTCCCGTCGCCGCGTCGGCCCCCCTCCCAGTCTCCTCCCGGCGGCTTCAGCCTGCCTCGGGGGCGAAGCGGCCCAGCGCCTGCGCGAGGGAGCGGCCGGTCTCGGTGTCCCGGACGGCGGGATCCAGCCCGGCGGCCAGCAGGGCGGCGACCCCCGGGGCGTCGCCGTGCCGCGCGCGCTCGAAGACCTCCCGCCGCAGCGGCCGCAGGGCGCGCGGCAGCCGCCCCCGCCCCGTGGCCCACGCCTGCCGCACGGCGAAGCAGCCGGAGACCGCGCCGCCGAAGGCCATGAGGGCCTGCTCGCGCTGCTGCTCCCGTGCGCTGTGCGGGATGCGCAGCTCCCCGTCGCGGAAGCCGACCAGGTGCCAGGCGCCGCCGCACCGGACCCGTACCGGTTCCAGGACGGCGGGCGGGCCGGGCGGACCGCAGCCGGGGCCCGAGGCCGGGAAGAGCGCGGCCGCCACCAGCGGATGGAGCTCCTCCGGGGTGAGGCGGCCGGTCCGGACCAGCTGGAGGTCGGGCAGCCGGCGCCACACGATGTCCGGGAGCGCGGTCGCGCCCGTGCTCGCGTACGGCGCGCCGACATGGGCGCGCAGGGCGGCGTGCGCTCCCGGGCCGGCCGGCTCCAGCAGGAAGTCGCCGCGGTAGGCACCCGGTATCCGGAACCGGGGGGCGTCGCCCGCCGCGAGCAGGCGCCGTACCTCCCGCACGATCCGGGGCAGCTCCAGGGGCAGCTTCGTGACGACGACCTCCGGTTGCGCCGGCCCCCAGTGCGAGGGGCCCGACCAGGTGGCCAGGTCGACCTCCACCCCCGCGGCCGCGAAGGCGGCCACCGTGTCCCCGCGGGCCTGGAGGACGGCGATCCACTCTTCCCGGGCGACCGGGTCGGCGGATCCGGGATCGGTGTCGGGCAGCTCCCGGGGGCCGAGCGGGGTGCCGTCCGCGCGGAAGAAGGGAAGCCGCTCCGCGTCGCCCCCGCACCAGGCGCGGAGCCCGGGAGCGTGCCGGGCGTCCCAGAAGTGGCGGGCCGCGGTCCAGTCGTCGACGAGGTACTCGCGCCGCAGGCCGGGGTCGTCGGCGGCCACGAAGTCCAGCACCAGCCGCTGCGGGGCGTCCCCCGCGGGGGTGCGGACGACCAGGCAGGACGCCGGCGCCTTCGCCCGGAAGCCGCGCCGGCGGCCGCCGTGGCGGGCGAGGACGACCGTGCGTCCCCCCATCAGCATCGTGCCGCTCGCGAGCGCCCGGGGCAGGTGCCAGCGGAGCAGGTCGGGAGCCAGGTGCGCGAGGTCGGCCTCGACCGCGGACCGTACGGCGCCGCCGTGCGAGGCCCCGATCCGTGCCGGGTCGAGCGCCACGTCCACGGCCGCGGCCGCGCAGGCCCCGCGCCAGTCGCCGGCGAGCCGGGCCCCGGTCGCATCCTCGATCATCCAGCGGGGTACGGCGAAGCGCCGTACCCGGTGCCACACGGCGACCTCCTCGACGGGGAGCCCGCCCACCAGCGGTTCTCTGCTCACGAGTCAGCACCTTTCGGGGCGGGAGGGGAGGCGGGGAACGGGTGGCGGGGCCGGTCGGATTCGAACCGACGTCCTCCGGCTGAGCAAGCCAGGTGCGACGACCTCTGCGCTACGGCCCTGCCGCCGGTGATCATAACGACGGCCCGCCGCCCACCACTCCGGCCCCTCGCCGAGCAGGGCTTCGACGAGGACCTCACCACGGTCCGCGTCGACCAGCTCCCCGACCGCCGGTAAACCAGGTGGCACCGCGCGGCCCCTACCCGACAATGCCCCCATGCGCATACGAGCGGCACGCCCGGACGAACTGCCCCTGCTCCAGGACATCGAGCGGGCGGCCGGGCTGTGCTTCCGGGACATCGGCATGCCGGAGATCGCCGACGACGAACCGCTGCCGGTCGGCGAACTCGCCGGCTACCAGCGGGCCGGTCTGGCCTGGGTCGCCGCGGGTCCGACCGGCGCCCCGGTCGCGTATCTGATCGCCGACCGCGTCGACGGCAACCTCCACGTCGAGCAGGTGTCGGTGCACCCCGACAGCGCGCACCGCCGCATCGGCCGGTCGCTCCTGGACCACCTGGCCGCGTTCGCCCGCCGCGAGGGGGCGCCCGCACTGACCCTCACCACGTTCACCGAGGTCCCCTGGAACGCCCCGTACTACGCGCGCTGCGGCTTCCTCCCGCTCGACGACGCGGCCCTCACACCGGGCCTGCGGGAGATCCGCGCACGGGAGGCGCGGCACGGCCTGGACCTGTGGCCCCGGACCTGCATGCGCCGGACCCTCTGACCGCCCGGGGCCCTATCCGTGCGACGCGGCGCCGAGGGCCCGCACGAAGCGCAGGCCCGGGCGGCCGTCCACCTCGATCTCGCCGGCGGGCGTGAAACCCGCACGCTCCAGGACCGCCCGCGAGCCGGCGTTGTCGAGCGTGGTGACGGCCCGCAGGGAGGTCAGGCCGTACTCCGCGGCCGCCAGGGCGCAGACCTCGCCGACGGCGGCCGTGGCCAGGCCCCGGCCCGCGGCCCGCTCGGCCATCCGGTACCCCAGCTCGGCCGAACCGTCCGCCACGTCGACCAGGTTGAACCGTCCGAGCACCTCGCCCCCCTCGCCCACCAGCACGTGGAAGTGGTGCAGCCCGGCGGCCTGCTCGGCCAGCAGGGCGGCGTGCCGTTCGCCGAAGCGCACGAAGTAGAGGTCGCCGCGGTCGGGAACCGACGCGGCGAAGTAGGCCCGGTTCTCCCGCTCGAAGGCGAGCAGGGCCGGGGCGTGGTCGTCGCGCAGGCGCTGGAGCCGTGGGAAGGCGGACATGCCCGGATGCTACGCACCCCCGATCGCGACGGCCAACGGCCGGGCGTGTGCTCCGTACGAGTTCACTTGGGGCGCCCGTTCGGCCGCAGAGCCGAGTTCATGATCATCATTTTGGCTCCCCATCGTTTTGATACTGCCATCCGGCCGTGTGCGATCTGGGAGGGCAACGAATGCAACTGACCAAGGCGTGGGGCGTGGTGGCCGCCGTGACGGGAGCCATGCTGGTGGCCGCGGCGGCGCCGGGCCGGGCGTCCGACGCGGACGCCGCGGAGCACCCGGCCGGGCGCGCGGCGGCGGAGGCGGCCGTCACCCTGCTGGTCGGCCGGGCGGTGGACGACGGCGGGCGGACGGGCGTCGGCCGCTGCTCGGTCCACACCTCGCGGCCCGGACTGTGCGGCGGCTGGCGGGAGGAGCGGGTCCGGGCCACCGCCCGCGGCAACGGCACCGTCCTGCGGATGCCGGCCCTCGGCGACCCCTCCCACGGCGCCCGCGCGGACGGGCTGCCCACGGACGCCGGCGCCCCGCTGGAGATCGCCCTCGCCGAACCGGGACGACTCACCGACGTCACCGTGACCGACGGCCACGGCCGCCACCTGGCCGGAGAGCTCGGCCCCGACAGCGGGCACTGGCTCAACACCGAGCCGCTCCGGGCGGGCGAGACGTACACCGTGCAGGTCGGCGCCCAGGACGCGGCCGGCACCCCGGTCGGCGTGACCATGGCCTTCCGGACCGCCCCGCCCGCCGACGGGGGCCGGCTGACGGCCGAGTTCGGGCCCCGCCCGGGGACCTACGGCGCCGGGGAGATCGTCACCGCCGACCTCAGCCGCCCGGTGCCCGCCGACGACCCACTGGCCCGCGAACGGGTCGAACAGGCCCTGCAGGTGACCTCGGAACCCCAGGTCGAGGGCGCCTGGCACTGGGTCGGCCCGTCCACGCTGCACTACCGGCCGCGCACCTACTGGCCCGCCCACACCGTGGTCCGGGTGCGCAGCGGCCTCGACGGGGTGGAGCTCGGGGACCTCGGCCACGGCGGCCCCTCGGAGCCGCTGGAGTTCACCGTCGGGGACCGGATCGAGGCCGTCACCGACTCCGCCGCCCACGAGATGACCGTACGCCGCAACGGACGGGTCATCAGGACCATCCCGGTCACCACCGGAAAGCCCGGGTTCAGGACGCGCGCCGGCATCAAGGTCGTGCTCCGCAAGGAGTCCAAGGTCCGCATGCGGGGCGACACCGTCGGCATCAAGCGCGGCACCGCGGAGTTCTACGACCTGCCCGTGCGCTACGCGACCCGGGTGACCTGGAGCGGGGAGTACATCCACGCCGCGCCCTGGTCGGTCGAGGCGCAGGGCGAGGCGAACGTCAGCCACGGCTGCACGGGGATGAGCACCGAGGACGCCGCCTGGTTCTTCGAGACGGTGCGCGAAGGGGACATCGTCGAAGTGGTCAACAGCGGCGGCGAGATGATGGCCCCCTTCGACAACGGCTTCGGCGACTGGAACGTGGACTGGGGCAGCTGGCTGGCCGGCAGCGCCCTGGCCGCCGCCGACGCGCGCCGGCACGGCGCCGCGCCGCTCGCACCGGCCCGCCTGCATCCCACCACCTGATCCGAATCGCCGACACCGGGCCGCGTCCGTTGGCATCATGGTCGCGGCGGGTCGGTCGGGACGGGGTGGGGTGGCGGCGCCGTGGGCGGTACGGGCATGCACGGGCGGGATCTGCCCCGGGGCGAGCCGCGGCGCGAGCCGATCGGCGAACTGGCGGAGCGCGTCGCCCTGCTCGCGGACCAGGCGGGGGCGGACTCGGCGGCCTCGCTGATCCGCCGGGCCGCCCGCAGGGCCGAATCCCCGCTGGCCCGGATCTGCGTCATCGGCGGCAGCAACGTCGGCAAGTCCCGGCTCGTCAACGACCTGGTCGGCGAGGACTGCCTGCCCGTCTCCGTCCACCCGACGAAGGGGCCGCCCGTCGTCGTCCGGCCGGACCCCGCCGCCGGAGCGGCGGACGCCAGGACTGCGGAAGCCGGAGCGGCGGAAGCCGGACCGGCAGGACACGAGGCGGCGGGACCCGGGACCGCGGAGGCGCCCTCCACGGCCGCCGGTGCCGAGCCCGCCGATCCCGCGCGGCCGCGCACCGTACGGGTCCCGGTGCCGGCGGATTCCTGGCTGGCCCGGGCCGGAGTGGAACTCGTGGACACGCCCGGCTGGGAGGGCTGGTCCGGCATACGGCAGCCCGACACCGCAGCCCTCGCCCGGATCGTGGCCGACGGCGACGTGGTGGTCGTGGTCACCGAGGCCCGGCGGGCGATGCTCGCCACCGAACAGGCCAGGATCAAGGCGCTGGCCGCCGCCCCGCACACCCCGCCGCTCGCGGTCGTCGTCACCAAGCTCGACGAGGTCGAGGACGAGGCGGCCGACATCCTGCGACGCGTCCGGCACCTCGTCGGGATCCTGGCCCCCGAGGCGCTGGTGGTGCCCGGGCCGGTCCGCGCACCCGGCGCGGCGTCCGCGGCCGAAGCGGCCGACGGGATCGACCGGGTGCGCTCCGTACTCGCCCAGCTCGCCGGTGTCCGGCTGCGCCGCGCGTTACGGACGATCCGCAGGCTGTACCTGCTCGCGGCCACCTGCGACCTGGTCGAGGAGGCCGCCGCCCGGGCCTTGGCGGACGCGGACCGCTCCGACCCGGTCCGGGCCCGCGCCGCACAGATCTGGCACACGGCGCACGAGAGCGCCCGCTTCCACTGGATCGTCCTCAGCGCCGACGTGGGGGAGTGGCGCGCCGCGCTCGCCGCGGCGATAGCCGCCGAGGCCCGCAGGCGCCGGGCCGCCGCGGCGAGCGAACTCGCCTCCCGCTTCTCCGGGATGCTGGAGACCCCGGAGGAACAGCACTTCATCCGGCTGCACACGATCCCGTACACCGCGGAAGCGCTCCAGGGCTTCGAAGCCTGGACCACCGCCACCGTCGACCGGGTGCTCGAACAGGACACCCGCAGGCTGCGCGACGTCCTGCTCCGCAACCGGCCCGGCGAGGAGCTGTTCCAGGGACTGGCCGCCCCCGACTCCCGGCGGATCGTGCCGACGGCCGCCCTGCCCGGGGTCGCCGGGACCGCGGCCGCCGCCGAATCGCAGAACGCGACCGGCTGGGACGCCTCCTGGCTGCCGGAGTTCGTCGGCACCGCCATCGAGAGCGTGCTGACCCCCGTCTCCACCGAGGTCGTCGCACAGATCGCCGGGGCGGCCGGCACGGCCCTGGTGACCGAGGCGCTCGAACACGGCCAGGCGGAGCGCCGCGAACGCACCATCGACGACCTGGAGCGCATCGTCGAGACCGCCTTCACCGAACAAGTGGCCCGTACCGACGCGCGGATCGGCCAGGTGTACGACCGCCTGCTCAGCGAGGCCAGGGACCGCGACGAGCAGTGGTGGCGGCTGCACACGACGGCCGTCGCGGCCCGCCCGGACTCCTTCGGGCACTGGAATTCGCTGCGCGGCACCGCCCGGTCGCTGAGCCGTTCCGTACACGCCCACCTCTCCCCCCTGGAAGGGGCCTGATGGACCACGAGAACCGGCAGCCGCCGCCCGGCCCGGAGTCCGCGGCCACGCATTTCCGCGGCTGGAGCAACCACATCGGAGCGCTGCGCTCCTACTACCGGCGACTGCACCAGGTGGCCGGCGAGGCGGCGGTGGCCATGGCCCCGCCCGGCGGCCCGGTCAGGGAGCTGGAACTGGGCATCAACGGCTCGGTCTTCGAACGCGAGACCTTCCGGATCATGGTGCTCGGCGAGTTCAGCAGCGGCAAGAGCACCCTGATCAACGCCCTGCTGGGGAAGCGGCTGCTGCCCACCAAGGCCAATCCGGCGACCGCGTTCACCACCGTCCTGCGCTGGGGCGAGACCGAGCGGGCCTGGCTCTACCGGGACGCGGACCGGCGCGGCGGCGAGACAGCCGTCACCACCGAGGAGTTCAAGCGGGAGGTCTCCCTCCAGATCGACGCCCACGGCGCACCGCGGGCCCCCTCGTTCGCGCTGGCCGTCGTCGAACAGCCGCTGGAACTGCTGCGCAGATCCGTGGAGATCGTCGACTCGGCGGGCATCAACGAGAGCCCGGACCGTGAACTGGTCACCCTGAGGTACCTGGAGGAGGTGGACGCCGTCGTGTTCGTCACCGACGCGGGACGGCCCTTCACCCTCCACGAGACCGAGAACTACCTCGAACGCGTCAAGCGGCTCGGACACCGCGACATCTTCTTCGTGGTGAACCAGTTCGACCGGATCGAGCAGGAGGAACGAGCGGAGGTCATGAGCCGCTGCCGCAACGCGGTGGCCGAGCTCGGCGGCGACACCGATTCGCCCGCCGTCTCCAACGTGTTCTTCGTCAGCGCGCTCCAAGCGCTGAAGGCTCGGATCGACGGCGACGAGATGCGTCTGCGGGACTCGGGCATCGGCGAACTGGAGTCCGCCCTGGAGGTCTTCTGCATGCGCGACGCGGCCCGGGTGAAGTTCGTCCGGCTCGCCGAATTCCTCCGGCACAACGCCGTCAACCTGCGCCTGCGGCTGCACGACGAGGGCGCGATCCTGATGAAGTCCACGGCGGAGCTGCGCGAGCTGCTGGTGCGCAGCCAGGCCACCCAGGACCAGCTGCGGACCAGCGCCGACGCCATCCGGGACATCGTGGGCGGCCGGATCCTCGACATCGAGAGCGAACTGCAGCTGAGGTTCGCCACCTTCCTGTCCGACACCAGCGGCGAGATCTCCGGCTGGCACGTGACGAGCGGCCCCGGCCGCTTCAGCCGGGCCGTCCGCTCCTTCACCAAGGACGGCCGCGTGGCGGCCCAGCACGAGCTCATGGACGCCTACACCGCCCAACTCCAGGAGCGGATGCAGGTCTTCTGCGCACAGACCCTCGACCAGCTCATCGAGCAGCGGCAGTCCGATCTGCTGCGCCAGCTCGAACCGCTGATCCGGGCGCACGCGGACCTCCTCGACAAGCTCCGCGCCGAGCTCACCGGCGCCCAGTCGGTCCGGGACCAGAACCACCTCCTCTACACCCTCGCCATCGCGGCGGGCAAGGGCAACGGCCGCAGCGGACGGCGGCGCCGGGACGACGTGCCGCTGATGTACCGGCCCAGCTCCCTCATGGCCATCGGAGCGGGCACCGGGGCGGCCGTCGCGGGCGGCACGGCCGCCGCCGCCACGGCCGGCCTGATCACCCTGGGGCTGACCGTGCCCCCGGTCGGCGTCGCGATCGCCATCGGCGCCGCCGTCGGACCGCTGATGGCCTCCGGCGCGGTCCTCTTCGCCGACGGCAAACTGCAGGCCCGTGCGGCGCAGGAGTTCTCCGACCACGTCAAGGAGTCGGCGACGATGGCAGCGCGCCAGTACGCCGACAGCCGCGCCGCCGATCTGCGCGCCGTGTGGGGCGGGATCAGCGAGACGCTCCACACCCAGCTCCAGGACCTCATCGGCATCGTCCAGCGCAACATCGACGAGTCCCGGCACGACGAACAGGGCAAGGCGGACCTCAGGGACGAGCTGTACACGCACGAACAGCGCATCACCGAGATCGAGCAGCTCATCGGAGGCTTCCTCCAGCCCTTCGTGTCGGAGGCCGAGCACGAGCAGCCCTGACCCCCGCGGGGCGGGGCTCGGCCGGGCAAGGCGGGCCGAACCCCGTGTCGTACCACCCGGGCACGGCCCCGGTGGGCCGATAGTGAGGCCGTGAGCGACTGGTCGCAGGGCTCCGGGGACCCCCGAGCCGGAGAGAACGCCGCATGGTCGGGCCACGAGGGCGCGCAGGCCTTCGCGGCGGTGGACGCCGCCACGGACTGGCTCCTCGGATACCCCTTCGTCTTCCGGGAGCTGTCCCGCCGGCTCGGCGGCGGCGGGGTCCTGGTGGACTACGGGTGCGGGCCGGGCACGGTGGCCGACCACGCCGCCCGCCGGCTGGGGGCGCGGGTGCTGGGCGCGGACACCTCGCCCGAGATGCTGGCGCTCGCCCGCGGTTCGGGCACGGCCGTGGCCGAGTACCACCTCGTCCGGGACGGACGCGCGGCCGGCCTGGCCGACGGCTGCGCGGACGCCGTGATGTGCAACCACGTGCTCGCCTCGCTGCCCGGCGAGGACGCGGTGCTCGCGGTGTTCACGGAGGTCCGCCGGCTGCTGCGGCCCGGAGCCCCGTTCGTGCTGCTCGTCACCGACCCGGACTGCACGGGCCTGGACTACGCCTCGCTGCGCATCGGCGGCCCGGGCGAGGCCCACGGCCCGGGCGACCAGCTGACCGTACGGCTCCGGCGCACCGACGGTTCCTGGCAGGAGGTGCGCAACCACGCGTGGCCCGTCGCGCTGATCCCGGCGCTGCTGGAACGCACCGGCTTCCGGGACGTGGTCCAGCACCGCCCGACCGTCGAGGAGGCGCTCGCCCTGGCGGACCCGCAACTCCCGCGCGGCCACGACTGGGAGGCGGAGCGCAGGCGCCCGCCGCTGGTGGTCACCACGGCGCTGGCGGCCTGATCGGGGCCGGTGCGCCGGCGGTGCGCTCTCGGCGAAAGACCCTGGGCGCGGCGCCACCGCCCGTGTTGGGGTGGGCGGATGGACATTCTGGTATTGGGCGGGACGGCCTGGGTGGGCCGCGAGATCTCGAGGCAGGCAGTGGCACGCGGGCACCGGGTGACGTGCCTGGCCCGCGGCGAGAGCGGCGAGGTCGCCGAGGGCGCGGCGCTGGTGGCCGCGGACCGCCGCGAGGCGTCCGCGTACGCGGGCCTGGCGGGCCGGGACTGGGACGCGGTGGTGGAGGTGTCCTGGCAGCCCGGCTTCGTCCGCGGCGCGCTGGAGGCGCTCGGCGGACGGGCCGGCCACTGGACGTACGTCTCCTCGGTCAGCGCGTACGCCTCGCACGCGCGGCCGGGCGCGGACGAGACGGCCGAGCTGCTGCCGGCGGCCGCGGCGGACGAGCTGGGCCGTGAGGAGTACGGGCAGGCCAAGGTGGCCTGCGAGCAGGCCGCGACGGCCGCGCTGGGCGAGCGGCTGCTGATCGCGCGGGCCGGACTGATCGGCGGGCCGGGCGACCACAGCGGCCGGACCGGGTACTGGGTCGGCCGCGCGGCCCGGGAGCCGCTCGCGCCGATGCTGGTGCCGGACCCGCTGGACGTCCCGACCCAGGCGGTCGACGTACGCGACCTGGCGGCATGGCTGCTCGACTGCGCCGAGCAGAAGACGACCGGCACGTACGACGCGGTCGGCCCGGAGGTGCCCTTCGGCGAGTGGCTCGCCCTGTCGCGCGAGATCGGCGGCCACACCGGGCCGGTGGTGCCGGCCGGCCGCGACTGGCTGCTCGGGCAGGGGGTGGGCGAGTTCATGGGGCCGGAGTCCCTCGCCATGTGGATGGCCGACCCGGAAATGGCCGGCTTCTGCGCCCGCAGCGGCGCCGCCGCCGAGGCCGCCGGCCTCCGCCACCGCCCCCGGACGGCCCTCCTGACGGACACCCTGGCCTGGGAACGCGAGACCGGCCTGCACCGCCCCCGCCGCACGGGCCTCACCCCCACCCGCGAACGCGAACTCCTGGCGGCCCTGGGCTAGCCCCGAGCCGCCAGCCCGCCCGCCCGAACCGCTCCCGGACTTGCGCACCGCCCCCGCCGACGCGGCTCCCGGGCTTGGGCTGGGCCGCCGCTGGGCCGCTCCCGGGCTTGCGCACCGCCCCCGCCTGGCTTGTGCCGGGCCGCCCCGCCGGGCCGCTGCCGGGCTTGCGCCGGGCCCCCGCCGGGCCGCTCCCGGGCTTGTGCCGGGCCGCCGCCGGGCCGCCCCGCCGGGCCGCTCCCGGGCTTGCGGTGTGACGGCGCCGGCGCCGCTCCCGGGCCGCCGCTGGGCTTACGCCGGGCCGCTCCCCGGGCTTGCGCTGGGCCGCCGCCGGGCTGTTTGTGTATCCGCGCCCGGGGCGGGGGCCGGGGCCGGGGTGGGGAGAGCGGCCGGACGGGCGCGTTCGCCGGGACGCGACCCCGTCGCGGCCGGGTGGCCAGGCCGCGCCCCGTACGGGGCCCCTGCCCGGGTCGGGGCGGGGCATGCGGACGGGGCCGACCGAGGGAAGATCGGGGGCCCGGGGTGGGAGGTATCCGCGTGGCACGGTGGCCGTCGGGGCCGCGGCGGGATACGACGTGGTGCGGCGACGTCCCACCCGGACGGGACGTCCCACCCGGCCGAAGGGAGACCGGCGGTGCCGAGTGGAACCGGGGCACCAGCCTCCCCCGTCACGCTCCGCGTCAACGGCGCGGAACACGTCCTGCGGCTCGACCACCGCGTCACCCTCCTCGACGCCCTGCGCGAGCACCTCGGCCTGACCGGCGCCAAGAAGGGGTGCGACCACGGCCAGTGCGGGGCCTGCACCGTGCTCCTCGACGGACGCCGGGTGAACGCCTGCCTGCTGCTCGCCGTCGCGCAGGACGGCGCGCACGTCACCACCGTGGAAGGGCTCGCCGACCCCTCCGGCGCCCTGCACCCGCTACAGCAGGCCTTCATCGACCGGGACGCCCTCCAGTGCGGGTTCTGCACCCCCGGCCAGCTGTGCTCCGCCCTCGGGGCCATCGAAGAGGCCGCCGCGGGCCACCCCTCGCACGCCACACCCGCCGAGGCCCTCGCCGATCCGGCCCCCGCGCGGCTGACCGCCGAGGAGATCCGGGAACGGCTCAGCGGCAACCTCTGCCGCTGCGGCGCCTACCCCCGCATCGTCGACGCCGTACGGGACGTGACCGCGTGAAACCCTTCGCCTACGTGCGTGCGACCAGCCTCCAGGAGGCGACCGCCGCCCACGCCGGCCTGCCCGGCTCGCGCTACCTCGCCGGCGGCACCAACCTCGTGGACCTAATGAAGCGCGGCGTCGAGCGCCCGGCCACCCTCGTCGACCTCGCCCGGCTGCCCCTGGACGGCGTCGAGCAACTCCCCGGCGGCGTCCTGCGCATCGGCGGCACCGCGCGCAACAGCGACGTCGCGGCCCACCCCCTGGTCCGCTCGCGCCACCCCGCCCTCACCCAGGCCCTGCTCGCGGGAGCGTCGGCGCAGCTGCGCAACGCGGCCACCACGGGCGGCAACCTGCTCCAGCGCACCCGGTGCCCCTACTTCCAGGACGTCTCCGCGGCCTGCAACAAGCGCGACCCGGGCACCGGCTGCGCGGCCCGCGACGCGGTCCACCGCGACCACGCCGTTCTGGGCCACTCCGAGCACTGCATCGCCACCCACCCCTCGGACATGGCCGTCGCCCTCGCCGCCCTCGACGCCGAGATCGAGCTGCACGGCGAGGAGGGCGCCCGGACCGTGCCCGCCACCTCCTTCCACCGGCTGCCCGGCGACCGGCCCGAGCAGGACACCGTCCTGCGGCACGGCGAGATCGTCACCGCGGTCCTGCTGCCCGCCGCCGCCCCCGGCGCCGTCTCCCTCTACCGCAAGGCCCGCGAGCGGGCCTCGTACGCCTTCGCCCTGGCCTCGGTGGCCGCCGTACTCGAACTCGAACCCGACGGCCGGCGCGTACGACGGGTCGCCCTCGCCTTCGGCGGCCTCGCCCACCGGCCCTGGCGGGCCGCGACGGCCGAGGCACGGCTGACCGGCGGCGAGCCCACCGCCGAGGCCGTGCGGGAGGCGGTGGAGGCGGAACTGGCCCAGGCCCGGCCCCTGCGCGACAACGCGTACAAGGTCACGCTCGCCCGCAACCTGGCGTGCGACGCACTCGCCACGCTCGCCCGGCAGGCGCAGGCCGGACAGCCCCGCACCCCGTAGGGGGTCGTGGCCGTTCAGGCCGGGCCCGTGCGGTCCGGCACCGCGCCTCGCCACGTCACCGTCGGGCGTCGGCGCCCGCCGGCCACCGCAGGGAGGCGGGGAGCGCCACCGCATCGACTTCCTCCTCCGCCACGTGCGCCACGGCGGCAGACGCCGCTCCCCGATCCGGCCCGACAGATCACCCCCTAGGAGCAGCAATGCCCGCCGACCGCTCCCGACGCCCCGAACGCCCCGACTCCGTCCTCGGCACCCCCGCCGTCCGCTCCGAGGCCCCCCAGAAGGTCACCGGCGCCGCCCGCTACGCCACCGACCACCACCCGCCCGGCCGCGTCCACGCCTGGCCGGTCCCCGCCGACGTGCCCCGCGGCCGCGTCACCGCCTTCGACACCGGCCCCTGCCTGGAGGTACCCGGCGTCCTCGGCGTCCTCACCGCCGGCGACGCGCCCCGCCTGGGCCCTTCCGACGACCCCGTGCTCCAGGTGCTGCAGAACACCGAGGTCCCGCACCGCGGCTGGTACGTGGCCCTGGTGGTCGCCGAGACCCTCGAAGCAGCCAGGGCCGGCGCCGAAGCCCTGCGGATCCGCTACGCGACCGAGGACCACGACGGCACCCTGCGCGCCGGCCATCCCGACGCCTACACGCCCGAGGAGGTCAACGGGGGCCACCCCGCCCTCAGGGAGCGGGGCGACCCGGACGCGGCCCTCGCCGCCGCGCCCGTACGCGTCGACTGCGTCTACACCGTGCCGCCGCTGCACAACCACCCGATGGAGCCGCACGCCGCCACCGCGGCCTGGGACGAGGCCGGCGGGCACCTGACGGTATGGGACTCCAGCCAGGGCGCGGGCGCCGTCCGTACGGCGCTGGCCTCGCTGTTCGACCTGCCCGAGGACCGCATCACGGTCATCAGCGAACACGTCGGCGGAGGCTTCGGCTGCAAGGGCACCCCCCGCCCGCACGTCGTCCTGGCCGCGATGGCCGCCCGCAGCCTCGGCCGGCCCGTCCAACTCGCCCTGCCCCGGCGCCACCTGCCCGCCGTCGTCGGGCACCGGGCGCCGACCCTGCACCGGATCGGCCTCGGCGCGCGACCCGACGGCACGCTCACCGCCCTGGTCCACGAGGCCACCACGCACACCTCCCGCGTCAGGGAGTTCGTCGAACAGGCGGCCGTCCCGGCCCGCGTCATGTACGCCGTACCGGACAGCCGCACGCTCCACCGGGCCGTCCCCCTGGACGTGCCGACGCCCTCCTGGATGCGCGCCCCGGGCGAGGCGCCCGGCATGTACGCCCTGGAGTCGGCCATGGACGAACTGGCCGACGCCCTGGGGATGGACCCGGTGGAACTGCGCGTCCGCAACGAGCCCGCCCTCGAACCCGACACGGACCGCCCCTTCAGCAGCCGGCACCTCGTGGAGTGCCTGCGGGAGGGCGCCGCCCGCTTCGGCTGGACGGCGTCCCGTACGCCGCGCAGGGACGGACCGTTCCTGCACGGTGTGGGGGTGGCCGCGGCCACGTATCCCGTGTACATCGCGCCCTCCACCGCCCGGGCCCACGCCCGGCCCGACGGCAGCCGCCTCGTCGAGATCAACGCCACCGACATCGGCACCGGCGCCCGGACCGTCCTCGCCCAGGTGGCGGCCGACGCCCTGGCCGTCCCGCTGGACTCGGTGACGGTGGCCATCGGCAGCACCGACCTGCCCCGGGCCTCCCTGGCCGGCGGATCCTGCGGCACGGCCTCCTGGGGCTGGGCCGTGCACGAGGCCTGCACCGCCCTGGCCGCCCGCCTGGCGGGCCACCGGGGCGCCCTGCCCGCCGAGGGGCTCTCGGCGTCGGCCGACACCACGGAGGCGGTCGAGAAGGGCTCCCCGTACGCCCGCCACGCCTTCGGAGCCCACTTCGCCGAGGTCCGGGTCGACACGGTCACCGGAGAGGTGCGGGTACGCCGACTGCTCGGCGTCTTCGCGGCCGGGCGCATCCTGAACCCGGTGACGGCCCGCTCCCAGTTCACCGGAGCGATGGTGATGGGCCTCGGCATGGCCCTGACGGAGCGCAGTACGGTCGACCCCGTCCACGGCGGCTTCGCCGAGGACGACCTGGCGGCCTACCACGTGCCGGCCCACGCCGACGTGCCCGAGATCGAGGTCGGCTGGATCGACGAGCACGACGAGCACCTCAACCCGATGGGCAGCAAGGGCATCGGCGAGATCGGCATTGTCGGCACGGCCGCCGCGATCGGCAACGCCGTGTGCCACGCCACCGGCCGGCGCCTGCGCGATCTCCCCCTCACCCCGGACCGCGTCCTGGCGGCCCTCACGGCGGCCACGCCGGCCGGTTCCGGCGCGGGGAGCGGCTGAGCACCGTGCCGTGCGGGCCGGCCCGCACCGCGGCGGCCGCCCGCTCCCGCCGCGGCGTCCGGGGCCGGGACCGGCCGTGCCCCCAGCCGAACGCGCGGGGCCGGAGGGCTGGAGGGCGGATTTGGGGGGACGATGAAGACAGCCGCGCCGGAAGGGAGCGCCTTGGATGGATGCGACCGGAGCCTTCGGGGGAGGCCGGGCGGACCCTGCGGGGCGCACAGCGCCCGGGGTGTCCCCGCCGAGCGGGCTGCTCGACGTCCTGAACGTCGCCGCGGTCGTCCTGGACGCGCAGGGGCGGGTCGCCCTGTGGAGCCCGCAGGCCGAGCAGCTGTTCGGGTGGACGGCGAAGGAGGCCCTCGGCCGGCCCGCCGCCCGGCTGCTGGCGTCCCACGACCACGCGGACCTGGTCGTGGAGCTGTTCGCCCGGGTGATGGGCGGCGCCGGCGACTGGGCCGGGGCCTTCCCCGTACGGCACAAGGACGGCAGCACGCGCCTGGTCGAGTTCCGCAACATGCGCCTGCTCGACGAGCACGGCGACCTGTTCGCCCTCGGCATCGCCACGGACCGTACGCGCCTGCGCCGGCTGGAGCGGGACCTGGCCCTCTCCGCCCGGCTGGTCGCCCAGTCCCCGATCGGGCTGGCGGTCCTGGACACGGACCTGCGCTACGTCCTGGTCAATCCCTCGCTGGAGCGCATCAACGGGCTGCCCGCCGCCGACCACATCGGGCGCAGCGTCCGCGACGCGCTGTCCTTCCTCGACGACGCGGGCGCCGTCGAGTCGGCGATGCGCCAGGTACTGGCCACGGGGACACCGCTGGTCGAGCAGTTCACGGCGGGGCACACGCACGGCGACCAGCACTACGAGCACGCCTGGTCGGTCTCGTACTACCGGCTGGAGGACGCCGGCGGGCGCGTGCTGGGCCTGGCCACCTCCGTGGTGGACGTCACGCAGAGTCACCAGGCGGCCAAGGAGATCGCCCTCAGCCGGCGCCGCCTCGCCCTGATCGCCGACGCCACCGTCCGCATCGGCACCACCCTCGACCTGGAGCAGACCGCCCGCGAGCTCGCCGACGTGGTCGTACCCGAGCTCGCCGACATCGCCGCCGTCGACATCCTCGACTCCGTCCTCGAAGGCCGCCCCAGCCTGAAGTCGTCCGCCCACGAACCGGCGGTGTTCCGGGCCCTGGCCGTGGCGTCCTCCTATCCCAGCGAGGCCGTGCGCGCCGCCGACCCGCCGGGCGACATCGCCCGCTACGAGGCGGACCGGCTGGTCACCCAGTCCGTGACCACCGGCCATCCGGTTTTGGTCGCCCACGTCCACGCCCGGGACATCTCCCGCATCGCCCGCGACGACGACGCGGCCGCCCTGCTGGCCCGCGCCGGGCTGCGCTCGTACCTGGCCGTGCCGCTCATCGCCCGCGGCGAGGTCCTCGGCGCGCTCGACCTCAAGCGCACCCGCAACCCGAGGCCCTTCAACGACGACGACATCATCCTGGCCGGCGAACTGGCCGCCCGCGCCGCCGTGTGCATCGACAACGCCCGCTGGTACCGCAACGCGCACCACACCGCCCTCGCCCTCCAGCACCACCTCCTGCCGCACCACCCGCCGCCCACCCCCGGTCTGGAGGTCGCCTACCGGTACCGGCCCGCCGCGGCCACCAGCGAGATCGGCGGTGACTGGTTCGACGCCATCGCCCAGCCCGACGACACCACCGTCCTGGTCGTCGGAGACGTCATGGGCAGCGGCATCAACGCCGCCGCCGGGATGGGACAGCTGCGCACCGCCACCCGCACCCTCGCCGAACTGTCGCTCGACCCGACCCGTGTCCTGGAACAGCTGGACCGCACCACGAGCGCGCTGGAGGAGACCATCGCGACCTGCGTGTACGCCGTCTACGACCCCCACCGCGCGCAGTGCCGCATCGCCGTCGCCGGCCACCTCCCCCCGGTCCTGATCCGGGCCGGCCGGGCCCCCCGGCTGCTGGACCTGCCCACCGGCACGCCCCTGGGCGTGGGAGGCGTCCCCTTCGAGGTCACCGCCGTGCCGATGGAGCCCGGGGACCAGCTGGTGCTGTACACGGACGGGCTGGTGGAGACCCGGGACCAGCCCATCGACGAGCGCCTCGCCCTGCTGCTGGAGCTGCTCGCCGACACCAGCCGCCCGCTGGAGGAGACCTGCGACCGGCTCCTGGACACCCTGCGCCGGCCGGACGACCACGACGACGTCGCCCTGGTCATCGCCCGGGCGAAGGCCCTGTGAGGCCGGGGGCCGGCCAGCGGTGGTGGTGCCGGTCGATGACGTAGTGGTGCCCGTGCCGCCAGCCGTCCGCCGCGGGCAGCGCGTCGGCGAGGTGGGGGTGGTCCGCGGGCAGGTCGGGGTGGACGTGTTCGAGCCGGGACGGATCGCGGGCCGGCCAGACGGCGGCGGCCGCCGCGGTGGCCGCCAGGCAGACGCCGCCGAGGACCAGCGCGGTCACCGCGAGCCCCGCCCAAGCGGCGAGGAAGCCCGCCAGGGGATACGTCAGCAGCCAGCAGCCGTGGGACAGGGAGAAGCGGGCGGCGAAGGCGCGGGGCAGGTCCGGATCGGCGGTGGAGCGGCGGACCACCCGGCCGCCGGGGGTCAGTACGGCGCAGGAGGCCGCGCCGATCGCGGCCCACCCGGCGAGGACCGCGCACCAGGACCAGCCGCCCGGCGCCGCCGCGGTCAGGGCGGCGACTGCGGCCAGGACCGCGGGCAGGGCGAAGGCGGCCGGGAGCATCACGGCGCGGTCGGTGCGCCGCAGCAGCAGGCGCGGCAGCAGCAGCGCGGTCAGTACGGACCCCGCCCCGTAGGCGCCGAGGGCCAGGGAGACGGCGCCCGCGGAGCGGCCGAAATGGCCCTGGACCAGGACGACGGTGTCGACGAAGACGAGGGCGCCGGCGGCGGCGACCGCGAGGTCCAGGGCGAGCAGGGCCCGCAGCCGGGGCGTCGCCCAGAACAGCCGGGCGCCGAAGGCGGCCTCGGCGCAGGCGCCGCCGGTGCGCTCGGCGGGTGCGGGCCGCGGCAGCACGGTGGCGACGACGAGGGCGGCGGAGGCGAGGAAGCCGAGGCAGGTGCCGGCGAAGAGCCGGTCGTAGGAGACGAACGCCAGCAGGGCGGCGGCCAGGGCGGGGCTGAACAGGCTCTCCAGGTCGTAGGCGAGCCGGGACAGCGACAGGGCGCGGGTGTAGTCGCTCTCGGCGGGCAGCACCTCGGGGACGGTGGCCTGGAAGACCGGGGTGAACGCGGCCGATGCCGCCTGGAGCAGGAAGACCAGGAGGAGGATCTGCCAGATCTCGGTGACGAACGGGAGAGCCAGGGCGAGCCCGGCGCGGGTGAGGTCCAGCGCCGCCATGAGCGTGCGCCGCGGGATCCGGTCGGCGAGCGCGCCGGCCAGGGGGGCGATGCCGACGTAGGCGACCATCTTGACCGCCAGGGCCGTGCCCAGCACCGCCGAGGCGCCGGTCCCGGCGATGTCGTAGGCCAGCAGGCTCAGCGCGACGGTGGCGAGCCCGGTGCCCGCCAGGGCGACGGCCTGCGCCGTGAACAGGCGCCGGTAGGTGCGGTTGCGCAGGACGGACAGCACCGGACCACCATAGCCATCATGTGCGCACCTGTGCACATGATGGAGTGGCGGTGTCCACGAGGCGGCGACCCGGAGCGTTCAGTCGTGCGGCGGAAGGGCGCGCAGCTGGTGATCGGCGACGCTCAGGGCCTCGTCCACCAGCCGCCGCAGATGGCCGTGGCCCAGGGCGTAGACCACGCGCCGTCCGTCCTTGCGGCTGGTGACCAGACCGGCGAGGCGCAGCTTGGCGAGGTGCTGGCTCACGGAGGGCCGGGCCGCACCGCAGGCCTCGGTGAGCGTGCCGACATCGGCCTCGCCCCGCCCCAGCTCGTCCAGCAGCGCCAGCCGGGTGGCATCCGCGAGCAGCGCCAGGACGGACACCGCGACCGCCAGCCGCTCCTCTCGCGGCTGCGCACCGTGTGCACCTGCCAGGTGCGTGCTCGCGCTCATGGGCACATGGTAGGCGGGCCGGCCCCGTCGAGGACCGCGAGCAGTGCGCGGGCCTCGGCCTTGGCCCGTTCCACGTCGACGTCGTCGCAGACCACCTCCAGGCCGAGGGCGGCCGGGCCCGGCCGGCCGTCGCGGTCGGGGAACAGGTAGAAGGACTGGTATGCGAAGTAGGCGCGGAGCCCGTCGGCCGGGTCGCGGCCCACCGTCAGGGTGGCCTGGCGGTCCTGCCCCGGGCCCGTCTCGTACAGCTCGATGTCCCGCTCGTGGAACCGCCGCGACGACGGCAGTTCGAGGACCGCCGTAGCGAACTCCCGGGCGTGCGCGGCATCTTCGAAGGCCAGGAGTTCGCTGAAGTCCGGCTGTGCCGCCAGCAGCAGCCAGCGCCGCGGCCGTCCCGCCTCCTCCGGTTCACAGGCCACGGAGAGCACGGCGGCGCCCCTGCCCGTGTGGTGCTCCCACGCGTACGTGAAGACCTGCTCGAAGTACATGGCGTCCCTTCCGCCGCAGTCCGGCCGTATGGAGGATCTGCGGGCATATGTGTGGGCGGTGGTGCCGGAACGGATACGGATGGTGCGTACCGCAACCGCTGTGTGAGGAGACCCGATGACCTGCATCAACCGCCGTGACCTCGCCCTGCTGGCGCTGCGCGCCGGCACCGGCGCGGTGCTGATGGCGCACGGGACGCAGAAGCTCTTCGGCTGGTTCGGCGGCGGGGGCCTGGCGGGGACGGCGGCCGCGATGGAGCACATGGGGTTCAGGCCCGGGCGGCAGAGCGCGATCGCCGCCGGCCTGGGTGAGGCCGGAGGCGGGGCCCTGCTCGTCCTCGGCCTGGCCACACCGGCCGCCGGCGCCGCCGCGGCGGGGGCCATGGCCGGGGCCGTGTCGGTCCACGCGCCCGCCGGGTTCTTCAACCAGGGCGGCGGATTCGAGTACCCGGCCTTCCTCGGTTTCACCGCGGCCGCCGTCGGCCTCGCCGGGCCGGGCCGCTACTCCGTCGACCACGTCACCCGGCACCACTTCGACCAGCCGTGGACGGTCGCGCTGGCCTTCGCGGGCAGCGCGCTCGCGGCCGCCGCGGTGGTGACCAGGCGCGCCCGGGCGCAGCAGGAGGAGCGGGTACGCGAGGAGCAGCGCGGCGGCTGACCGCCCGCCCCCCCGAGGCCGGCCCCCGGGCCCCGCCCTCGCCGCGGCGGGGGCCCGGGACCGGTCACGCCGCGGTGACCCTGGCCGCGAAGGCGTCGAGGTTGCCCGACATGCGCGCGAGGCGCTCGTCCAGCGTCAGGGACTCCTCGTACCGCCCGGCCCGCAGCTTCGGCTGGCGCTTGCCCCGTACGTACAGGGGGCAGGCCAGGTCCGCGCAGACGTAGATGCCGACCGTGTTGCCCTCCCGGCCGCGGGCGCCCGCCAGCGGCGCGGCGAGCAGGGTGACCCCGGACGACGCGTGACCGGTCAGGCAGATCTGGCACAGGCTGGACTTCACCGCGCTGGTGCGGCCCACCGAGGGCACGCGCAGCGAGATCCCCACCGGTCCCTGGGCCCCGGGCAGCACCAGATGGGCCCGCAGCGGCGCTCCCGGATCCACCCAGCCCAGGAAGTCCAGGTCCTCCCAGGGCAGTTCGGCGAAGTCCAGCGGCAGCCGCAGGCGCGCTGCCTCGCCCTTCGTGCAGTTCACGAACGACGAGCGGATCTGTTTCTCAGTGAGTGGTTCCACGTGGATCGACCCTACGCACCCGCTGACCTGCGCGCATCCCGATTTCCGGGTCCTCGGTGAGGAAGTCGCGCAGGTCGGTGACCGTGTAGCCGGCGGCCTGGGCGGCGTCGATGATCCGGGGGAGGGCCTGGGCGTCGAGGACGACGCCGTCCCCCGTGCTGCCCACGTGCATCTGGATGATCGCGCCGGGCGTGAGGGCGTCGACGGCGCGCCGGACCGCCTCGTCCACGGTCATGCCGCGGGCCGGCCCGAGGTAGCCGTTGGTGTCGGCGGTGAACTCGATCGCCGCGTAGCCGAGGTCGTTGACGTCGGCGATGGCGTCCTCGCTCGTGGCGCTGTAGGGGAAGCGGAAGAACGGCAGCGGCTCGGTCCCGGACGCCCGGCGGATCGCCGTGTCGGCGCGGCCGACCTCGTCCGCCCGCTCCTGGGTGCTCAGGTCATTGAAGTAGGGGTGGCTGTACGAGTGGTTGCCCAGGCCGTGCGCCGCGCCCATGGCCCGCACGGCGGCGGGGTGGGCATCGGCGAAGTCGCCCGTCGGGAAGAACGTGGCGGGCAGCTTCCGGCGGCGCAGTTCCCCCAGCACCGTGTCCAGCCCGCTCTCGTCCCACGCGGCGTTGAACGTGAGCGCCACGACCTTCCGGGACGTGGGCAGCCGGCGGATCTCGGCGCCGAGCAGTGCCGCCGGCGGGCGCGGGCCCGCCCCGGCGGCCGGCACGGCCCGCGCCGGCGAGGCCGGGGCCGCGGCACCCGGGACGAGCCCGGCGTCGGCCGGCCGGCGCGAGGCCGCGGCGGCGGCCGTACCCGGGGCGAGCCCCGCGGCCAGCAGTGCGGTCATCGCGGTACGTCGTCCCGTATCCACCACGGTCTCTCCCTCCGGCACGGCGCCGTGGCGGCCACGGCGTACCTCGACTATGCGAGAGCGGGGACCCGGCTGCGGGCCGGAACCTGCCGGGCACCCGGGTGATTCCGCGGCCCGCGGGACGCGGGAAGCGTCAGCAGGGGCGTCGGCGCAGGTGGGCCGTGAGGTGGTGCTGCAGCGGCTGACCGACTGCCGCCATGTCGTGGGTGAGCGTCATCTCGGCTCCCCGGAGCGCGTAGTGGCGCCGGGTGCCGGTGACCTCCTTGGCCAGGGGCGTCAGCGCCACGTCCTTGGTCTCGATCTCGATCTCCGTGTCGGACACCCGCCCGACGTACGTCTCCACGATGCCGGTCGGGTGGGCGAGGACGACTTCCAGGGTGGCGTCGGGCGTCACCCGCCACCACCCGGCCTCCCGCCCCGCCGGGCGCACCGGGGCGCCCGACGCGTCGATCAGCCACGCGCGGGCCTCATAGCGCAGGAACGGGCGCCCGTCGTGGCTGAAGGCGATCTCCTGCTCGTACCGGAAGTCCTGCTCCAGGGTCGGGTACTCGCCCCGGCCCCGGCCGTGCCAGCGCCCCAGCAGGGGCAGCACGGGCCGCAGCAGCGGGTGCGGTTCGGGTCCCTCGCCGAGGACGTGGCTGTCCGGGTACGGATTCTCCTGCGGCGACTCGAACATGTGCGCACCTTGCTGTCGTGACGGGTCCTCGGGACACGCAGCCTAGTGCCGGGGCCGGGGCCGGGCCGTGCGGGTGGGCCCCGCCCCCGTGGCCGGGGGCGGGACCGTGCGCACCGGGTCTCCCGCGCGGCGGCTACCGGGCGAGGAGCGTCCCCGCGACGGAGGGCGGGACCGGCGCGAGGCCGGCCTGGCGGGTGGTGAAGGTCCCGCGGCCCTGCGTACGGCCGCGCAGCCGCGACGCGTAGCCGAAGAGCTCGCCCAGCGGAACGGCGGCCGTGACCACCGCGGTCCCGGACCGGGAGGTGGATCCCGAGACCCGCCCGCGGCGGGCCGCGAGGTCGCCCAGCACCGCGCCCACGCAGTCCTGCGGGACCGTCACGGTGACCTCCGCGACCGGCTCCAGGAGCTCCACCGTGCTCTGGCGCAGCGCCTCGCGCAGGGCGAAGCGGCCGGCCGCCCGGAACGCCAGGTCCGAGGAGTCCTTGGAGTGGGTCGCCCCGTCGGTGAGCGTGACCCGCAGCCCGGTCACCGGGAACCCGCCGAGGGGGCCCTCGGCGAGGGCGTCCCGGCAGCCCGCCTCCACGGCCCGCGCGTACTCCTGCGGCACCCGGCCGCCGACGACCGCCGAGCGGAACTCGAATCCCGTCACGCCCTCCTCCAGCGGCTCGACGTCGATGACGACATGCGCGAACTGCCCCGCACCGCCGTCCTGTTTGACGTGCCGGTGGACCAGGCCGGTCACCCCGCGCACGACGGTCTCCCGGTAGGAGACCTGCGGACGGCCGACGACGACCTCCACCCCGTGGCCGCTGCGGATCTTCTCCACGGCGACCTCCAGGTGGAGTTCGCCCAGCCCCGACAGCACGGTCTGGCCGGTCTCCGCGTCGGACCGCACCACCAGGGACGGGTCCTCCTCGGCGAGCCGTGCCAGGGCCGACGCGAGCCGTCCCGTGTCGCCGCCGCGACGGGCCTCGACGGCCACGGACACCACCGGGTCGGCCACCGAGGGCGGTTCGAGGACCAGCGGCGCCCCCGGAGCGCACAGGGTGGTGCCGGCCCGGGCGGCCTTCACCCCGACCACGGCGACGATGTCACCGGCCACCGCTTCCTCCCGTTCCTCGTGCCGGTCCGCCTGGACCCGCAGGATCCTGCCGACCCGCTCCGTACGACCCGTACCGGCGTCCAGTACGGACTCGCCCGTGCGCAGCGTGCCCGCGTAGACCCGCAGGTGGGTGAGGCGCCCGGTGGGCGTCGCCGTCACCTTGAAGGCGAGCGCGGCGAACGGCTCCGCCGGGTCCGGCGCGCGCTCCACCTCCGCGCCGTCCGCCGTCCCGCGCACCGGCGGCATGTCGGCGGGCGACGGCAGATAGGCGAGGACCGCGTCCAGCAGCGGCTCGACCCCGCGGTTCTTGTACGCCGAGCCGCACAGCACGACCACACCGTCCCCGCGCAGCGTCACCGCGCGCAGACCGCGGGCCAGGGTCCGTTCGGACAGCGCCGAGGCCGCGCAGAACTCCTCCAGCGCCTCCGCGTCGAGCTCGGCCACCGCCTCCTCGAGGATCCGGCGGCGCCGGGCCGCCTCCTCGCGCAGCGGCTCGGGGACGGGCCCCGTCTCGTACGTGTCGGCGCCCGGGTGCCAGACCAGCGCGCGCATCCCCAGCAGGTCGACGACACCGGTGAAGGCGTCCTCGCTGCCGATGGGCAGCTGGACCACCAGCGGTACGGCGCCCAGCCGTTCGCGGATCGAGGTGACGGCCGTGTCGAGATCGGCGCCCGCCCGGTCGAGCTTGTTGACGAAGGCGATCCGCGGTACGCCGTGCCGGTCGGCCTGCCGCCACACCGACTCGCTCTGCGGTTCGACGCCGGCCACGGCGTCGAACACGGCGACGGCCCCGTCCAGCACCCGCAGGGAGCGCTCGACCTCGTCGGAGAAGTCGACGTGGCCGGGGGTGTCGATGAGGTTCACCCGGTGCCCGTCCCAGGCGCAGCTGACCGCGGCGGCGAAGATGGTGATGCCGCGGTCGCGTTCCTGGGCGTCGTAGTCGGTGACGGTCGTGCCGTCGTGGACCTCGCCCCGCTTGTGGATGGCGCCGGCCGCGAACAGGATGCGTTCGGTGATCGTGGTCTTGCCGGCGTCGACGTGGGCGAGGATGCCCAGGTTCCGGACGGTGTCGGCGGGGGAGGCGGTGGCGGCAGATCGCCGGTTGGTGCGCATGGCCCGGGGCCTTTCGAATGATGTCGAACGATGAGGAGAAGGGCGCGCGATTCCCGGACGGCGCAGCCCGGCAGCCGGCCCGGCCCGGACTGGCGCCCGTACGTGCAGGGCGGGGGCAGGGCAAGGGCGGGGCGGGGGCGGGGAACTGAGGATGCGTCACGGGAACGGTGGCGGCCGCGCAGCCGGCACCGTCAGGCGTGAGACACCGGGATCACGTCGTACCGGGACGGGGCGGCGAAGGCGCTTGCGGTGCGGTGAACGCACATGGCCCGGCTCCCCTTCTCTTCACTCGGCATGAGGCGCGCGCCGCTCTGTCGGCAGCGCGTGCGGCGAGTCTAGGGAACCGGCCCGGGCCGGGGCACCGTATTTTCCGGCCCGGCGCGCAGGGGGCCGGATGACCGAGGGCCCGGGGAGTGATGGTGCTCCCCGGACCCTGGGCCGCGGACACCGCGGGGGACGCGGGTGTGTATCTGCGACGTACGGAGAAACGATCCGCCACGCAAGGGGTTACGCACCCGCCCCGCGGAGTTGCGCCGTACGATGCAAAGAAGGAGGGGACGCGTCGTCCCGGGAGTGCGTGATGACCATCCGGCACTGTTTCCAACTGGATCAGAACGGTCACTCGATCAGCGTGCTGTACGAGGGCCCGCGCCGGCCCGTCGAGGTGCTCGTCGACGGCAGGACCGTCGTCATGGGCCGCGCCCCCAAGGCCGCCCGCACCGTACTGACGGCCGAGCTGCCGGGTGATCCGCCGCAGCCCTTCGCCATCGACCTGGCCTGCCCGGCCGACCCCGCGGACAGCCCCGTGTGCGCCCTGATGGAGTCCGGGACGCGGTACCCGATGCCGGACGTTCCGCTGCGGCCGGGCCCCTGAAGCACCCCGCGCGTGGCGTGGCGTGACGGCCCGGGCGCGGAGAGTGTGCGAAGAAGGAGGGCATGGCTGAGAAGAAGACCATCACAGTGTTCGGCGCCACCGGCTCACAGGGCGGCAGCCTGGTACGGGCGATCCTGGCGGACCCGGAGGGCGGCTTCGGGGTGCGCGCCGTGACCCGCCACCCGGACGCGCCGCGGGCCGTGGAGCTGGCCCGGCTCGGGGCGGAGGTGGTCCAGGGCGACATGGACGACGAGGCGAGCCTGGCCCCCGCCTTCGAGCACGCCTACGGGGCGTACCTGGTCACCGACTTCTGGGAGCACATGTCCGCCGAACGCGAGAAGGCCCAGGCCCTGGCCCTCGCCCGGGCCGCCTCGCACGCCGGGATCCAGCACGCGATCTGGTCCACGCTGGAGGACACGCGCGCCTGCATCCCGCTCGAGGACCCGCGGATGCCCACGCTCCAGGAGCGCTACAAGGTGCCGCACTTCGACGGCAAGGCGGAGGCGGACCACTACTTCGCCGAGGAGGGCGTGCCCACCACCTTCCTGCGGACCACCTTCTTCTGGGAGAATCTGCTCACCACCTTCGCCCCGCAGCGCGGCGAGGACGGCGTCCTCGAGCTGGCCGTCCCGATGGGCGACAGCCGGCTCTCCGGCATCGCCGTGGCGGACGTCGGCCGGACGGCCCTGGCCGTCTTCCAGCGCGACACCGACCTGATCGCCGCCACCATCAGCATCGCCGGCGAGCACCTCACGCTCGCCGGCATGGCCGCGGCCCTGACCGAAACGGTCGGCGAAACCGTGCGCTACCGCCCCCTGACCGCGGACGCCTTCCGTGCGCAGGGCTTCCCGGGTGCCGACGAGGCCGGGAACATGTTCCAGTACTACGCCGACTGCGCGGACCGGTTCACGGCGGCCCGGGACCTCACCGCCATCCGCGAACTCAACCCCGAACTCCAGGACTTCGGGACCTGGCTCGCCGCCCACCGCGACGAACTGCGCACCGCCTTCGCCCAGTAGCCCGCGCGGGCTCCGGCCCGGCGCCGGGCGGGCCCGCCGGCTCCGGTGTCACCGCCGCACGGCATGCTGGGGCCCGTGCAGATTCCGCAGCAGGTTCTTCAAGTCCCGGGCGGCACGGGGCGGATGGTGGTGTGCGGGGACGACGGGCTGGCCCGCAGGCTGGCGGCCGAACTCGCCGAGGTGTACGGGGAGCGCGTCACGCTCGTCGTGCCGCCCGCGAGCGAGCCGCCGCTCGCGGTGGGGCCGCCGGCGCGGCGCGGGCGCTGGGGGCGCGTCCCCTCGGCCGACGGGTCCCGCGGACCGGCGCAGGCGCGGCCGCCGCGGGAACCGCGGATCGTGGAGGCCGCGGAGCCGGACGAGGAGGTGCTGGCCGCCGTGGCGGCCGGCGCGGCCGCCCTCGCGCTCGTCTACGAGGACGACGACCGCAACGTGCGGGCGGCCCTGGTGGCCCGACGGCTCTACCCCAGGCTGCGGCTGGTGATCCGGCTCTACAACCGCAAGCTCGGCGAGCACCTCGAGGACCTCCTGGACCAGGCGGCGATCGTGGCCGAGCCGGAGATCGGTCCGCGCGTCCGGGACTCCGCCACGACCGTGCTGTCCGACGCCGACACGGCCGCGCCCGCCCTGGCCGCGAGCGCGGTCGCCGGAACGAGCAAGGTGGTCCAGGCCGACGGACTGCTGCTGCGCGCCGTGGAGCGCCCGCCGCCGGGGCGCGGCGAGCGGGCCGATCCGGGACTGTGCACCCTCGCGCTGCTGTCCGCGACGTCCACCGATCCGGCCGGCAGCGAGAGTTCGGTGCTCGGCGGCGAGCGCGGGCTCCAACTGCTGCCCGACGACCGGGCGGTGGCGGCCGCGACGGGACGCGCCACCGTGGCCCTGGAGACGGTCGCCCACACGGGTCCGGCGCAGCCGGCGCCGCCGCGCCTCAGCGCCGCCTCACTGCCGGTGGCCTCGCTCTTCTCCCGGAGGCTGCGCTGGTCGCTGGCCGGCATCGCGGCCGCCGTCACCGCGCTGGCCGTGGCCTCCTGGGTGACCACGGGCGACCACCCCCTGCACGCCGCGTACGTCACCCTGCTCGACCTCTTCGCGATCAACGAACCGGCGGTCGGCGCCACGACGCAGCGGCAGGTGCTCCAGATCCTGACCGGGTTCGCCGGCCTCCTGCTGCTGCCCGTCCTGGTGGCGGCCGCGATCGAGGCGCTGGGTGCCTTCCGTACGGCCACGGTGCTGCGCCGCCCGCCCCGCGGGCTGTCCGGGCACGTGGTGCTGCTGGGCCTGGGCAAGATCGGCACCCGGGTGCTGGCGCGGCTGCGGGAGCTGGAGATCCCGGTGGTCTGCGTGGAGTCCGACCCGCGCGCCCGCGGACTGGCCCTGGCCCGCCGGCTGCGGGTGCCCGTGGTCGTCGGCGACGTCACCGACGAGGGCGTGCTGGAGGCCGCCCGTGTCCACCGGGCGCACGCCCTGCTCGCCGTCACCAGCTCGGACACCACCAATCTGGAGGCCGCCCTGTACGCGCGCGGGGTCAAACCCGATCTCCGGGTGGTGATGCGCCTGTACGAGGACGACTTCGCGACGGCCGTCTACCGCACCCTGCGCGCCGCCCACCCGGGCGCGCTCACCCGCAGCCGGAGCGTCACCCACCTCGCCGCCCCCGCCTTCGCCGGGGCGATGATGGGCCGCCAGATCCTCGGGGCCATAGCAGTGGAGCGCCGGGTGCTGCTCTTCGCCGTCGTCGACGTGGCGGGGCACCCCAGGCTCGAAGGCCGGACGGTCACCGAGGCCTTCCGCCCCGGGGCCTGGCGGGTCGTCGCCCTCGACACGGCCGCGCCCGCGGAGCGCCGCCCCGACCTGGCCACCGTGCCGCGCGAGGGTTCGGTCCCCGGGCCGGGGCTGGTGTGGCAGCCGCACCCGGGCTACGTCCTCAAGGCCGAGGACCGCGTGGTCCTGGCGGCCACCCGCCGGGGCCTGGCCGAGCTCCTCGGCCGCACGGGCGCCTCCGCCTCCCGGCCCTGAGGGGCCGCGGCCGTCCGCCATCCCGGCCGTGGGCGAACGGAAGTGCGGACCGGCGGCGGCCTGGACGTCGCGGCGGTGGAGAAGGAGATCGAGGCCGCCGCCACAGCGGCCGCGTTCGCCGCGCGGCAGCCCGCGGATGAAATCCCGCCGGCCCTCAGGTCCTGCACGGTCAGGTGGCAGGCGGACAGCACACCATCCACCGACTTGAGGAAGTCCTACGACGCCACGGTCGCCGCGCCGGTCAAGGGGGGCCGCGCGGAGCAGACCGGCTGGGCCGCCGGCCCGGGCGGGCAGGTCCGCCGGGTCCGCCGGGTGCCCCGGGCCTACCGGTGCGCCGGCCGGTCCGGTTGTCCCAGGTACCGCGTGAACCAGTCGCGGGCGAGGCCGGAGACCTCCTCCAGGGCTCCCGGCTCCTCGAAGAGGTGCGTGGCGCCGGGGACGACGTCGAGGCGGTTCTCGCAGCGCAGCCGGGCCTGGGCCTGCCGGTTGAGTTCGAGGACCGTGGTGTCGAGGCCGCCCACGATCAGCAGTGTCGGCGCCCGGACGCCGGCGAGCAGTTCCCCGGCCAGGTCGGGGCGGCCGCCGCGGGAGACCACCGCGCCGACCTCGGGGCCGGCGGCCGCGGCGGCGCTCAGGGCGGCCGCCGCGCCGGTGCTCGCTCCGAAGTAGCCGACGGGCAGGGGCTCGCGGCGCCGCAGCCAGAGCGTGGCCTCCGTCAGCCGCCGGGCGAGCGTCCCGATGTCGAAGACGTTGGCGCGGCGGGCCTCCTCGGCCGGGGTGAGCAGGTCGAAGAGCAGGGTGCCCAGGCCCGCCCGGCGCAGGGCGGTGGCCACCGCCTGGTTGCGCGGGCTGTGGCGGCTGCTGCCGGAGCCGTGCGCGAACACGACCACGGCTCCGGCGTCCGGCGGCAGCGCGAGGTCACCGGCCAGCCTGACCCCGCCCGCGTCCACCCGCACCTCCTGCGCGGTCTCCGCTTTCGGCCCGCTCCCGGCGGCCTGGGCCAGCAGGAAGACGACCTCCTCGTCCGGGGTCTGGGAGAAGTCCTGGTACCACTGGCCGACGGCCGAGAACCCGCTCGGCGCGGACAGGCACACGACCTCGTCCGCCTCGGTGCGCAGCCGGGCGACCGCGTCCGGGGGAGCCACCGGAGCGGCCAGCACCACCCGGGCCGCGCCCATCGCCCGTACCACCCGGCAGGCGGCCGCGGCGGTGGCCCCGGTCGCGATCCCGTCGTCGACGACGAGCACCGTCCGCCCGTCGAGCCGCACCCGTTCCCGGCCGGCGCGGAACCGCCCGGCCTGCCGTACGAGCTCCGCCTCCTCGGCGTGCTCGACGGCCGCGAGGTCCCCGGCCGCGACCCGGCTGCTGCGCACGATCTCCTCGCTGATCACCCGTACCCCGCCCTCGCCGATGGCACCGAAGCCCAGCTCGCGGTGGTACGGAACCCCGAGCTTGCGGACCACGATCACATCGAGCGGGGCCCCGAGAGCCCGGGCCACCTCGAAGGCGACGGGGACCCCGCCGCGCGGCAGGCCGAGGACGACGGGATGCTCTTGCTCCAGGTGCCCGAGGACCGCGGCGAGGCGCCGTCCGGCGTCCTCGCGGTCGGCGAAGAACACGGTGGTTCACCCCCAAACCCAGGGGAGACGGGGAGACGGGGAGTCGGAAACCCACGTATACGCCTACCTCGAACCAACCCCACATCGGGGCGCACCGCAAATCGGCGGCCCCGGACCCGGGCGGCGACGCGCCGTCCGGCGATCCGGCGTTTCGGCGTGCGGGGCCGCTCCTTCGTGGGCGAGGGTGGACCCGGCCCGATCCGTTCGTTCGTGAGGAGACGTTTGCCGTGAACTGGACACTCGAAGTCGTCCCGATCCCTGTCAGCGACATGGACCGGGCGAAGGAGTTCTACGCCGACAAGGCGGGCTTCGCGGTCGACCTCGACAACGAGGTCGCCCCCGGCGTGCGGATCATCCAGATGACCCCGTCCGGCTCCCGCTGCTCGATCGCGATGCTCCAGGGGATGCCCGCAGCGCCCGGTACGAAGGAGATGGCCCCGGGGACGCTCCAGGGGCTCCAGATCTGCGTGACGGACATCGAGGCGGCCCGCGCGGAGCTGGTGGCCCGCGGGGTGGAGGTCTCCCCGGTCCGCCACGTCGGCGAGTCGGGCTGGACGGAGGGCAAGGGCGGGACCTGGAACTCGTTCATGACGTTCGAGGACCCGGACGGCAACGGCTGGTTGGTCCAGGAGGCCCCGTCGGAGCTGTCGGAGCGCTGAGCGGGCGGGGGGCCCCCCCCCCCGCCCCCCCCCCCCGGGGCGCCCCCCCCCCGCGGGGGGGGTGGGGGGGGGGGGTGGGGGGTGGCGGCTGGGAGGGGCGGGTGTGCACCCCCCACCCCGGGG
>NZ_JBEZLV010000014.1:0-166898 GCF_040652335.1 Streptomyces sp. NPDC048270
GCCGGGGGGCCGGGGGCCCCCCCCTCCCGCCCCGCGCCGCCCGCCCCGCCCGCGCCCCCCCCCCCGGGCCCGCCGTCGCCGACGCCGACCGCGGCTCCGCTCACCGCGGCGGTGCGTTCGCACGTGTGGGCCTTCGGCTGTGACCACGCCTACCTGGCCGAGCCGGGCCCCGGCGCCGTGCCCCCGCCGCCGGTGGAGGCGGACGCGCCCGCCTGGGCCGCGGCGCGGCGCGCCGTGCACGCAGGGACCCAGATCGTGGAGATCACCCTGCACGGCACGGGCACCGGCAGCGTGGTCCTGGAGGACCTGGAGGTGCGGGTGGCAGCCCGGCGCACCCCGCCGGCCTGGAACGTCTACCAGATGTCCCAGGGCTGCGGCGGGGCGCTCACCCCGGCGGCCTTCACGGTGAACCTGGACGCGCCGCGTCCCGTCCTGCGGCCCGTGGCCGGCAGCGACACCGGGGGCGACGCCGCGAGTGTCCTCCCGGCCCCCGCGTTCCCGATGCGCGTCTCGGCCGCGGAGCCCGTCGTCCTGCGGGTCGAAGCCGCCACCACGGGGTGCGACTGCGACTGGTCGCTGGACCTGCGCTGGACCGGACCGTCCGGGTCCGGCACGCTGCGCGTGGACGACGACGGCCGGCCGCTGCGCACCAGCGCGGCCACGGGCCGTCCCGTGTACGGCTACGCGGTGGAACAGGGCCGCTGGGCCCGCTGACCGCCGCCCGAATGCCCAGGTCAGGGGTGTTGTCAGTGGCCGCACCTAGACTCGGTGGACAGGACATCCGTACCGACCGGGGAGGGGCCAGGCCATGACACCGCACGCACTGCTGCGCCATGCCGCCGTCTTCCTGCCCGCCGCGGTCCCCCGCGAAGGGCGCGTGGTGTTCTGGGCGCCCGACGGGGACGCCCTGCCCGAGCCGTCCGCCCTGCCCGAGGCGGCCGCGGAGACGACGATGACCGTGGTCCGCCCGCACGGCGACGGGGTCCGCAGCCGGACCGTGCCCGCCCTGGCCCTCTCCGTCACCGCCGCCCTGCCCCTGCTCGCGCGGGCGCCCCGCAGCCCCGCCGCGCACCCCGCCACCCGCGCCTGGGGCACCGCCGCCACCCAGGCGCTGACCCTGGTCGCCCGCGGCCGGCTGCTGCCCGGGCTCACCCCCGAGGGCGTCGACGCCTGGCGGGCCGGGCCGCTCGACGCCGCCGATGTCGGCCACCTGCGCGCGGTCGCCGCCGCACTGCCGTACGAGGGGTACGCGTCGCCCCTCGCCGGGCGCCGCCCGCTGCACCTGCCCGAACCGGAGGCGCTGGTCCGGGCCTTCCTGGACGCCGTCGCCGACAGCCTGCCCCGCACCCCGGCCGCAGCCGTGGCCGCCGGCCGGCCGTTCGCCGCCCGGGAGCCGCAGCACGTTCCCCGGATACGGGACTGGGCCGCGCAGGTCGCCGCCGGAGCGGACACCGGCGTCGGAATCTCGCTGCGCCTGGACCTTTCCTCCTTCCGCCTCTTCGACGAGGCCGAAGCCGAGGACGTGCGGCGCGCCGGGGCCGCCGTGGTCCAGGTGCACAGCCTCGCCGACCCGACCCTGGTCACCGACGCCGGACAGCTGTGGGCGGGCACGGCGGCCGCCGGTTTCGGCCCCCGGGCGCGGATCGACGCGGTGCTCGCGCTGCGCCGTGCCGCCCGGGTGTGGCCGCCCCTGCTGCGCCTGCTCGACCAGCCGGTGCCCGACGCGCTGGCCCTGTCGGATCCGGAGCTCGAAGGCCTGCTGGGCACCGCCGCGAACCGGCTGGCGGCCGCCGGAGTCCTGGTCCACTGGCCGCGCGAGCTGGCCCGTACGCTGTCCGCGACCGCCGTCGTCCGGTCCACCGCACCCGGTTCCGCGACCGACGGCACCGCCTTCTTCGACGCCGAGCACCTCTTCGCCTTCTCCTGGGAGCTGGCGCTGGGCGGGGACCGGCTCACGCCGGGGGAGATGGACGCCCTCGCGCAGGCCCACCGGCCGGTGGTGCGGCTGCGCGACCAGTGGGTGCGGGTGGATCCCGAGCTGGTGCGCAAGGCGCGCAAGCGGGAGCTCGGCCTGCTGGACCCGGTGGACGCGCTGGCGACCGTGCTGTCGGGGACGGCCGAGGTCGACGGGGAGCCGGTCGAGGCGGTCGCGGTGGGGGCGCTGGCCGCCCTGCGGGAGCGCCTGACGGGGGAGTTGGCCCCGCTGCCGCAGCCGGCCGCGCTCAAGGCCACCCTGCGCGACTACCAGGCCCGCGGCCTGGCCTGGCTGGACCTGATGACCTCCCTGGGCCTCGGCGGCTGCCTCGCCGACGACATGGGCCTGGGCAAGACCGTCACCCTGATCGCCCTCCACCTGCACCGCGACCGCCCCGAGCCGACGCTCGTGGTCTGTCCGGCGTCCCTGCTGGGCAACTGGCAGCGGGAGATCGAGAGGTTCGCCCCCGGCACGCCCGTGCGCCGCTTCCACGGCGGCAGCCGCCACCTGACCGACCTCGCCGGGGGCTTCGTCCTCACCACGTACGGGACGATGCGCGCCAGCGCCCCCCTGCTCGCCGGGCAGAGCTGGGGCATGGTCGTCGCCGATGAGGCCCAGCACGTCAAGAACCCCCATTCGGCGACCGCCAGGGCACTGCGCACGATCCCGGCGCCGGCCCGGGTGGCGCTGACGGGCACCCCGGTGGAGAACAACCTCTCCGAGCTGTGGGCGCTGCTCGACTGGACCACGCCGGGGCTGCTGGGCCCGCTCACCGCCTTCCGGGCCCGCCACGCCCGGCCGGTGGAGCACCAGCAGGAGGAGGACGGCGGCAACGAGGCGGCCGTGGCCCGGCTCGCGGCGCTGGTCCGGCCGTTCCTGCTGCGCCGCAAGAAGTCCGACCCCGGTATCGCGCCCGAGCTGCCGCCGAAGACGGAGACCGACCACCCCGTCTCGCTGACCCGTGAGCAGGCCTCGCTGTACCAGGCCGCGGTGGACGAGGCGATGGCCGTGATCGGGTCGAGCGAGGGCATCGAGCGGCGCGGCATGATCATGAAGCTGCTGGCCTCGCTCAAGCAGATCTGCAACCACCCGGCGCAGTACCTGAAGGAGGCGGAGCCGAGGATCCCGCACCGCTCGGGCAAACTGGCGCTGCTGGACGAGCTGTTGGACACGATCCTGGCCGAGGGCGGCTCGGTGCTGGTCTTCACCCAGTACGTGACGATGGCCCGGCTCATCGAGCGGCACCTGGCGACCCGGGGGATCTCCCACCAGCTGCTGCACGGCGGGACGCCGGTGCCGCGCCGCGAGGAGCTCGTCGACCGGTTCCAGGCGGGCGAAGTCCCGGTGTTCCTGCTCTCGTTGAAGGCGGCGGGCACCGGGCTGAACCTCACCCGGGCCGGCCATGTCATCCACTTCGACCGCTGGTGGAACCCGGCCGTCGAGGAGCAGGCCACCGACCGCGCCTACCGGATCGGCCAGACCCAGCCCGTCCAGGTGCACCGGATCATCGCCGAGGGCACCGTGGAGGACCGGATCGCCGAGATGCTGGAAGCCAAGCGGGCCCTGGCCGAGGCCGTCCTGGGCTCCGGCGAGGCGGCGCTGACCGAGCTGACCGACCGGGAACTGGCCGACCTCGTCTCCCTGCGGAGGCCCGCATGATCACCGCACGGGACGACCGCCGCCGCACCTTCGAGACCGTGCCCGCGGGGGCGCAGGCGGTCAGCTGGTGGGGCCGCGCCTGGGTGTCGGCGCTGGAGCAGGTCTCCCGCGACCCGGCCCGGCTTTCCCGGGGCCGGGCGTATGCCGCCGAGGGCCACGTCGACGCGGTCACCATCACCCCGGGCCGGATCGTGGCGTACGTGCGGGGCAGCCGGCCGCGCCCGTACCGCACCGAGCTGGCGCTGCCCTCCTTCGCGGACGCGGAGTGGGACGCACTGCTGGAGGAGGTCGCGGCCGATCCCGCGGCCCTCGCCGCCCTGCTGGAGCGGGAGGTCCCGCAGTCGCTCGCGGGGACGGTGCTGCCCGGCGCGGGCGAGCTCCTCCCGCGCTGCTCCTGCCCGGACACCGCCCGTCCGCCCTGCAAGCACGCGGCGGCCCTCTGCTACCGGGCGGCCCGGCTGCTCGACGAGGACCCTTTCGTCCTGCTGCTCCTGCGCGGCCGCGGCGAGCGGGAACTGCTCGACGAGCTGGCCCGGCGCAACGCCGCCCACGCCGCCCGGGAACAGCCCGACGCCACGCCCGGCTTCCCGGGCGTCCCGGCCAGGGCGGCGCTGGCCCGCACCGGCCTGCCGCCGCTGCCGGCGCCGCTGACCGCTCCCGCCGCCGCGGGCCTGCCGCCCGCATACCCGGCCGACCCCGCGGCCCCGGACCCGCTCGCCCTGGACCAGCTCGCCTCCGACGCCGCGGCCCGCGCCCTCGCCATCCTGACCACCGCCGAGGACCCGATCGACGGGCTCGGCCTGTGGCAGGACGCCGTCCGGCTGGCCTCGGCGCACCCCACGGCCGGGCTCACCGGGGGCGCCCGTACCCTCTACCGCGACCTGGCCCGCGAAACCGGCCGCACCACCACCGACCTCGCCCGGGCCGCCGCGGCCTGGCGGGAGGGCGGCCGGGCGGCCCTCGCCGCCCTCGAAGAGCCCTGGGACCCGCCGGCCGGCCCCTTCGACCGGGCCCGTCCGGCGCTCCTGGCCGCCGGTCAGGGCTCCTTCCGCCCCGACCGCAACCGCCTCACGTCCGGGACCCGCCAGCTCCGCCTCGGCCGCGACGGCCTCTGGTACGCATACGAGTCCCGTCCGGACGACGCCGACTGGTGGCCCACGGGCCGCCCGTCCCCGGACCCGGTCACGGCGCTCGCGCGGCCCGGCCAGAGCCGCGGCCAGGGTGACCCGGAGGCCGGGAACCGTTGGTGATCATGCCGTCGGCGCCGATGCGTCGATGTGCCGGTGCGGCGGTGCGGCGGTGCGGCGATGTGCCGATGCGGCGGTGCGGCGGGTGGACGGCGGGATCAGGGCGCCACTTCGCGAGCCCAGCGGCTGAGGGTGGCGAAGTCGCGGTCCCGGAGGCCGTGGCGGGGGTGGATGCGCAGGAGCAGGGCCGGGGACGGGTGGTGGGCGGTGACCCAGGCGCGGTCCCGCGGGTTGATCATGTCGTCGACCCAGGCGAAGGGACGGCCCGCCGCCCAGTCGACGAGGGGGCGGGTCTTCCATGAAAGGCCGTCCGGGTCCTGGGCGAACAGTTCCGGCCATTCGACGACGGGAAGATCGCCGGGCAGCCCGATGTGCGGGGCGATCATCGTGTTGGCCTGGTGCGTCCAGGCCGTGGCCCAGGTGAGCTCGAAGGGCAGCGCCAGCAGCCGGCCGCCGTGGGAGGGGTGCAGGCGGACCCGGGCGCCGCGGCGGGCGCTGCGGGATTCCGGATCGCGGTAGGAGAGCCAGACGTCCGGCCGCATCCGGTGGCTCCGGTAGCCGCGCAGGCCCGCGAAGGGGGACCGGAAGGGGTTGAGAGGGCCGTCCACGTCGAGGAGGAGCAGTGGGCGATGCGTCATGAAGTAGGCACTACCCAGTACACGATGGGGTGAAATGCCTACCCCCTCTATAACCCGAACGGGTTCAGCGCGTTGTTCCGGTGCGGGGCGAACACCCGCGGACTCCTCCGGAAGGCAGGGAAACTGATGCGTCACAGTCGTCGGAATGGCTTGATCGCGGCGGTGGTTGCGGGAGGCGGGCTGGCGGTCGCGGGTGCGGGCGGATTCGCCTACGCCGACGCGGACGCCGGTGGCCGCACCGAGCGCTCTCCGGGGCTGCTCTCCGGGAACCTGGCCCAATTGCCGGTGCACGTACCGGTGAACGCGTGCGGGAACACCGTGAGCGTGGTCGGCCTGCTCAACTCGGCCGCCGGGAACCGCTGTGTCAACGAGGACCATCCGCAGCCGAAGCCCTCGCACCCGTCGAAACAGGGCACGGGCAATGGCGGCGGAGCCCTCGCCGATGGGCGCGGAAAGGATTCACCGGGGGTGCTGTCCGGCAACGGGCTCCAGCTCCCCGTCGACCTGCCGGTGAACCTCAGCGGCAACTCGGTGAACGTCGTCGGCGTGGGCAACAGCTCCACCGGCAACACCTCGGTCAACGGCGAGGTGCCCCACACCAACCCGCCCGTCCGGCCCCCGGTCCAGCCGCCCGTCCAGCCCCCCGCCCAACCGCCGGTAGCCGAGCAGCCGGTGACGCAGCCCGCGCCACCGCGGCACTCCGAGGCCCTGGCCCACACCGGCGCGGACGCCGTCGGCTACCTCCTCCCGGGCGGCGGAGCGCTCCTCCTCGGCGGCGTACTCCTCTACCGCCGCTTCGGCCTCACGCGCTAGGACCGCGGGCGGGCGGTACGGGGCGCCAGCTGTCCAGGACGGCGTCGATCCGTGCCGCCAGCCGCGCCCGGGCCGCGAACCGCGGGACCCCCGCCATCAGCAGCGCGTCGTACTCGGTGTCGGTGTGCCGCACGGCCGCGCGCACCGCGTAGGAGACGGCGAGTTCGTCCAGCGCGCGGCCGGCCGCGCTGCGGCCCACCCGGCCGCTGCCGCGCACCGAGGCGTGCGTGGCGATGGCCACCGCCCGGTCGGCCGGGCAGCCGGGAAACAGGCGGACTATCTCGGCGGCGAAGGCGGCCGTGAACCGGGTGTCCTCGGCGGCGCGGCGCAGCCGGTCGCGCTCCCGGCGCCTGGCCCGCGCCTCGGCGTCCGCGAGACACGCCCGCTCGGCGCGGGCCAGGGCGGCCTCCTCGACGAGGACCCCCTGGCGCTCGTAACGGCGGCGGCGCCGGTGGAAGCGGACGACGACGGCGGACAGCGCACTCCCCTCGCGGGAGCGGCGGGTGAGCGCCGCGTCCCCGCGCGGGAGGTAGACCAGATGTCCGAGATCGGCGCAGTCCAGGCAGCGCGGCACCCCGGCCTCGCGCACGAGGTGGCGGAGCGGCCCCTGCCGGCACTCCGCGCAGTGGATCTGCTTACCGGACTCGAACACCACCAGGCTCATACAGGGGTGATACCGCCGCAGGGGGCTCATATCACCTGCCGGAGAAGGACGGTTGGTGTTTCACCAACTCTTCCTCGATGCCACGCGGTCCTTCTACCGTGAGCCCGTGGACGGCAGCTGGTCCACCGAGGAGGGCACATGGGTGGTCGGCAGACGACGGTCCGGACGGCAAGGGCGCGCATCCCAGCGGCCCCGGCAGGCCGCAAGATCGTCATACCGCCGGGCGGCTGCACCGGCTGGCACTACCACCGGGTGCGGCTGGACGCGGTCGTCCTCGCCGGGACCCTGACCCGGGTCCTCAACGACCGCACGGTCGTGGTGCACCGGGCCGGGACCGCCTTCGTGGAGCCGGCGGGGATCCGGCACATCCACCTGGGCCACAACCTCGGCAGCGAACCGGTCGTGCTCCACGTGACCCCGGCGCTCCCCCCGGGAACCCCCTTCTCCATACCCACCCCGGCCCCGCACGGCGTCACACCGGCCGTCTGCCGGGAGCACGCCGGTGAACCCGTACCGCCCGGGTGATCCTCACACCAGCCGGCGTATCTCCCCGCGCACCCGGTAGAAGCCTCCCGAGGCCGCGTGCAGCCCGTCCACCACGTACCGGGCGCCGGGCTCCCGGATGCCGCGGGGGAACTGCACGTTCCAGGAAGGCTCGAAGCCTCCCGAGACCACCTGCACCCGCACCCGGCCGCCCTGCTGGACGCACTCCACCACCACACCGCCCGCCGGAGCCGAAGCCACCGAGACGGTGGCGACCGCCGCCGCCGACGCGGCGGGGGTGAACACGGGCAGCGCGGCCGCCGACTTCACGTCCACCGGCGCCGGCACCGAGCCCTGCTGGGCCGCGGCTATCGCCTGCTCGCTCGCGTCCACACAGACCAGCGAGCCGTCCGTGGTCACCAGGTACAGCCGCCCCTCGTGGTACTGCATCGACAGCGCGGACCCGCTGCCCGTGCCCAGCTTCCACAGCCGCCGCCCGTCCGCGTCGAAGCAGTACACCGAGGAGGCCAGGTCGCCGGCGAAGACGTGCCTGCCGTCCGGCGAGGTCGCGCACGAGTACACCGCCGCGTCGCACCGGTAGGAGGCCTCCACCGCGCCGGTCGCCTTCGACAGCCGCTGCACGGTGTTGCGCCCGGTGCCCGCGTACACCGCGTGGTCCTCCTGCCAGCCGAACAGCACCGACCCGTTGGTGGCGGTGTGCCACAACTGCCGCCCGCCGTCCGGGGCGTAGGCCGTGACCCCCTGGCTGTGCCCGTGGTAGACCGCGTCCGCGTCCGCCCGGACCATCCAGGCGTTCGAGCCGTCCGAGCGCCGCGACCACTGGAACTCGTCCTCATGGTCGATGACCGTCAGGCCGCCGCTCGCATCGGACACGTTCAGCACGCCCTCGCGGATGTCGAGCCAGAAGATGTCCACATCGGCCGCTATGTCGTAGGCCCCGAACGGCACCTTCGACGACAGGTCGTACACCGTGCCGTCGTCACAGCCCGCGTATATCCAGAACTCGTCCGCCACCAGGCACTTCACCCCGTCCGGCAGCGAGTACCGGGCCAGCACCTCCCCGCCGTGGCTCAGCGTGTAGACGTCCCCCGCCTGGTTGCCGACCCAGCAGCGGTCCTCGTCCACATGGATCCCGAAGGCCGAGGAACCCGTCCGGAACCGCCACAGCACCGGAGCCGCGGCGCGCGCCGTCGACGGAGCCGACGTGACCTGGCGCCGCGTCACCGACCGGGCGGCCCGCCCGCCGCGCACGGCCGGGGCGTACCCCTTGCGGATCTTCTCCCCGATCTTCTTCGCGGCCGCCGCCCGGGCCTTGTCCGCCGTCGGGAACGAGGAGCTCTGCAGCTGGCCGTCCGCGCCGATGCGCCCGTACCGCACGGAGACGGCGGTGCCGTCCACCGTCACCTCGTAGAACTTGTGCGCGGCGCCGTCGTCCTGCGACAGCTCCAGATACGTCGTCTCCCGAGCCATGACAGACCCCTCCCCAAAGGCCGGGCCACCGGCTCCTGTTCTGCCGGTGATCCCTCGTGAAAAAAGCTACGGCCCACCACTGACAATGGGCTCGTGCAGCTGGAAGCGATCACATGGCAGCGGATGGCCGAGCGGCTCGCCGGTCACCTCGACGACCCCGGCACCACCGCCGAGCCCGCCGGCACCACCGGCACCACCGCCCCCGAGCAGGGCGGTTGGCGGCGGGTGGGCATCGACGGAGCCCCCGCCGCCGGGACCGGTGTCCTCGCGGAGCACCTGGCCGACGTACTGCGCCTGCGCGGCCGGCCGGTCCTGGTGGTGGCGGCCGAGGGCTTCCTGCGGCCCGCCTCCCTCCGCTTCGAGTTCGGCCGCGAGGACGTGGACTCCTACCTCGGCGGCTGGTACGACACGGCCGCGCTCTGGCGGGAGGTGTTCGGCCCGACCGACCCCGGCGGCACCGGGCGGGTGCTGCCCGACCTCTGGGACCCGGTGAGCGACCGGGCCACGCGCAGCCCGTACACCGCGCTCCCGCCCGGCGGCGTGCTGGTGGTGCACGGCCCGCTGCTGCTGGGCCACTGGTTCCCCTTCGACCTGAGCGTGCACATCCGGCTCTCCCCGGGCGCGCTCGCCCGCCGTACCGAGGAGTCCGCGCGCTGGACGCTGCCGGCCTTCGCGCGCTACGAGGCCGACACGGACCCGGCCTCCGCCGCCGACGCCGTGGTCCGGGCGGACGACCCCCGCCATCCCGCCTGGACGGGCATCCGCGCGCGATAGGCAGCCGGCCGGCAGCGGTAGGCAATCGGCCGGCAGCGGTCGCGAGCCGGCCGGCAGTGGTCGGGAGTCCCCGGCCCCCTCAAGGCCTCCCGCCCAACCGGGCCACCGCCAGGGCCGCGGTCCGGCAGCCGGCCCGGGCGGCCTCCGCAGGGTCCGCCCCCGCCAGCCGGGCCGCGAGGAAGCCGCCGGTGAAGGCGTCGCCCGCGCCCGTGGAGTCCACCGCCTCGGCCGGCTCCGCCGTGACCTCGGCGGTGATCCGGCCCCGCTCGGCCACCAGCGCCCCCGCCGATCCCCGGGTCACCACCACCAGCGGTATGTGCCGGCTCAGCCGCGCCGCGGCCGCGGCCACCCCCGCGGGCTCCGGCAGGCCGGCCAGCAGGCGGGCCTCGTCCTCGTTGGGCAGCAGGACGCAGACCCCCGCCACGGCATCGAGGAACCGCTGCGGTCCCAGCCCGGCCAGGAACCCGGCCGAGGCCGGGTCCACGCTCACCGGCACCCCCCGGGCCCGGGCCGCCCGCAGCGCGAGCAGGGCCAGCTCCCGGCTGCTGTCGGCGAAGAACAGGTACCCGGACAGGTGCAGATGGGCGACCCCGTCCAGCAGGGAAGGCGTCCAGTCGGCGGGGCACAGCCGCAGCGCCGCGCCGCTGTCGGTCAGGAAGGTCCGCTCCGCGTCCTTGCCGACCAGCGCCACCACCGTCCCGGTCGGCTCCTCCCGGTCGACCACGAGCCGCGGCCGCACCCCCGCGTCCAGCAGCGCCCGCTCGTGCCACCGCGCGGACTCGGTTCCCACCCGCGCGAGCAGCCGTACCTCCGCGGCCCCCGTACGGGCCGCCCAGCAGGCCGCGTTCGCCCCGGCGCCGCCCGGCAGCGTCCGGATCCGGGCCGCCGTGTCGGTGGCCGGGGCGAGCGGTTCCGGATGGACCGCCACCACGTCGGTGACCACGTCCCCGACGACCAGCAGGGCGCCCGGACCGACCGGTTCCGGGCGGGTCATGCCCGCGCCGCCCAGGCCCCCGCGATCCTGGCCCCGAGCCGCACGTTCCCCCGTACCGCCGCCAGGTTCGCCTCGAGCGAGGCCCCGCCCGTCGCCCGCACCAGGAACCCCAGCAGGAACGGCGTCACCGCCTGCCCCGTGATCCCCCGCTCGCGGCACTCGGCGAGCGCCTCGGCCAGCACCCGGTCGTGCAGCTGCGGATCCAGCTGCTCCGCCTCCGCCACGGGCTGGGCCACGAGCAGGGCCGCCTCCGGGCCGCCCAGGGCGTCCTGAGCGGCCATCACCGCCGCGATCTCCTCCGGCCCCTCCACCGTCCAGTCCACCGGCTCCCCCGAATCGGCCAGGTAGAAGCCGGGGAACCGCTGCGTCCGGTAGCCGAGCACGCCCACGCCCAGCGTCTCCAGCCGCTGCAGCGTGGCCGGCACGTCGAGGATCGACTTCACCCCCGCGCACACCACCGTGATCCGCGTCCGCGCCAGCAGGGACAGGTCGGCCGACTCGTCCTGGGCCTGCGCCCATTCGCGGTGTACGCCGCCCAGCCCGCCCGTGGCGAAGACCCGCAGGCCCGCCCGGGCGGCCAGGAAGGCCGTGCCGGACACCGTCGTCGCGCCCGTGGCCCCCGCCGCCATCGCGGGCGCCAGATCCCGGTGGCCGAGCTTGCGTACGCCGTCGCCGCCCGCGATCCGCTCCAGCTGGGCCTTGTCCAGGCCGGCGTGCGGCACCCCGTCGATGACGGCGATCGTTGCCGGAACCGCCCCTTCCGAGCGGACCAGGTCCTCCAGTTCGAGGCCCACCGCCAGATTGCGGGGCCGCGGCAGCCCGTGCGCGATGATCGTCGACTCCAGCGCCACGACCGGCCGGTGCCGGGCGAGCGCCTCGCGCACCTCTTCCGAGAGGACGGGCCCGCCGGACGGGGATGCAGTTGCTGTGTGCTGTGACATGTCCCCATCCATGGCACCGGATTCACGCCCCCAAACGCGCTCCCGCCCCAGCCGTCACAACCTGTCCGAGTAACGCTCCTGCGCGCACCGCACGGAACGCACGGAACGCACGGACTGCGCTGGCCAAGCGGACCGCGCGGCGGACCACTGGACAGGGTGACTCGTCGGCCCCGGCCGCGCTGGACGGTCTGGCCACCCCGCGGGGCGGTCCGGCCGGATTAGGCTCGCGGGTCATGAGCACCAGTGATCACAGCGCCCCCGCCTCCTTCGCCGTCTCCGTCGCGGACGTCCCGGACGCCGAGCTGGAGGCCGAGGAACTCGACCCCGGGCAGATCCTCTCCGGCGAGCCGGTCGTGACCGGCAAGGTGCTCTGGGAGTCGCCCGACGGCAGTCAGGTGCGCGGGATCTGGCAGATCACCCCGGGCGTGGTCACCGACACCGAGGCCGACGAGCTGTTCGTGGTGGTCAGCGGCCGCGCCACCATCGAGGTCGAGGGCGGCGGGACCCTGGAGGTCGGCCCCGGCACCGCCTGCGTGCTCCGGGAGGGCGACAAGACCACTTGGACCGTGCACGAGACGCTGCGCAAGGCCTACCACATCACCTACTGACGCCGCCCTTCGCGGGCGCGGGATGGCGGCGCGCGGTGAACAGTGCGAGCGCCGCCATCGGCAGCAGCAGACAGGCGCCGACGGCGTTCAGCCAGCCGTAGCCCGCCTGGGCCATGACCAGGCCGGCGGCCGCACCGCCCACGCCCGCGGCCGTGTTCATCGTCAGGTCGCTCAGCCCCTGTACGGCGGCCCGCGCGGGCTGCGGCACCGAGTCGGTCAGCAGCGCCGACCCGGCCACCATCCCGGCCGACCAGCCCAGGCCTAGCAGGAAGAGGCCCGCCGCGCTCTGTCCGTGGTGCGGCCCGGCCGTGCCGGCGAGCAGGGCGGCGACCGAGAGCAGACCGGCCGCGAGGCCGATCACCGAGAGCCGCCCCAGGCGGTCCGCGAGCCAGCCCATGACGGGGGAGAAGGCGAACATGCCGGCGATGTGACCGCTGATCACCAGGCCGATGAGCTCCAGCCCCGCGCCGTGGTGGCCCAGGTCCACCGGGGTCATCACCATGATCGAGACCATGGTGGTGTGCGACACGGCCACCGTGACCAGTGCGAGCCGGGCCCGGGGGGAGGCCTTGACGGCGGCGAAACCGGCGCGCAGCGAGCGCCCCTCGCGGGTCTGCTCCTCGGGCGGGGCCAGCGCACGGGCCGTCAGCAGGGGATCCGGGCGCAGGAGCACCGCGATCAGCGCGGCGGTGAGGAGGAAGACGGCGGCCGCCCACACGAAGGGCCCCGCCGTCTGGGGTATGGAGGTCCCCGCGAAGCTGCGGCTGGCGGGCGCGGAGAGGTTGGGGCCGAGCACCGCGCCGAACGTGGACGCCCACACGACGACGGAGATCGAACGGGCCCGGCGGTCCGGGGCGGCGAGGTCGGCGGCGGCGAACCGGGACTGGAGGTTGGCCGAGGAGGCGGCACCGAAGGCGGCCATGCCGATCATCAGCAGCGGGAAGCTCTTGACCGTCGCGGCGAGGACGACGAGGCCCGCGCCGACGGCGCCGATCAGGTAGGCCACGACCAGCCCGGGGCGGCGGCCGCGCGCGGTCATCAGGGCGGCGAGCGGCAGCGACACCAGGGCGGTGCCGATCACCGCAGCGGTGGAGGCGAGGCCGGACAGCGCCTCGGTGCCGCTGACCTCGGCGGCGAGCACGGGGGCCAGGGCGATGCTGATGGGCACGCCGAGCCCGCCGAGCACCTGGCCGGCGATGAGCACCCCGGTGGTGCGCCGCCGCAGCCCGGCCAGGTCCGGGAGGTCCGCCGAGGCGGAGGGCCGGTCCGTACCGGGAGAGGCGGTCATGCCGGACACCCCCCGCGCGGGTGGCGGGGGTGCGGGGCAGGGCAGGACGCGCTGCGGCCGGGTGCGGCGGCTGGAGTAGTCACCGCGGCAGTGTGCCACCCCTTACCGTGCGGGCGGAACCGGGTGTCTTCCCCACTCAGAACAGCGGCTGCGGCAGGACGCCCTCCAGCGCGAGCAGTCGGCGCTTGGTCTCGACCCCGCCGCCGAAGCCGCCGATGCCCCCGTCGTTCTCCACGACCCGGTGGCAGGCCACCACCAGCGGCAGCGGATTCGACCCCATGGCGTTGCCGACGGCCTGGGCGGCCCCCGGCTGTCCGACGCGGGCGGCCAGCTCCCCGTACCCGACGACCGCTCCGTACGGCACGGAACGGTCCAGCTCCTGGAGCACCTGCCGGTTGAAGCCGGAGCTGAGCCGCCAGTCCAGCGGCAGCTCGAAGCGCCGCAGCGCACCGGAGAAGTAGGCGGCCAGCTGGCGTATGGGCTCGGCCAGCAGCACTTCACCGCCCGGCGCGGGCCGCCGGGCGTCGGCGCCGAGCCGGGAGACGAGGGGGCCGATCATCGCGTCGACCCGGTCCGGCTCGGCATGGAACTCGACCCTGACCAGACCCTCCGGGGTCGCGGCCAGGAGCAGGGGACCGATGTCGCTCGCGACGACGGTCCATTCGAGGTGCGGCCCGCGGGGCCGCTCGGTGCTGTCCACGCGTCCACGGTACGGCGCCCCACTGACAGCCCGGACCGTGCGGACTCTGGGCGGACTGCGCGGAGGGCTCGCGGACGGCCCGCGGACAGCGCGGACGGGGCCGACGGCGCCGGGCGCGGCCCCGTCAGTACCCGCCGACCGCCTCCTGGACCACGTCCGGGGCGTTGGTGATGATCCCGTCCACGCCCATGGCCTGCACCCTCCGGGCGGTCGTGGCGTCGTCCACGATCCAGGTGTCCACCTCCATGGTCTTGCCGTGGGCGCCGAGCAGCCCGTGCACCGCCGCCACCCACTCGGCCGTGATCGTGGTGTGCCACGGGTTGATCCGGTCGGTGAACTGCGCGTACCGCGGCAGGTCCGCCACCGGCGGGGTGCCCAGGAAGGCCGTCACGAGGTCCGGGCGCAGGTCGTGCACGATGCGTACGCAGTCGGCGCTGAAGCTCTGCACCACCAGGCGCTGCTGCACGTGCCGGGCGTCGAGCCAGCCCGCCTCGTCCAGCACCTTCAGGGTCTGCTGCTCGATTCCGGGGTAGAGCTCGGGCTTCTTGATCTCCAGGAGCAGCCGCTGCTGGTTGCGCTGCACCCGGTCGAGGTACTCCCGCAGGGTCGGCACCCGGGCGCCCGTGTACTCCTGCCCGAACCAGCTGCCCGCGTCCAGCCGGGCGATCTCCGCCGCCGTGAAGTCCCTGACCCGCCAGGGGCTGCGGTCCGGGAAGACCTGCTCGACGTCCGTGGTCCGGGAGAGGGTGTCGTCGTGGACGACGACCAGCTCGCCGTCCTTGGTGCGCTGCACGTCGTTCTCCACCCAGTGGAAGCCCAGCCGCATCGCCAGGTCGACCGCGTCGAGGGTGTTCTCCGGGGCGTAGGCGGAAGCCCCCCGGTGGGCGTACACGACGGGGTTCCCCAGGAGCCCTGCCGGCCCCTGGGCGGAGCCGGGGCCGGTGGCGGCGTACGAGGCCGTTCCGCCCAGCACGGTGAGGGTGAAGCCCAGCAACGCGGCGGCTGCCGCGGCGGCGGGTCGGACGTACATGTGCGTTCTCCTCGGGTCGTGAGCCCTGTTCCTGCGTCAGACGGGTGCGGAGCGGCAGACGTTGTGGCGATGCACTTACGGCGGAGCCTTCACCGCGATCATGGGGTTGAAGATCACCGAGCCGCCACCGAACTACGACAAACGGACCAGAACGTGTGAGGCCGGTCCGGCCGGGCGCGCCGCGCGGCCGGGCGCGGAGACGTGAGTGTCAGTGGGGGGTCGTACGGTTGAGTCATGCGGCCCGTATCGAAGATCGAACGCACGGTGGCGCCTTTCGAGGTCGTCAGCTCCTACCAGCCCAGCGGCGACCAGCCGGCGGCCATCGCCGAGCTGGAGAAGCGCATCCGCGCAGGTGAGAAGGATGTCGTCCTGCTGGGTGCGACCGGCACCGGCAAGTCGGCGACCACCGCCTGGATGATCGAGAAGCTTCAGCGCCCCACCCTGGTCATGGCGCCGAACAAGACCCTCGCCGCCCAGCTGGCGAACGAGTTCCGTGAGCTCCTGCCGAACAACGCCGTCGAGTACTTCGTCTCGTACTACGACTACTACCAGCCCGAGGCCTACGTTCCGCAGTCGGACACCTACATCGAGAAGGACTCCTCGATCAACGAGGAGGTGGAGCGGCTGCGCCACTCCGCGACCAACTCGCTGCTGACCCGGCGCGACGTGATCGTCGTCGCCTCCGTGTCCTGCATCTACGGCCTCGGTACCCCGCAGGAGTACGTCGACCGGATGGTCTCGCTGAAGGTCGGCGAGGAGCTCGACCGGGACCAGCTGCTGCGCCGCTTCGTCGACATCCAGTACACGCGCAACGACGTGGCCTTCACCCGCGGCACCTTCCGGGTGCGCGGCGACACCATCGAGATCTTCCCGGTCTACGAGGAACTGGCCGTCCGCATCGAGATGTTCGGCGACGAGATCGAGGCCCTGTCCACCCTGCACCCGCTGACCGGCGAGGTCATCAGCGAGGACCGCGAGCTGTACGTCTTCCCCGCCAGCCACTACGTCGCGGGCCCCGAGCGCATGGAGAAGGCGGTCCGCGGCATCGAGACCGAGCTGGCCGCGCGCCTCGGGGAGCTGGAGAAGCAGGGCAAGATGCTGGAGGCGCAGCGGCTGCGCATGCGCACCACCTACGACCTGGAGATGATGCGCCAGATCGGGTCCTGCTCCGGCATCGAGAACTACTCGCTGCACATGGACGACCGCGAGCCGGGCTCCGCGCCCAACACCCTCATCGACTACTTCCCGGAGGACTTCCTCCTGGTCATCGACGAGTCGCACGTCACCGTGCCGCAGATCGGCGCCATGTACGAGGGCGACGCCTCGCGCAAGCGGACGCTGGTCGACCACGGCTTCCGGCTGCCGTCGGCGCTCGACAACCGGCCGCTGAAGTGGGAGGAGTTCCAGGAGCGGATCGGCCAGACCGTCTACCTGTCGGCCACCCCCGGCAAGTACGAGCTCTCGCGCGGCGACGGCTTCGTCGAGCAGATCATCCGCCCCACCGGCCTCATCGACCCCGAGGTCGTGGTCAAGCCCACCGAGGGCCAGATCGACGACCTGGTGCACGAGATCCGGCAGCGGGTCGAGAAGGACGAGCGGGTCCTGGTCACCACCCTCACCAAGAAGATGGCCGAGGACCTCACGGACTACTTCCTGGAGCTCGGCATCCAGGTCCGCTACCTGCACAGCGACGTGGACACGCTGCGCCGCATCGAGCTGCTGCGCGAGCTGCGCTCCGGCGAGTTCGACGTCCTGGTCGGCATCAACCTGCTGCGCGAGGGCCTCGACCTGCCCGAGGTGTCGCTCGTGGCGATCCTCGACGCCGACAAGCAGGGCTTCCTGCGCTCCGGCACCTCGCTGATCCAGACCATCGGCCGCGCGGCGCGCAACGTCTCCGGCCAGGTCCACATGTACGCGGACAGCATCACCCCGGCCATGGCGCAGGCGATCGACGAGACGAACCGCCGCCGCGAGAAGCAGGTCGCCTACAACACCGCCAACGGCATCGACCCGCAGCCGCTGCGCAAGAAGATCAACGACATCGTCGCCACCATCGCCCGTGAGGAACTGGACACCGAGGAGCTCCTCGCCACCGGATACCGGCAGGCCAAGGACGGCAAGGCCGCCAAGGCGCCGGTTCCCTCGCTGGGCGGCAAGGCGGCGGGGGCCAAGGCCGGGAAGGGTGCGAAGGGCGCCAAGGCGGGCGCGGTCCCCACCGACCGGCCGGCCGCCGAACTGGCCGGGATCATCGAGGAGATGACCGAGCGGATGCGCGCGGCGGCCGCGGAGCTCCAGTTCGAGGTCGCGGCCCGGATCAGGGACGAGGTGAGCGAGCTGAAGAAGGAGCTGCGGCAGATGAAGGAAGCGGGCCTCGCCTGAGTCGGAGCCTGTCAGTAGGGTTGGGTCTCAGCCGCAGGTACACGCTGCGCTCCCGTTGTAGGGGCGGGCTATGGAGAGGGGACAGCGCGTGACGGTCAACATGACCAAGGGTCAGGCCATCAGTCTGCAGAAGGCGGACGGGGGCACGCTGACGGCGGTCCGCATGGGCCTCGGCTGGCAGGCGGCCAAGCGCCGCGGGCTGTTCGGCTCGCGGACCCGGGAGATCGACCTGGACGCGTCGGCGGTGCTCTTCGCCGACAAGCAGCCGGTGGACGTGGTCTTCTTCCGGCACCTGCAGAGCGACGACGGCTCGGTCCGGCACACCGGTGACAACCTCGTCGGCGGTGTCGGCCAGGGCGGGGACGACGAGGCCATCCTCGTCGACCTCCAGCGGGTGCCGGTGCACATCGACCAGATCGTCTTCACGGTGAACTCGTTCACCGGCCAGACGTTCCAGGAAGTGCAGAACGCGTTCTGCCGCATCGTCGACGAGACCAACGGCCAGGAGCTGGCCCGGTACACCCTCGACGGCGGTGGCCAGTACACCGCGCAGATCATGGCGAAGGTGTCCCGCGCGGGCGCGGGCTGGCAGATGACGGCCCTCGGCAACCCGGCCAACGGCCGGACGTTCCAGGACCTGATGCCGGCGATCCTGCCGCACCTGTAAGCGAAGAAGATCGGGGGGAGACGGGACGATGGCGGCCGAACTGGTCCGGGGGCAGAACCATGCCCTGTCCGAACACCGGGTGCGGATCACGGTCTCGGCGGGCACACCGGTGCTCGCCCTGGCCTCGCTCGGAGACGAGCGGGGCGCCGTGGCCGGCCCGGAGGGGATCGCGCACCCCGGTGCGAGCGATCTTCCGGGGGTCGAGGTGCCCGGCGGGTCCGCGGACCGGCACCGGTTCGCCGTCGACCTCGACGCGGTGGCCGACGAGGTGCACCGCGTCGGCGTCCTGCTCTCCCTGCCCCCGGGCGGCCCGCGCCGCTTCGGTGCCGTCGCGGCCTCGCACGTGGCCGTCACGGACATGGACGGCGCCGGGCTGGCCGAGTACACCCTGACCGGGCTGGAGGCGGAGACCGCCGTCGTCGCCCTCGAGCTCTACCGCCGCCAGGGAGCCTGGAAGGTCCGCGCCGTCGGCCAGGGCTACGCCGACGGGCTCCCCGGCCTGTTCGCCGACCAGGGGCTCACCGCCCCCGCCGCCGCCGAGCTGGCCGCACGCGTGCACGCCAGTGTCGCGGCCCCGGTCGCGCCCGACCCGGTGCCGGTCGCACCCGACCCGGCGGTCCCGGTGTCCGGAAGCCCGTACGCGGGCACGCCGGGCCCCGCACCCACGTCCGGGCCCGCGCCCACGTCCGGGCCGGCGTCCACGTCCGGGCCGGCGTCCACGTCCGGGCCGGCGTCCGGCTCCGCCGCCGCGCCCGGCTCCCTGCCCGCCTCCGGGTCCGGCTCCGCCGCCGCGCCCGGCTCCCTGCCCGCCTCCGGCCCCGCCGCGGTCCCCGCAGCCCCGGCCGACGGCACGATCAGCTACTCCCACCCGCGCCGCCGCCCCACCGCGACCGAGCCCCCCGAGCCCGCGCCGCGCCCCGCCGCGGCGCAGCAGCCGGGCCAGCCCCCGAGGCCCGTCGCCGGCGACGCCAGCGGCTGGTCCATGGAGGAGCGGCTCTACAACCAGGTCTGGGGCATGTTCGAGGACCTGGCCCGCACGGTCGCCGCCTACCGCAGCGCCGTGGAATTCGCCGACTCCCGCATGGACCGCGAGCTCGACGAGGCCCTGTCCGACCCCCGCCACCGCCTGGGCGGCTCCGGGAACGCCGCCCGCGACACCGCCCGGGCGCGCCGCGAGGAGCTCGTCGCGCAGGCCCAGGCCGTCCTCGACCGGGACCTCGTCCAGCTGGTCGCCGAATCCGAGGTGGTCGAGCCCGCGCTGCCCGCCGCGTACGCCCGCTGGGACAACCCGGTCTGGCACGGCGGCCCGTCCGCCGGGCTGCCCGAGGAGAACCCGCTGGCCCTGCGCCTGGGCGACCTGTACCTCCCCGAGCGCCCCGACCTGCGGATCCCCATGCTGATGAAGCTCCCCCTGGAGCGCGGCCTGTGGATCGACAACGGCCGAACCGGCTCCGAGGCCGCGATGGCCATGGACACCGACCGGCTGCGCAGGGCCGCCATGGACATGGCGGTCGCCCACGCGGTGCGGCTGCTCGCCGTCCACCCCGCCGACCGGTTCACCGTCCACGTCATCGACGCGGCCGGAGCCGGAGCCGCCTCCCTGGCCCCCCTCGTACGCGCCGGGGTGCTGGCCGGGCCGCCCGCCGCGGGCGCCGCCGGGGTCACCGCGACGCTGGCAGGGCTGACCAAGCGGGTGGACCTCGTGCAGATGGCGCTGCGGGCCGGTGCTCCCGAGGACCTGCCGCCCGACGTGGACACGGCCGACCAGCTGCTCCTCGTCCACGACTTCCCGCACGGCTTCGACGACCGGTCCGTCACCCAGCTCCGCTACCTCGCGGACGAGGGCCCGGCGGTCGGCGTGCACCTGCTGATGGTCGCGGACCGGGACGAGGCCTCGGCCTACGGGCCGCTGCTGGACCCGCTGTGGCGCTCGCTGATGCGGCTGTCGCCGGTGCCGGACAACCACCTCGCCGACCCCTGGGTCCACCACGCCTGGACCTTCGAACCGGACCTGCCCCCGCAGGGCAGCAGGGTCCTCGACCAGGCATTGGAGCGGGTGGCGGAAGGCCGGCGACGCACTCGACCGTGAGGTTCGGCGGCAGGTCGATGACCTGCCGCTGACCAGTTCTTGGCACTCCCTTTACCTTCTGGGCCTCCGGCAGGTACTCTGGTGCGTGCGGAGGGGAGTATTCCTGCTTTCCTGCTACGGCGTACCCGTCAATACGGACCACTGCTGTTGTTGAGCGCAGTCGGTCCCGGGGCGTCGGCCCACGGCCTCCAGGCCGCCAGGGTGGAAGAGACCTCCGGCAGCGATGACGCTGACGAAGTGCTGAGCCATCCGCCGGAGGCGTGTTCACGTGGAAGTTTCCTGGGCCCTGTGGGCCATGACCATTCTCGGTCTGTCCCTGCTCATCGGCGCCGATTTCTTCATCGGCCGCAAGCCCCACGACGTATCGATCAAGGAAGCCGGAACCTGGACGGTCGTCTGGATCGTCCTCGCCGCACTGTTCGGCCTCGGCCTGTGGTTCTTCGGGAACGGCCAGGCCTCGCAGGAGTTCTTCGCGGGCTTCATCACCGAGAAGTCCCTGAGCGTGGACAACCTCTTCGTCTTCGTCCTGATCATGGCGAAGTTCTCGGTGCCCTCGCACCTCCAGCAGCGCGTCCTGCTCGTGGGCGTCCTGATCGCCCTGGTGCTCCGCGCGATCTTCATCGCGGCGGGCGCGGCGATCATCGCCAGCTTCTCGTGGGTCTTCTACATCTTCGGCGCGTTCCTGATCTACACCGCGTGGAAGCTGATCCAGGAGGCCCGCAAGGGTGAGGAGGAGGACGAGTTCGAGGAGAACCGCCTGCTCAAGTCCGTCGAGAAGAAGTTCGGCGTCGCCGACCGGTACCACGGCACCAAGCTCTTCATCCAGAACAACGGCAAGCGCGTCCTGACCCCGCTGATGGTCGTCATGCTCGCCATCGGCACCACCGACGTGCTGTTCGCCCTGGACTCCATCCCCGCGATCTTCGGCCTGACCCAGGACCCGTACATCGTCTTCACCGCCAACGCCTTCGCCCTGATGGGCCTGCGCCAGCTGTACTTCCTGATCGGCGGCCTGCTCAAGAAGCTGGTCCACCTCAGCTACGGCCTGTCGATCATCCTGGGCTTCATCGGCGTCAAGCTGGTGCTGCACGCGCTCCACGAGTCCGGCCTGCACGTCCCGGTCATCTCGATCCCGGTCTCCCTGGGCGTCATCTGCGGTGTCCTGGTCATCACCACGATCACCAGCCTGATCGCCTCGAAGAAGCAGGCGGCGGCAGAGGCCGCCGCCCGCCCGGAGAGCATCGACGCCTGACCGTCCCGAGGCACTACGCGGGGGCGGCCGCTTCGGCCGCCCCCGTTTCCGTGCCCGCGGCCGCCCCCGCGCCCGCCCGTGCCCGCACGACGGCCGGGCCGGTCTCCGGCAGCAGCGCGAAGCAGACCAGGCTGACCAGGGCGATCGCGCTCAGGTAGACGGCCACACCCCACTGCGGACCGGAACCGTCCGCGAGCGCCGTCGCCACGATCGGGGTCAGCGCCCCGCCCAGGACGCCGCCCAGGTTGTAGCCGACCGCGGCCCCCGTGCAGCGGATCCGCGGGGCGTACAGCTCCGGCAGGTACGCGCCCACCACCGCGAACATCGTCACCATGCCGAGCAGCGCCACGACGAAGCCCACCGTCATCAGCACCGGATCGGCCGTGCCCAGCAGGGCCACCAGCGGGAACATCCACAGCACGCAGGCCGCCGACCCGGCCAGGCACAGCGGCCGCCGGCCGTACCGGTCGCCGAGCACCGCCAGCGGCGGGGTCACCACGCCCATCAGGGCGACCGCGCCCATGATGCACGCGAGCACCGTCGTACGGCCCAGGCCGAGGCGCTCGGTCGCGTACGCGAGTGACCAGGTGGTGACCGCGTAGAAGACCGCGTACCCCACGGCCAGCGCCCCGCCGGTCAGGAGCAGCAGCCGCCAGTGCCCGCGGACCACCTCCGCCAGCGGGGCGTCCGCCCGCCGGCCGCTCAGGGCCAGGGCCCGGAACTGCGGGGTCTCCTCCACCGAGTGGCGCAGCCACAGTCCCGCCAGGGCCAGCACCCCGGCCGCCCAGAACGGGACCCGCCAGCCCCACGCAGTGAACTGGGCGTCGGTCAGGGTCGCCGACAGGGCGAGGACGATGCCGTTGGCCAGCAGGAAGCCCACCGGCGGACCGATCTGCGGGAAGCTCGACCACAGCCCGCGCCGCCGCTCGGGAGCGTGCTCGGCGGTCAGCAGGACGGCGCCGCCCCATTCGCCGCCGAGCCCGAGGCCCTGCAGGAAGCGCAGCAGGAGCAGCAGCACCGGCGCGGCCGCGCCGATCGAGCCGTACGTCGGCACGCAGCCGACGGCGACGGTGGCGAGGCCGGTCAGCAGCAGGGAGGCGAGGAGCACCGGACGCCGCCCGTAGCGGTCGCCGATGTGGCCGAAGATCGCCGAGCCGAGCGGGCGGGCGAGGAAGCCGACGCCGAAGGTGCCGAACGCGGCGAGGGTCCCGGCGAGCGGGGAGAAGGACGGGAAGAAGAGCGGGCCGAGGACGAGGGCGGCGGCCGTTCCGTAGACGAAGAAGTCGTAGAACTCGATGGCGGTTCCGGCGAGGGAGGCCGAGGCGAGCCGCAGCATCGAGGGGGCGGGAGGCGGTGCTGTGGGGGACGGGGAGGGATCTTGTTGCATGGTGCAGCAGATACCCCCTCCCCGGCCCTCAGGACGTGCGTTCGGCCATCATCGACCGGAAGGGGTGCCCGGCGTCGGGAAGTTGACGGATTGCGGACCTACCAGCCGCGTTCGCGCCATTCGGCCAGGTGCGGACGCTCGGCGCCCAGCGTGGTGTCGTTGCCGTGGCCCGGGTAGATCCACGTCTCGTCCGGCAGCCGGTCGAAGATCTTGTGCTGGACGTCGTCGATCAGGCTCGCGAAGGCCTTCGGGTCGCCCCAGGTGTTCCCGACGCCGCCCGGGAAGAGGCAGTCCCCGGTGAAGACGTGCGGATGGCCGTGCGGGTCGTCGTAGATCAGGGCGATCGAGCCGGGCGTGTGCCCGACCAGGTGGCGCGCGGTGAGCTCCACCCGTCCGACGCGCACGGTGTCCCCGTCCGCCACCGGCACGTCGGTGGCCACGGGGATGCCCTCGGCGTCGTGGACGCCCGCGTAGGTGGTCGCCCCCGTCGCCTCGGCCACGGCCTGGAGCGCGCCCCAGTGGTCGCCGTGCTGGTGGGTGGTGACGACGGACTTGATGCCGTCGTCGCCGATCAGGCTCAGCAGGGTGTCCGCGTCCGCGGCCGCGTCGATCAGCAGCTGCTCGTCGGTGGCCCGGCAGCGCAGCAGGTAGGCGTTGTTGTTCATCGAGCCCACCGCGACCTTGGAAATCATCAGGTCCGCGAGTTCGTGCACGTCGGCCGGACCGCCGACCTTGACCTCTCCGGTGTACGTCATGTCTTTGATCCTAGAGGTGTGCGGTGCTAGAGCGGCGGGAGCGCGGGAAGGCCGTCGCCGGCCGCGACGGTGAGGCCGGCGCCGCGCGGGCCGCGCCCGGCCAGCCAGCCGAGCAGCTCGTCCTCGGGGCCCTCGAGGACCACCGGGGCGCCCTCCGTGCCGCCGGTGTGCCACAGCGTGCCGGACGGTGCCCGCAGCGTGACCGGGGGAACCTCGGGGCGCCCTGACCAGCGGTCCGCGAGGAAGGCGATCTCGCGGGCGGTGAACTCCGCCGGGAGGTCGCGGAGCCCGTAGCCGATGTCCAGGTCGACGTGGTGCAGCTCCACCTCGACGAGGCGGCGGAAGGGCACGTTGGCGGCGAGGTCGGTGACCCCGTTGCGCAGCTCGACGGTGCGGGACCAGTCCTGGTCCCGCTCGGTGGCGGCGAGGAAGCGGGCCCCGGAATCACCGAGGTCCGTCAGGTGTTCTTCCAGGGAGCGGCCGGCGTCGCGGGCGATGTCCGCGTCGCGCGCTCCGGCGCTCTCGTACATCGGGCGCCCTTCGAACACGTTGACGAGGGCGTCCGCGTTGCGGGCCAGGTGGGCCAGGATGTGGCCGCGGCTCCAGCCGGGGAGGTGTGACTCCGCGGCGAGAGAGGCGTTGTCCAGCTTCGCGACCGCGGTCAGCAGTCGGTCCGTCGCTTCACGTACAGATCGCAGGTCGTGCACATGATCAGTCATGCGGCCGAGCCTAGTGGTCCCGGGCTCCCGGCCACACGATCGGGTGAAGCGGTTGGCGGAGTGCCGTAAATCGAATGTGCGTGCTATACGCTCGGAAGTCAGACTCCAACTCCACCGCAGTGGCGCCCCCCATACCCTGGGACGGGGGCCCGTGCCCCCCGCTCTCTCAAGAAAGGTGCGGACCGGCGTGACCGACCGTCTCATCGTTCGTGGCGCTCGCGAGCACAACCTCAAGAACGTCTCGCTCGACCTGCCCCGCGACTCACTCATCGTCTTCACCGGACTCTCCGGGTCGGGCAAGTCCTCCCTGGCCTTCGACACGATCTTCGCCGAGGGCCAGCGCCGCTACGTCGAGTCGCTCTCGTCGTACGCCCGCCAGTTCCTCGGGCAGATGGACAAGCCCGACGTCGACTTCATCGAGGGGCTCTCGCCGGCCGTCTCGATCGACCAGAAGTCGACCTCGCGCAACCCGCGCTCGACCGTGGGCACCATCACCGAGGTCTACGACTACCTCCGCCTCCTCTTCGCCCGTATCGGCAAGCCGCACTGCCCGGAGTGCCGGCGGCCCATCTCGCGCCAGTCGCCGCAGGCGATCGTCGACAAGGTGCTCGCCCTCCCCGAGGGCAGCCGCTTCCAGGTGCTCTCGCCCCTGGTGCGGGAGCGCAAGGGAGAGTTCGTCGACCTCTTCGCCGACCTGCAGACCAAGGGCTACAGCCGGGCGCGGGTGGACGGCGAGACCGTCCAGCTCTCCGAGCCGCCCACCCTGAAGAAGCAGGAGAAGCACACCATCGAGGTGGTCATCGACCGCCTCACCGTCAAGGACAGCGCCAAGCGCCGGCTCACCGACTCGGTGGAGACCGCCCTCGGCCTCTCCGGCGGCATGGTCATCCTGGACTTCGTCGACCTCGCGGAGGACGACCCCGAGCGTGAGCGGATGTACTCCGAGCACCTCTACTGCCCGTACGACGACCTCTCCTTCGAGGAGCTGGAGCCGCGCTCCTTCTCCTTCAACTCGCCCTTCGGCGCCTGCCCCGAGTGCACGGGCATCGGCACGCGCATGGAGGTGGACCCCGAGCTGATCATTCCGGACGAGGAGAAGTCCCTGGACGAGGGCGCGGTCTCGCCGTGGTCGCTCGGTCACACCAAGGACTACTTCCAGCGGCTGATCGGCGCCCTGGCCGGGGAGCTGGGCTTCCGTACGGACATCCCGTGGGCCGGGCTGCCGCTGCGCGCGAAGAAGGCCCTGCTGTACGGGCACAAGACGCAGATCGAGGTCCGCTACCGCAACCGGTACGGGCGGGAGCGGGCGTACACCACGGCCTTCGAGGGCGCGGTGCCGTTCGTCAAGCGGCGGCACGCGGAGTCCGAGAGCGACGCGAGCCGCGAGCGCTTCGAGGGCTACATGCGCGAGGTGCCGTGCCCGACCTGCGACGGCACCCGGCTCAAGCCGATCGTGCTGGCCGTGACGGTGATGGAGAAGTCCATCGCCGAGGTCGCCGCCATGTCGATCAGCGAGTGCGCGGACTTCCTCGGCCGGATGCGGCTCGACGCCCGCGACAAGAAGATCGCCGAGCGGGTCCTCAAGGAGGTCAACGAGCGGCTGCGCTTCCTCGTCGACGTCGGCCTGGACTACCTGTCGCTGAACCGCGCCGCCGGCACCCTCTCGGGCGGCGAGGCCCAGCGCATCCGCCTCGCCACGCAGATCGGTTCCGGCCTGGTCGGTGTGCTGTACGTCCTGGACGAGCCCTCCATCGGCCTGCACCAGCGGGACAACCACCGGTTGATCGAGACGCTGGTGCGGCTGCGGGACATGGGCAACACGCTGATCGTGGTCGAGCACGACGAGGACACCATCAAGGTGGCCGACTGGGTCGTGGACATCGGCCCCGGCGCGGGTGAGCACGGCGGCAAGGTGGTGCACAGCGGTTCGCTCAAGGAGCTCCTGAAGAACACCGAGTCGATGACCGGGCAGTACCTGTCGGGCAAGCGGTCCATCGCGATCCCGGACGTACGCCGCCCCGTGAACGGCGATCGGAAGCTGACCGTCCACGGCGCCAAGGAGAACAACCTCCAGGACATCGACGTCGCGTTCCCGCTGGGCGTGCTCACGGCCGTGACCGGCGTGTCGGGCTCCGGCAAGTCGACGCTGGTCAACGACATCCTCTACACGCACCTGGCGCGCGAGCTGAACGGCGCCCGCTCGGTGCCGGGACGCCACACGCGGGTGGACGGCGACGACCTCGTCGACAAGGTCGTGCACGTGGACCAGTCGCCGATCGGCCGCACGCCGAGGTCGAATCCGGCCACGTACACCGGTGTCTTCGACCACGTGCGCAAGCTGTTCGCGGAGACCATGGAGGCGAAGGTGCGCGGCTACCTGCCGGGCCGCTTCTCCTTCAACGTGAAGGGCGGCCGGTGCGAGAACTGCTCCGGCGACGGCACGATCAAGATCGAGATGAACTTCCTGCCGGACGTGTACGTCCCGTGCGAGGTCTGCCACGGCGACCGGTACAACCGGGAGACGCTGGAGGTCCACTACAAGGGCAAGTCCATCGCGGAAGTGCTCAACATGCCCATCGAGGAGGCACTGGACTTCTTCGAGGCGGTCCCGACGATCTCGCGGCACCTGCGGACGCTGAACGAGGTCGGGCTGGGGTACGTCCGGCTCGGCCAGTCGGCGCCGACGCTGTCGGGCGGTGAGGCGCAGCGCGTGAAGCTGGCCTCGGAGCTGCAGAAGAGGTCGACGGGCCGGACGGTCTACGTGCTGGACGAGCCGACGACGGGTCTGCACTTCGAGGACATCTCGAAGCTGATCAAGGTGCTGTCGGGGCTGGTGGACAAGGGGAACTCGGTGATCGTCATCGAGCACAACCTGGACGTCATCAAGACCGCCGACTGGGTCATCGACATGGGCCCCGAGGGCGGCTACGGCGGCGGTCTGGTGGTGGCCGAGGGCACGCCGGAGCAGGTCGCTTCGGTGGGCGCCAGCCACACGGGCAAGTTCCTGCGGGACATCCTGGGCGCGGACCGGGTCTCCGACGGGGCGCTGCCGGCGCGGGCCGCCGGGAAGAAGGCGGCCGTCAAGAAGACGCCGGCCAAGAAGGCGGTGGCCACGAAGGCGGTGGCCACCAAGGCGGCGGCCACGAAGGCCGCCACGAAGAAGGCCGCCGCCCCGGCCAAGAAGACGACGGCGCGGGCGCGCAAGGCGTAGCGCCGGGCTGAGGCGAGGCGCAGGGGTCCGGCTGGTGCCGGGCCCCTGCGCTGTGTGCGGTGCCGCGGTCGGGGCTCTGCCCCGGGCTCCGCGGGGCTCCGGCGCGTAAGAGGGCCCTTGTGCTGGGTGCGGTGCCGTGGTCGGGGCTCCGTTCCCGGGCAGAGCCCAGCACGTCAGGCGCCGGGCAGCGGGTGTGCGGGGAACACCGGGGGCCGGGGGCGGCTCATGGCTCGAGCTCGGCCGCGTACGGCGGCTCCGCGCCCGCGCGGGTGCAGGTCAGGGCCGCCGCGTGGGCGGCGTAGCCCAGGACGTCCGGCCAGTCCACCGGGCCGGTCCCCGTGCCCGAAAGCCGGTGCAGCAGGGCCGCGTTGACGGTGTCGCCCGCCCCGATCGTGTCCGCCACCGCGACCGCGCGGGCCGCCGCCGAATGCTCCTCGCCCTCCCGGGTCCACACCGTCAGCCCCGCCGCGCCCCGGGTCAGCACCACCGCCGACGGACCCGCCGCGAGCCAGTCGGACACCCGGCCGCCCAGCCACGCCGCGTCCTCCTCCGACAGCTTGAGGACGGAGGCGTACGGCAGCAGCCGCGTCAGGAACCGGGCGCGGTAGCCCGCCGGATCCGCGATCAGCGCCGGCCGGATGTTGGGGTCCAGCAGGGTCAGCAGCCCGCGCCGCGACTCCCGGCGCAGCAGGGCCTCGTACGCGCTCGCGCCCGGCTCCAGGACCAGCGAGCAGGTCCCGAGCGCCAGGGCCCGTACGGACTCCGGGAGGGCGGGCGGCAGCGTGAACAGGCGGTCCGCGGTGCCCTCGACGTAGAAGCCGTAGGAGGCCGAGCCGTCCGGGGCCAGCGAGGGCACGGCGAGGGTGGTCGGCTCCGGCCCGCGCTGCACCAGCGACAGGTCCACCCCGGCGGCGCGGAGCCCGGCCAGCAGGCTCTCGCCGAACCCGTCCGCCGAGACCCGCGAGCAGAAGGCCGCCTCGGCCCCGAGGCGGCCGAGCGCGAGCGCGGTGTTGTAGGGTCCGCCGCCCGGCCGCGGCAGCAGGGCGCCCGGCGGCCCCGCGACGGGGACCAGGTCGATGAGGGCTTCTCCGCCGACGACGATCACGCGGGGGAAGCTACCGCATCGGTCGGCGGTATCGTCGGGGGCACCGTGCCCGGCCCGTTCCACCAGGAGAGTTCCATGCCCGCGTCGCCGTCTCCCGCCCGCCGTACCGTTCTGCGGGGCGCCGCCGCGCTCGCGGGAGCAGCCGGCGCCGGAGCGGCCCTGACGGCCTGCTCGACCGGGACGAACAGCGGCGGGAACACCCCCGCGACGCCCACCGCCCCCGTGGACCTGGGGGCCGCGGCCGAGGTGCCGGTGGGCGGCGCCAAGCTGTACCGCGAGCGGAAGCTGATCGTCAGCTGCCCTGCGGCGGGCGAGTACAAGGCGTTCAGCGCCCAGTGCACGCACGCCGGCTGCGTACTGGACAAGATCGTCGAGGGCGAGGGGAACTGCCCCTGCCACGGCAGCCGCTTCGACGCGGCCACCGGCAGGGTGCTGAAGGGCCCGGCCACCGACCCGCTGCCCGCCGTCCCCGTCAAGGCGGAGAACGGCAGGCTCATCGCGGGCTGACCCGCCACGGGCCCGGCCTCAGTCCCAGTCCCAGGCGATCCCGAGGATCCCGCGCCGCACCGACTGCTCCACCAGGTGCACCGCCCGGTGGCGGCCGCTCGGCGTGAGGTCCGCGAAGCCGGTGCGCGGAGCCTGCGGGCCGGACCGGGCGAAACGGCGGCAGCGCACCGGCAGGGCCGCCTCGTCGAAGCGGACCTGGAGCATGTACTGGCCGCCCGCGTAGCTGAACCCGCGCACGTACTCGTCGCTGCGCGCGCCCGTGCCGTCCTCGATGCCGTAGCCGAAGACGTACGTGTCGCCGCGCCGCAGCCGGGCGTCGAAGAGCAGCTCGGCGACCACCACCCCGGCCTCCCGGTGGGTCCGGATCCGCCCGGTGCGGCAGTTCTCGTACGCCGTCACCGCCATCCGGGACGTGTCGCAGCCCGGATCGCCGTGATGGATGGCGAGGTAGCGGTCGACCCCGTCGCGGTGGGCGCGCACGATCTGCTGCGACTCGCGCGTGCGCATCTCGCCCTCCGCCCCGATCCGGACCCGCTCGTGGTGGCCCAGCGAGTGCAGTCCGCCGTCGGGCGGGAGCTCCATCGAGGCCAGCAGCCGTTCCACCGCGGCGCCCACGCTCACCAGGGCCCGGTAGGGACGGGCGGCCGGGCGGGCCGGGCCGCCGGCGGTGTCGGGGGCGGCCAGCAGCCGGAGCAGGGCGCCGTCCGGCAGCTCCAGGATCTCCTCCAGGGCGCCGACGGCCCGCAGGGACTCCGCGTGCCGGGGCCGCCGGGCGCCCTGCTGCCAGTAACTGAGGCTGGTGACACCGACCTTGATGCCGCGGGCCGCGAGCCGGTGCTGCACCCGGTGCAGCGGCAGGCCGCGGGCGGCGAGGGCGGCGCGCAGGGCGAGGTGGAAGGGGCCGCCGCGCAGCAGCTGCCGGAGCTCGGCCGTGCCTGCCGTGCCTGCCGTGCCTGCCGCACCTGCCGTGCCTGACGGGCCCGGCGCGCCCCGCGGGCCTGCGGCGACGCCGGCCGGGCCGGGCGCGCCCGCCGCGTCGCCGGTGGGCAGCATGGCGACTCCTCTGTGAACGTTCACTCGCGCCGGCCCGGGGGATCGCGCTGGCGGCACCGGGGGACCAGGTGGCACGGCAGCAACCGTTCACACCGCAGCCCCACCGTTCACACCGCAATGTCAACGCGTATTGAAGCGTGTTGACCTGATCACGACAACACCCCGATGCTCCTCCACAGCGTCCGGACGCGCTCCTCCACCCCCACATCCCCGCTTCGGGAGGAACGCGATGCGCCACCGAAACAGGCGGCTTTCCCTCGCCGCCTTCGTCTCCGCCCTGCTGTTCGCCCTGTCCCTCGGCGCCGGAACCGCCACCGCCGCCCCCGCCGACACCGAGTCCGCCCTCGCCTACAAGCGCCTGAACATCACCATGCAGGCCCAGCAGAAGACCAACTGGTGCTGGGCCGCCGGCGGAAACACCATCGCCACCTGGTTCGGCCGGAACCACACCCAGAACCAGTTCTGCAACGCCGCCTTCAACCGCCAGCAGGGTTCCGACTGCCCGAACAACCAGGCCACCCTCGGCAACGTCCAGACCGGCCTGCGCTGGGCGGGCATCAACGCCGGCTCGTACGTGAACGGCTGGCTCCAGTACTCCACCGTGCAGACCGAGATCAACGCCAACCGCCCGATCGAGACCCGGATCCAGTGGTCCAACGGCGGCGGCCACATGCACGTCGTCTACGGCTACGACACCGCCAACAGCTGGGTCTACTGGGGCGACCCGTGGCCCTCCAGCGACCGCTACAACTGGGCCTCGCACGCCTGGTACGTGAACAACAGCACCTTCTCCTGGACCCACTCCCTCTACCGGATCGGGGCGTGAGCGCCATGACCTTGCGCGCCACCGCCACCGCCACTGCCGCGGCCCTCGCCACCGCCTGCGCCGCCCTCCTCTGCCTCGCGCCGCAGGCCGCCGCGGCGCCCGTGCCGCAGCCGCAGGCCGCCACGGCCGAGACCCGGGCCGCCGCCGCGCGGACGGCCGCCGCACCGGAGACCCTGGCCACGCTCTCCCGGTTCTTCGCCCGCGAGGGGAAGGTCTCGCTCGAGGCCGCGCAGCCCCGCATAGCGGGGGAGGCCGTACCGGTGCACTACCTCTCCCCGGAGTTCGTCGCGGGCACGGCGGGGGCGAGCGTCGCCCGCCTGGAGTTCCTCGCCAGCGAGGCCGTCTCCTCGGACGGGCAGCGCGCCGCGCTGTGGACGGCGCGGACGGAGGCCGGCTGGCAGGTGGTGAACATCGCCACCGGCGACGACGAATTCCGCTACGCGCAGCTGGGCGCCGCGAAGCTGCCGGGCGGCACCGTGTTCCGGGAGCCGCAGATCGACGCGTGGTACGTGGCCGAGGGGAGCCGGGTGCTGCCGCTGGACGAGGACGCGGTGCGTGCGGTGGGCGCCGGGGGCACCAGCCTCGGCGCCTACCGGGCCCGGGTCGCGAAGGCGTACGGCGACAAGCTCCCCGGCTCCGCCTATGCCCTGCGGGGCGTGGCCGGGGGGTTCGCGGAGGGTTCCGCCGAGCCTGATGCGCCGGTGAGCGGCGTGTTCGGCGGGGCCGGCGCGCTTGCCCTCGGGGCGCTGGGCGTCCTGGGCGTACGCCGCTTCCGCCGATCCGCGGAGGCCTGACCCGCCCCCGCGGGGCCCGGCCGGCTCCACCGGCCGGGCCCTGCGGCCCGCCCCTGGACGGGCCCCGGTTTTCGAGCCGCGCCCGGCGGGACGGGGAGCGTACGGCCGGTTGTCGGAGGGCGCCAGTAGGGTGGTTGGCATGGCCGACCCTTCCAGTTACCGACCCAAGCCGGGACAGGTCCCCGACTCACCAGGGGTGTACCGGTTCCGCGACGAGCACCGCCGGGTGATCTACGTCGGGAAGGCCAAGAGCCTGCGCCAGCGCCTGGCGAGCTACTTCCAGGACATCGCAGGCCTGCACCCCCGTACCGCCACCATGGTGACCACGGCCGCCTCCGTCGAGTGGACCGTGGTGTCCACCGAGGTCGAGGCGCTCCAGCTGGAGTACTCCTGGATCAAGGAGTACGACCCGCGGTTCAACGTCAAGTACCGCGACGACAAGAGCTACCCCTCCCTCGCCGTGACGATGAACGAGGAGTACCCCCGGGTCCAGGTCATGCGCGGGCCCAAGAAGCGGGGCGTGCGCTACTTCGGTCCCTACGGCCACGCCTGGGCCATCCGCGAAACCGTCGACCTGATGCTCCGGGTGTTTCCGGTACGGACCTGCTCCGCGGGCGTGTTCAAGCGCTCCGCGCAGATCGGCCGCCCCTGCCTGCTCGGCTACATCGGCAAGTGCTCCGCCCCCTGCGTCGGCCGGGTCACCCCCGAGGAGCACCGCGAACTGGCCGAGGACTTCTGCGACTTCATGGCCGGCCGGACCGGCACCTACCTCTCCCGGCTGGAGCGGGAGATGCACGAGGCGGCCGAGGAGATGGAGTACGAGAAGGCCGCCCGGCTCCGCGACGACATCGGGGCGCTGCGCCGGGCCATGGAGAAGAACGCCGTGGTGTTCACCGACGCCACCGACGCCGACCTGGTCGCGGTCGCCGAGGACGAGCTCGAGGCCGCCGTGCAGATCTTCCACGTACGCGGCGGCCGGGTCCGCGGCCAGCGCGGCTGGGTCACCGACAAGGTCGAGGCCGTGGACACCGCCGGGCTGGTCGAGCACGCCCTCCAGCAGCTCTACGGGGAGGAGACCGGCGAGTCCGTCCCCAAGGAGGTGCTGGTCCCCGCGCTGCCCGAGGACGCCCCCGCCCTGAGCCAGTGGCTCGCCGCGCGCCGGGGCTCGGGCGTCAGCCTGCGCATCCCGCAGCGCGGCGACAAGAAGGCCCTCATGGAGACCGTCCACCGCAACGCGCAGCAGTCCCTCGCCCTGCACAAGACCAAGCGCGCCAGCGACCTCACCACCCGCTCCCGGGCCCTGGAGGAGATCGCCGAGGCGCTGGATCTGGACAGCGCCCCGCTGCGCATCGAGTGCTTCGACATCTCCCACCTCCAGGGCGACGACGTGGTCGCCTCGATGGTGGTCTTCGAGGACGGGCTCGCCCGCAAGAGCGAGTACCGGCGCTTCCAGATCAAGACCTTCGAGGGGCAGGACGACGTCCGCTCCATGCACGAGGTGGTCTCCCGCCGCTTCCGGCGCTATCTCCAGGAGAAGCTGAAGACCGGCGAGTGGGACGCGGAGGAGGGCGCGGAGCCCGAGGACGACGGGCGGGCCAAGCGGTTCGCCTACCCGCCGCAGCTCGTCGTGGTCGACGGCGGGCAGCCGCAGGTCGCCGCCGCCAAGCGGGCCCTGGAGGAGCTCGGCGTCGACGACGTGGCCGTGTGCGGCCTGGCCAAGCGGCTGGAGGAGGTCTGGCTGCCCGGGGAGGACGACCCCGTCGTGCTGCCCCGCACCAGCGAGGGCCTCTACCTGCTCCAGCGGGTCCGTGACGAAGCCCACCGTTTCGCCATCCAGTACCAGCGCAACAAGCGCGGAAAGCGCCTGAAGGCGGGCCCGCTGGACGAGGTGCCCGGCCTCGGCGAGAGCCGCAAGCAGGCCCTGGTCAAGCACTTCGGTTCGGTGAAGAGGCTCCGACAGGCGACAATCGACCAGATCTGCGAGGTCCCGGGCATAGGCCGCAAGACGGCCGAGGCCGTGGCCGTGGCCCTCGCCCGGTCGGTCCCCGCCGGCCCTGCCGTCAACACGGCGACAGGAGAGATCATTGAGGATGAGAACCCCGCCCCCGCGGGTGGGGCCGCCTCCCAGCCGTAGCCGGGAGCCATCGTCCGAACGGGGGACCGAGCAATGACCGAGCACGAGACCGCGCACGACCGAGACGGAGCACAGGTGAGTACGGGCACGACAGTGGAGCCCGGCGAGACCGCCGAGGCGGCCATCCCCGAGCTGGTGATCATCTCCGGGATGTCCGGGGCCGGCCGCAGTACGGCGGCCAAGTGTCTGGAGGACCTCGGCTGGTTCGTCGTCGACAACCTGCCGCCGGCGCTGATCCCCACCATGGTGGAGCTCGGCGCCCGTTCCCAGGGCAACGTGGCGCGCATCGCCGTCGTCGTCGACGTCCGCGGCCGCCAGTTCTTCGACGCCCTGCGCGAGTCCCTCGCCGACCTCGACAGCCGCGGGGTCACCCGCCGCATCGTCTTCCTGGAGTCCTCCGACGACGCGCTGGTCCGCCGCTTCGAATCGGTCCGCCGCCCGCACCCGCTCCAGGGCGACGGGCGCATCACCGACGGCATCGCCGCCGAGCGCGACCTGCTGCGCGAGCTGCGCGGGGACGCCGACCTGGTGATCGACACCTCCAGCCTCAACGTCCACGAGCTGCGCGCCAAGATGGACGCCCAGTTCGCCGGGGACGAGGAGCCCGAGCTGCGGGCCACCGTCATGTCCTTCGGCTACAAGTACGGCCTGCCGGTCGACGCCGACCTCGTCGTCGACTGCCGCTTCATCCCCAACCCGCACTGGGTCCCCGAGCTGCGCCCCTTCACCGGGCTCAACGAGGAGGTGTCGGGGTACGTCTTCGGCCAGCCGGGCGTGAAGGAGTTCCTCGACCGCTACACCGAGCTGCTCCAGCTCATCGCCACCGGCTACCGCCGCGAGGGCAAGCGGTACGTGACCATCGCGGTCGGCTGCACGGGCGGCAAGCACCGCAGCGTGGCCGTGTCCGAGAAGCTCGCCGCCCGCCTCGCCTCCGAGGGAGTCGAGACCGTCGTAGTCCACCGGGACATGGGGCGCGAGTGACCGCACGGACCCCGCGGCTGAGCCGCCTGCGCCGCCTCACCCCGGGACGGGGCGAGGACGGCGCAGGCCGCTCCGGCCGCCGGCGCGGCGCCGCGCCCAAGGTGGTCGCACTGGGCGGCGGCCAGGGCCTGTCGGCCTCCCTCGCCGCCCTGCGCCGCATCACCGGTGACCTCACCGCCGTGGTCACCGTCGCCGACGACGGCGGATCCAGCGGCCGGCTCCGCGAGGAGCTCGGCGTGCTGCCGCCCGGCGACCTGCGCAAGGCGCTGGCCGCGCTGTGCGGAGACGACGACTGGGGCCAGACCTGGGCCCGGGTCATCCAGCACCGCTTCCAGTCCCAGGGCGACCTGCACGGGCACGCCGTCGGCAACCTGCTGATCGTCGCCCTGTGGGAACAGCTCGGCGACCCCGTCCAGGCCCTCGACCTGGTGGGCCGGCTGCTCGGCGCGCAGGGCCGGGTGCTGCCCATGTCGGCGGTGCCGTTGGAGCTCCAAGCCCTGGTCAAGGGGCACGATCCGGCCCGGCCCGAGGACGTGGACACCGTCCGCGGCCAGGCCACCGTGGCCCTGACCCCGGGCGAGGTGCACTCCGTACAGGTCGTGCCGCGCGACCCGCCGGCCGTACCGGAGGCCGTCGCGGCGGTCCTCGACGCGGACTGGGTGGTCCTGGGTCCGGGGTCCTGGTTCTCCTCCGTGATCCCCCACCTTCTGGTGCCGGAGCTGCTCGACGCGCTGGTCGAGACGAAGGCCCGCCGGGTGCTCTCGCTGAACCTCGCGCCGCAGCCCGGCGAAACAGAGGGCTTCTCTCCGCAGCGTCATTTGGAGGTTTTGGCCCGACACGCCCCTAAACTCGCCCTGGACGTGGTGCTGGCCGACGAGGCCGCCGTGCCCGACCGCGAGTCCCTCGCCGATGCCGCAAAACGGTTCGGTGCCGCGGTCGAGCTGGCGCCCGTGGCCAGGGAAGACGGGTCTCCGAAGCATGATCCGGAGCTGCTCGCCGCCGCGTACGACCGTATTTTTCGGATGCATGGAAGGATCGGCCCATGGCGATGACGCCCGCGGTGAAGGATGAGATCTCCCGCCTCCCCGTCACCCGGACCTGCTGCAGGAAGGCGGAGGTCTCGGCGATCCTTCGGTTCGCGGGCGGCCTGCACCTGGTGAGCGGCCGCATCGTCATCGAGGCGGAGCTCGACACCGGGATCGCCGCCAGACGGCTCCGCAAGGACATCCTGGAGATCTTCGGCCACTCCTCGGACCTGGTGGTCATGGCTCCCGGCGGACTGCGCCGCGGCAGCCGCTACGTGGTCCGGGTCGTGGCCGGGGGCGACCAGCTGGCACGCCAGACCGGGCTCGTGGACGGCCGCGGCCGCCCGATCCGGGGTCTTCCCCCGCAGGTGGTCTCCGGGGCCACCTGTGACGCGGAGGCGGCCTGGCGCGGCGCCTTCCTGGCCCACGGCTCGCTCACCGAGCCGGGCCGGTCCTCCTCCCTGGAGGTCACCTGCCCCGGTCCGGAGGCCGCCCTGGCCCTGGTGGGCGCCGCCCGCAGGCTCTCCATCGCCGCCAAGGCGCGCGAGGTGCGCGGCGTCGACCGCGTCGTGGTCCGCGACGGCGACGCGATCGGCGCGCTGCTGACCCGGCTCGGCGCCCACGAGTCGGTGCTGGCCTGGGAGGAGCGGCGGATGCGGCGCGAGGTGCGCGCCACCGCCAACCGCCTGGCGAACTTCGACGACGCCAACCTGCGCCGCTCGGCGCGGGCCGCCGTGGCGGCCGGAGCCCGCGTCCAGCGCGCGCTGGAGATCCTCGGCGAGGAGGTGCCCGAGCACCTCGCGGCGGCGGGCCGACTGCGCATGGAGCACAAGCAGGCCTCCCTCGAGGAGTTGGGCGCGCTCGCCGACCCGCCGCTGACCAAGGACGCGGTCGCGGGCCGGATCCGCCGGCTGCTGGCGATGGCCGACAAGCGCGCCCAGGACCTCGGCATCCCGGGCACGGAGTCGAACCTCGATCTCAGCGAGGAGATGGCCGACAACATGGCGGGCTGACCAGGTCGGCTGACCTGCCTGTACCCGCGCTGGAGGGGGTCTGCACGATCACTCGTGCGGACCCCCTTCCCGTACCAGGCCCCATTGACATGGGCATGGACTGGTCGTGAGCCTTTCGTCCGGACACTTTCGTGGCAGACGACGCCCTGGGGGGCATATGAGGCACCGAGCGAGATCGATCCTCGCCGCAAGCGCACTCGTCTTCGGCACCGCGCTCGCCGCGCTACCCGCGTCGGCGCAGGCCCAGCCCGGCCCGGGCGCCGGATCCGGCTCGGACGAGGTCCGCGTCTACGACGCCGACATCACCAAGGAGCAGGTCCCGCTGGTCCTCGCCGCCGGCCAGGACGCGCACGAGCTCGCCGAGCGCGCGCCCGAGAGCGGCACGGCCAGGGTCGAGCTGTTCCTGACCGGCGACCAGGCCGAGGCGCTCGCCGGACAGGGCATCGAGCTCGCCGAGCGCAAGGTCCCCGGCGAGGGACTCGCCCGCGCCCAGAAGGCCGACGGGGACGGGGTGTTCCGCCCGTACAGCGGCAAGGGCGGCCTCCGGGAGGAGATCCTGCGGACGGCCCAGGAGAACCCGGCGCTCACCAAGGTCGTCTCCATCGGCAAGACCGTCCAGGGCAAGGACATCCTCGCCCTCAAGGTCACCAAGAACGCCAGGAAGACCAAGGACGGCGACAAGCCGGCCGTGCTCTACATGTCCAACCAGCACGCCCGCGAGTGGATCACCCCGGAGATGACCCGGCGGCTGATGCACCACACCGTCGACAACTACGGCAAGGACCCTCGGGTCACCAAGCTGGTGGACTCCACCGAGCTGTGGTTCCTGCTCTCGGCCAACCCCGACGGCTACGACTACACGCACGCGCCCGACGGCGAACGGCTGTGGCGCAAGAACATGCGCGACAACGACGGCGACGGCAAGCACACCGCCGTCGACGGCGTCGACCTCAACCGCAACTTCGCCTACAAGTGGGGCTACGACAACGAGGGCTCCTCGCCGAACCAGGCGAGCGAGACCTACCGCGGTCCCAAGGCCGGATCCGAGCCCGAGACCGCCGCCCTCGACGCCTTCCAGAAGCGCATCGGCTTCGAGTACGCCATCAACTACCACTCCGCCGCCGAGCTGCTGCTCTACGGCGTGGGCTGGCAGGTGGCCACCCCCACCCCGGACGACATCGCCTACAAGGCGCTCGCCGGCACCCCGGAGAACCCGGCCGTCCCGGGCTACTACCCGCAGGTGTCCTCCGAGCTGTACACCACCAACGGCGAGGCCGACGGCCACGCCTCCAACGTCAACGGCATCATGATGTTCACGCCGGAGATGACCACCTGCCAGACCGCCTCCGAGAGCGACCCGGCCGACCGGTGGAAGCCCGAGGACTGCGCCTCCGGCTTCAACTTCCCGGACGACGAGAAGCTCATCCAGGCGGAGTTCGCCAAGAACGTCCCCTTCGCCCTGTCGGTCGGCGAGAGCGCCGCCCACCCGGACCGTCCGGCGTCCGTCGTCGGCCTGAGCGCCGCCGACTTCACCGTGGACCCCTTCACCACCTCCTACGCGCCCCGCGGCGAGGACCAGACGGTCGCCGTCACGGCCCGCAAGGCGCTGAAGGACAAGGAGCTCAACTTCCGGATCAACGGCGGCCGTACGCACGACGAGGACCTCAAGGCCTGGAAGGGCGGCGACGTCTACGGCGGCGAGGACAACAACTGGTTCGACGAGTACCGGGCCGAGGTGGACGGCGCGAAGCCCGGTGACAAGGTCGAGGTGTGGTTCACCGGCCGCGACGGCTCCGGCAGGAAGGTCTCCAGCGAGCACTTCACGTACACGGTGGCCGAGCGGCCCCGCGCGGACGTGCTGGTGATCGCGGAGGAGGGCGCCAAGGCCCGGCACGCCCAGGGCTACGTCGACGCCCTGCGCGCCAACGGCAGGTCCGCGGCGGTCTGGGACGTGGCCGCCCAGGGTGCTCCGCACCACCTCGGGGTGCTCTCCCACTTCCGTACGGCCGTCCACTACACCGGGGCCCAGACCCCGGGCGGGGACACCCAGCTCGCGGTCCGCGACTTCCTGAACGAGGGCGGCAAGCTGATCGAGGCCGGCGAGCTGGCGGGCGGCAACGCCCAGGTCGGCCGCGCGGTGACCAACGACTTCAGCCAGTACTGGCTCGGCGCCTACGGGCGCACCAGCGTCAGCGGCGCCACCGGATTCACCGGCGCCGGGTTCCTGAACGGGGCCAAGGGCGGCCTCGGCGACGCCGCGGGCAACCCGCTCAACGCCCCCGGCTCCTACACGGTCACCTCCGACACCCTGGCCCCCGCGCAGTTCCCGCAGTTCAAGAGCGCGCAGGCCGGTCAGTTCGGCGGGGTCGTCAACCCGTACGCCCCCTACGCCGGGAGCCAGATGGCCTCCGCCCTGCACGCGGACGACGACTGGAAGCGGCTGACCCGCACGATCGACCTCACCAAGGTCACCGCCGCGGACAGGCCGCAGCTGAGGTTCGCGCTGAGCTGGAACGTCGAGGAGGGCTACGACCACGCCGTGCTGGAGGCCCGCACCGCCGGCGGGGACGACTGGACCACGCTCCCGGACGAGGGCGGGCTGAGCAGCACCACCGTCCCCGAGGAGTGCGGGGCCGGCTTCTTCATCAGCGGCCACCCGTTCCTGCGCCGCTACCTCACCCTCGAGGGCGGCAGCTGCACCCCGCACGGCACCAGCGGGGCGTGGAACAGCTTCACGGCGTCCTCGGGCGGCTGGAAGCAGGTCTCCTTCGACCTGAGCGCCTACGCGGGCAAGACCGTGGAGGTCTCGCTCTCCTCCATCACCGACGGCGGCTCGGGCGGCCGCGGCGTCTTCGCGGACGAGGCACGCCTGAGCATCGGCGGCACCGACCAGGCCGTCGAGGGCTTCGAGACCTCGTTCGGCGAGTGGACCGCCCAGGGCGCACCTGCCGGAAGCCCTGAAGTTCCGGGCGATTGGTCCCGGTCGGGTGAGCTGTTCAAGTCCTATGCGGCGGTGACTACGCGTGACACCGTGCTGCTGGGCTTCGGCCTGGAGCACGTGCCGGCGGCGGCTGACCGAGCCGTACTCGTCGGTAAGGCCCTTCGGGCGCTGAACCGCTGATCAGCGGCCCTCCGAGGACTCACGCTGCGTAACGGGGGAGAAAGTCCCCGAGGTCCCGTGCCGAGCAACCGGTGCGGGGCCTCGGGGCGTGTCAGGCCCCGGCCGATGTCACTCAAAAGCTCACGGAGAGGTAGGGTCGTAAGCGGTCGGGGACATCCCATACAGCTCGCCGGCGCACTTACCGGCGCACCCAACGAGGAGATCGGTTCGTGACGATCCGCGTAGGCATCAACGGTTTTGGCCGAATTGGCCGCAACTACTTCCGGGCGCTCCTTGAGCAGGGAGCGGACATCGAGATCGTCGGTGTCAACGACCTGACTGACAACGCCACCCTGGTGCACCTGCTCAAGTACGACACCATCCTGGGTCGCCTCAAGGCCGAGGTCTCCCACACCGCCGACACCATCACCGTCGGCGGCAACACCTTCAAGACCTTCGCCGAGCGCGACCCCGCGAACCTCCCCTGGGGCGAGCTGGGCGCCGACATCGTCATCGAGTCGACCGGCATCTTCACGAAGAAGGCCGACGCCGCCAAGCACATCGCGGCCGGCGCGAAGAAGGTCCTCATCTCGGCTCCGGCCAAGGACGAGGACATCACGATCGTGATGGGCGTCAACCAGGACAAGTACGACGCGGCCAACCACCACGTCATCTCCAACGCCTCCTGCACCACCAACTGCGTGGCGCCGATGGCCAAGGTCCTCCTGGAGAACTTCGGCATCGTCAAGGGCATGATGACGACGGTCCACGCCTACACGAACGACCAGCGCATCCTGGACTTCCCGCACTCGGACCTGCGCCGCGCCCGCGCCGCCGCCGAGAACATCATCCCGACCACCACCGGTGCCGCCAAGGCCACCGCGCTGGTGATCCCGGAGCTGGCGGGCAAGCTCGACGGCATCGCGATGCGCGTCCCGGTCCCCACCGGCTCCGTGACCGACCTGGTCATCGAGCTGGAGCGCGAGGTGACCAAGGACGAGGTCAACTCCGCGTTCCAGAAGGCCGCCGAGGGACAGCTGAAGGGCATCCTCGACTACACCGAGGACGCGATCGTCTCTTCCGACATCGTGAACTGGCCCGCGTCCTGCACCTTCGACTCCTCCCTGACCATGGTCCAGGGCAAGAGCGTCAAGGTCGTCGGCTGGTACGACAACGAGTGGGGCTACTCCAACCGTCTCGTGGACCTCACGGTCTTCGTCGGTGGCCAGCTCTAAGGTCACCTGGTTCTAAGGTAGGCACCACGATGTGAGCACAGGGTCCGGGCCGCGCGACGAAGCGCCGCACGGGCCCTGTCGCTTGTCTCGTTCTCCCTTCCTCGCCCTTCGCGAGAAGGGCCCAAAGGAGTAGAAACACATGAAGACGATCGACGAACTGCTCGCCGAGGGCGTCAAGGGCAAGCGGGTCTTCGTCCGCGCCGACCTCAACGTCCCGCTGGCCCAGGGCAGCATCACCGACGACGGCCGCATCCGCGCCGTCCAGCCCACGATCGCGAAGCTCGCCGCCGCCGGCGCCCGCGTCATCGTGGCCTCGCACCTGGGCCGTCCCAAGGGCGCCCCGGACCCGGCCTTCTCGCTCGCCCCGGCCGCCAAGCGCCTCGGCGAACTGCTCGGTGCGGACGTCGCGTTCGCGACCGACACGGTCGGCGCCTCCGCCAAGGAGACCGTCGCCGCCCTCGCCGACGGTCAGGTGGCCGTCATCGAGAACCTGCGCTTCAACCCGGGCGAGACCGCGAAGGACGACGCCGAGCGCGGCGCCTTCGCCGACCAGCTCGCGGAGCTGGCCGACGTCTACGTCGGCGACGGCTTCGGCGCCGTCCACCGCAAGCACGCCTCGGTCTTCGACCTGCCCGCGCGCCTCCCGCACGCGGCCGGCTACCTCATCGCCACCGAGGTCGGCGTCCTGAAGAAGCTGACCGACGAGGTCAAGCGCCCCTACGTCGTCGTCCTCGGCGGCGCCAAGGTCTCCGACAAGCTCGCCGTCATCGACGAGCTGCTCGGCAAGGCCGACCGCATCCTCATCGGCGGCGGCATGGCCTACACCTTCCTCAAGGCCCTCGGCCACGAGGTCGGCATCTCCCTCCTGCAGGAGGACCAGATCCCGAAGGTGACGGAGTACATGCAGCGCGCCAAGGACACCGGCGTCGAGCTGGTCCTCCCGGTCGACGTGCTGGTCTCCAAGGACTTCCCCGACCTCAAGGGCAAGACCCCGGCCGTGTTCGACACGGTCGACGCGGACGGCATCCCGGCCGACAAGGAGGGCCTGGACATCGGCCCCAAGACGCGCGAGCTCTACGCGTCCAAGATCGCCGATGCCGGGACCGTGTTCTGGAACGGGCCGGTCGGCGTCTTCGAGCACCCGGACTACGCCGGCGGTACCACCGCCATCGCGCAGGCCCTCGTCGACAACGGCAACGCCTTCACCGTGGTCGGCGGTGGCGACAGCGCCGCCGCGGTCCGCATCCTGGGCTTCGACGAGAATGCCTTCGGCCACATTTCCACCGGTGGCGGCGCCTCCCTCGAATACCTCGAGGGCAAGACGCTCCCCGGTCTCGCCGCCCTGGAGGGCTGACCCGTCATGACCGCAGTCGAAAACGGCCGTACCCCGCTGATGGCGGGCAACTGGAAGATGAACCTCAACCACCTCGAGGCCATCGCCCACGTCCAGAAGCTCGCCTTCGCACTCGCCGACAAGGACTACGACGCCGTCGAGGTCGCGGTCCTGCCGCCCTTCGTCGACCTCCGCTCGGTCCAGACCCTGGTCGACGGCGACAAGCTGAAGATCAAGTACGGCGCCCAGGACATCTCCGCGCACGACTCCGGCGCCTACACCGGCGAGATCTCCGGATCGATGCTGGCGAAGCTGAAGTGCTCGTACGTGGCCGTCGGCCACAGCGAGCGCCGCCAGTACCACGGCGAGGGCGACGAGCTCTGCAACGCCAAGGTGAAGGCCGCCTACCGGCAGGGGATCACCCCGATCCTCTGCGTCGGCGAGGGCCTGGACATCCGCAAGGCCGGTCAGCAGGTCCCGTACACGCTGGCCCAGGTCGACGGCGGCCTCAAGGACATCCCGGCCGAGCAGGTCGAGTCCATCGTGATCGCCTACGAGCCCGTCTGGGCCATCGGCACCGGCGAGGTCGCCACCCCCGAGGACGCCCAGGAGGTCTGCGGGGCGATCCGCGGCCGTCTCGCGGAGCTGTACTCGCAGGAGCTGGCCGACAAGGTCCGCATCCAGTACGGCGGCTCGGTGAAGTCGGGGAACATCGCGGCGATCATGGCCCAGCCCGACGTCGACGGCGCCCTGATCGGCGGCGCGGCGCTGGACGCGGACGAGTTCGTCAAGATCGTCCGCTTCCGCGACCAGTAGGCCGGCGGTGAGTATGCGGTAGGGCGGATCCGTCGTACCCTTGCGGGGGCCGGCAGGCTGACCACAGCCACTGGCCCCCGCGCGCACATCCCGCACAGCCGGAAAGCCAGAAAAGCCAGAAAGTAGGAATCAGCCGTGATTATGGGGTTCTCGATCGCCCTGATCGTCTTCAGCGGCCTGCTGATGCTGCTCGTGCTGATGCACAAGGGCAAGGGCGGCGGCCTTTCCGACATGTTCGGCGGCGGCATGCAGTCGTCGGTCGGCGGCTCCTCCGTCGCGGAGCGCAACCTGGACCGCATCACCGTCGTGGTCGGACTGCTGTGGTTCGCCTGCATCCTCGCGCTCGGCCTCCTGATGAAGTCGAGCGGCTGACCGTTCTGGCCATCCGGCAGTCCGGTCGGCGGAGCCCGGCCTATCATGAGGTTCTGCACCCTGGTTGCGGAACGAGTTATTCTGCTCCCCGCACCTGAAGGGGACGATCCCTCCGCACACCGAACGTGAGTTGGGCTCTACGTACCCGGGGTGCCTTGAGCAGACATACCTCATGCTTGGCGGCACCATCACGCAGGGGAGTTACGACCGTGGCAAGTGGCAACGCGATCCGTGGTAGCCGGGTCGGAGCGGGGCCGATGGGTGAGGCTGAGCGCGGCGAGTCCGCGCCCCGCCTGCGCATCTCCTTCTGGTGCTCGAACGGGCACGAGACGCAGCCGAGCTTCGCCAGCGACGCGCAGGTGCCGGACACCTGGGACTGCCCGCGCTGCGGGTTCCCGGCCGGCCAGGACCGGGACAACCCGCCCGCGCCGCCGCGCACCGAGCCGTACAAGACGCACCTGGCGTACGTGCGGGAGCGGCGCACGGACGCCGACGGCGAGGCGATCCTCGCCGAGGCCCTCGCCAAGCTCCGCGGCGAGATCTGAACGACGCACAGCACATCTGGCATGAGGCCCGGCCCCGTTGGAGACATCTCCGGCGGGGCCGGGCCTCTTTGTGTGCGTTGGTCCGCATCCGATCCCTTAAGTTGGAGATCGGCGGGGCACGACAGGACGGAAGAAGTGGGTTGATGTCCGAGATGAACGCACAGCAGGCCGCCGCGCGAAGCGCGTCAAGCGAGGGTGGTGGGCGACGGGAGGGACGTACGAAGCTCAACCGGATGCCGGAGTGGCTGGCACTCGGCAAGCACCGGGAGGAGTTCGGGCAGACGCATCTGCGGGAGCTGTTCGAGGAGAATCCGGGCCGGGGCACCGGCTACACCCTGCGGGTCGGGGACCTGCACATCGACTACTCGAAGCACCTCGTGACCGACGAGACGCTGACGCTGCTGCGCGAACTGGCCGCGGCGACGGGCGTGGCCGAGCTGCGCGAGGCGATGTTCCGCGGCGAGAAGATCAACACGACCGAGGACCGGGCGGTGCTGCACACGGCCCTGCGCGCGCCCGCGGACGCCGTCGTCGAGGTCGACGGCGAGAACGTCGTCCCCGGGGTGCACGCCGTCCTGGACAAGATGGCGGACTTCTCCGCCCGGGTCAGGTCGGGGGAGTGGACCGGCTCCACCGGACGGCGCATCAGGAACGTCGTCAACATCGGCATCGGCGGCTCCGACCTCGGTCCCGCGATGGCCTACGAGGCCCTGCGGGCCTTCACCGACCGCGGTCTGACGGTGCGCTTCGTGTCCAACGTGGACGGTGCGGACCTGCACGAGGCCGTGCACGGCCTGGACCCGGCCGAGACGCTGTTCATCATCGCGTCCAAGACCTTCACCACCATCGAGACCATCACCAACGCCACTTCGGCCCGCGAGTGGCTGCTCGGCGGGCTGGGCGGAGACCAGGCGGCCGTCGCACGGCACTTCGTCGCGCTGTCGACCAACGCCGAGAAGGTCACGGAATTCGGCATCGATCCGGCCAACATGTTCGAGTTCTGGGACTGGGTCGGCGGCCGCTACTCCTTCGACTCGGCCATCGGCCTCTCGCTGATGATCGCGATCGGCCCGGACGCCTTCCGCGAGATGCTCGGCGGCTTCCACGCCGTGGACCGGCACTTCCGCACCGCGCCGCCGGAGGAGAACGCCCCGCTGCTCCTCGGGCTGTTGGGCATCTGGTACGGGGCGTTCTTCGACGCGCAGGCGCACGCGGTGCTCCCCTACAGCCACTACCTCTCCCGGTTCACCGCCTACTTGCAGCAGCTGGACATGGAGTCCAACGGCAAGTCGGTGGACCGCGACGGCGATCCGGTGGAGTGGCAGACCGGGCCGGTGGTGTGGGGCACGCCGGGCACCAACGGGCAGCACGCCTACTACCAGCTGCTCCACCAGGGCACGAAGCTGATCCCCGCGGACTTCATCGGCTTCGCGCGCCCGGTGGCAGAGCTGGAGCCCTCCTTCGCGGCCCAGCACGACCTGCTGATGGCGAACTTCTTCGCCCAGACCCAGGCGCTGGCCTTCGGCAAGACGGCGCAGGAGGTGCGGGCGGAGGGCGCTCCCGAATCGCTGGTCCCGCACAAGACGTTCCAGGGCAACCACCCCACGACCACCATCCTGGCGCCCGAGCTGACCCCGGCCGTGCTGGGACAGCTGATCGCCCTGTACGAGCACAAGGTGTTCGTACAGGGCGCGGTGTGGAACATCGACTCGTTCGACCAGTGGGGCGTGGAGCTCGGCAAGGTCCTCGCGAAGCGGGTCGAGCCGGCCCTCACCGAGGGCGCGGACGTACCGGGCCTGGACGCCTCCACGAAGGCACTGGTGGCCGCCTACCGCGAGCTGCGCGGGCGCGGCTGACGCAGCACGGGGTGTGCCCGCCCGCTCCTTCAGGAGGCGGGCGGGTACATCCCGGACGGCAGCTGCGCGGCGGCCGCGCGGTCCAGCAGCCACAGGGTGCGGGAACGGCCGTGGGCGGCCGCCGCCGGGGCCTGGACCCCGCCGGCGCCGCCCAGCGCGATGGACACCGCACCGGCCTTGTCCTCGCCGGCCGCCAGCAGCCAGACCTCGCGGGCCGCGCGGATCGCCGGGAGCGTGAGGGAGATCCGCGTGGGCGGCGGCTTCGGGGCGCCGTGCACCCCGACCACCGTGCGCTCGGTCTCGCGGGTCGCCGGGTGCTCCGGGAAGAGCGAGGCCACGTGGGTGTCCGGGCCGACGCCGAGCATCAGCACGTCGAAGGTCGGGACCGGACCGTGGTCCTCCGGGCCGGCCGCCCGGGCCAGCTCGGCGGCGTACGACGCGGCCGCCGCGTCCACGTCGGCGCCGTACGGGCCGTCCGAGGCGGGCATGACGTGTACGCGGGCGGGGTCCACCGGGACGGAGTCCAGCAGGGCCTCGCGGGCCTGGGTGTGGTTGCGCTCGGGGTCGTCGGCGGGGACGTAGCGCTCGTCGCCCCACCACAGGTCGAGGCGGGACCAGTCGACGGCGTCCTTGGCCGGGGCGGCGGCCAGCGCCGCGAGGAGGCCGTTGCCGTTGCGGCCGCCGGTGAGGACCACCGAGGCCGAGCCGCGGGCCGCCTGCGCGTCCACGATCTTCGTGATGAGCCGGGCCGCCGTGGCCTGGGCCATCAGTTCCTTGTCCCGGTGGACGACGACCTGGGGAGTCGTCATACCCATGTGCTGCCGCCTTGTCGGTCGTGCGGGTGGGGTGGGGGTGGCCGCTGCGCGAAACCGGGGCTCCGCCCCGGACTCCGGTCCCCGAACGCCGGACGGGCTGAAGGGATTCAGCCTCGCCGGCGATCGGGGCGCGGGGCGGGGGCGGAGCCCCGGTTTCGGGAAGGGCGGGCTGGGAGCGAGCCCCGCAGGGTCCGCTACTTGGCCGCGGCCTTCTTCGTCGGCTTGGCCGTCCGCTTCGGTTCCGCCTTGGCGGGGGCCGCGGGCTCGGCCGGGGCTTCGGCCCTGGCCGGAGGGGCCTCGGCCTTGGCCGGCGGGGCCTCGGCCGGGGGAGCCGACGAGTCCAGCTTCGCCACGCCGAACTTCAGCGAGGCCTCGTAGGTGTTGTCCGGGTCCAGCCGGCGCAGCTCCTCCGCCAGCAGCTCGGCCGTGTCCCGGCGCTTGAGCGCCACCGCACGGTCGGGCTGCCCCGGCATGCACAGCGTGGCCAGCGCCCCGTCCGCCCGGTCCAGGACGATCGCGCCGTCCTTGGTCTCCAGACGGACGGCCGTCAGGCCCGGCCCGCCCGACGGCGTACGCCGTACGGGGACCTGGAGCCGGTCGGCCAGCCACATGGCCAGCAGCTCGCAGCTCGGGTTCTCCGACTCGCCCTCCACGGTCGCCGAGGTGACCGACAGGGTCTGCTGGTCCAGCGCGGCCGCCAGCATCGAGCGCCACGGGGTGATCCGGGTCCACGAGAGGTCCGTGTCCCCGGGGGCGTAGGCCGCGGCCCGGGAGCCGAGCGCCCCGATCGGGTCCTCGCAGGAGTACGTGTCCGTGATCCGGCGCTGGCCCAGCGCACCCAGCGGGTCGCCCGCGAGGTCCGAGGGAGCACCGTCCGGCCACCAGACGACCACGGGGGCGTCCGGCAGCAGAAGGGGGAGAACGACCGACTGTGCGTGGTCGACCAGTTCGCCGTGCAGGCGGAGCACGACCGTCTCGCCGGTGCCCGAGTCCGCCCCGACGCGGACTTCCGCGTCGAGACGGGCGCCCTGGCGGCTGCGCGGCGAGCGGCTGACCCGCTTGATGACGACGACGATCCGCGAGGGGTGCTCGTGGGACGCGTCGTTCGCCGACTTGAGCGCGTCGTACGCGTTCTCCTCGTCGGTCACGATCACCAGCGTGAGGACCATGCCGATGGCCGGCGTGCCGATGTCCCGGCGCGCCTTCACCAGTGCGGCATTGATCTTGCTGGAGTTGGTCTCCGTGAGGTCGATCTTCATGGCCGGCGCCAGCTCCGTCCGTCTCGTGCGAGCATCTCGTCCGCCTCGACCGGCCCCCAGGTGCCCGCCGGGTACTGCGCGGGCTTTCCGTGCTTGTCCCAGTACTCCTCGATCGGGTCGAGGATGTTCCAGGACAGTTCGACCTCCTGGTGGCGCGGGAAGAGGTTCGCGTCGCCCAGCAGGACATCGAGGATGAGCCGCTCGTACGCCTCGGGGCTCGACTCCGTGAAGGACTCGCCGTACGCGAAGTCCATCGTCACGTCCCGGACCTCCATGGAGGTGCCCGGAACCTTGGAGCCGAAGCGGACCGTGACGCCCTCGTCCGGCTGGACCCGGATGACCAGGGCGTTCTGCCCCAGCTCCTCGGTCGCGCCCGACTCGAACGGCAGGTACGGGGCGCGCTTGAAGACCACCGCGATCTCGGTCACCCGGCGGCCCAGGCGCTTGCCCGTCCGCAGGTAGAACGGGACGCCCGCCCAGCGGCGGTTGTTGATCTCCAGGCGGACGGCCGCGTAGGTGTCGGTCTTCGACTTGGGGTCGATGCCGTCCTCTTCGAGGTACCCGACGACCTTCTCGCCGCCCTGCCACGCCGCCGAGTACTGGCCGCGCACGGTGTGCTTGCCCAGGTCCTCGGGGAGCTCCACGGCCGTGAGGACCTTGAGCTTCTCCGCGACCAGCGCCTTGGGGTGGAAGGTGCCGGGCTCCTCCATCGCCGTCAGCGCGAGCAGCTGCAGCAGGTGGTTCTGGATGACGTCGCGGGCCGCGCCGATGCCGTCGTAGTAGCCGGCCCGGCCGCCGATGCCGATGTCCTCGGCCATGGTGATCTGCACGTGGTCGACGTACGACCGGTTCCAGATCGGCTCGAACATCGTGTTGGCGAAGCGGAGCGCCAGGATGTTCTGGACGGTCTCCTTGCCGAGGTAGTGGTCGATCCGGAAGACCTCGTCACGGGGGAAGACCTCGTGGACGACCTTGTTGAGCTCCTCGGCGCTCTTCAGGTCGTGGCCGAAGGGCTTCTCGATGACGGCACGCCGCCAGGAGCCCTCCTTCTGGGCCAGACCGTGGTCCTTGAGCTGCTGGACCACCTTGGGGAAGAACTTCGGCGGCACGGACAGGTAGAAGGCGAAGTTGCCGCCGGTCCCCTGCGCCTTGTCGAGCTCGTCGATCGTCGCCTTCAGCGTCTCGAAGGCGGCGTCGTCGTCGAAGTCGCCCTGGACGAAGCGGCAGCCCTGCACCAGCTGCTGCCAGACCTCCTCCCGGAACGGGGTGCGCGAGTGCTCCTTGACGGCCTCGTACACCTCCTGGGCGAAGTCCTCGTGCTCCCACTCCCTGCGGGCGAACCCGATGAGGGAGAAGCCCGGCGGAAGGAGGCCGCGGTTGGCCAGGTCGTAGACGGCAGGCATCAGCTTCTTGCGCGACAGGTCACCCGTAACGCCGAAGATGACCAGGCCCGACGGCCCCGCGATGCGCGGGAGCCGCCGGTCCTGTGCGTCACGAAGCGGGTTCGCTCCGTTCACAGTCAAGGTGTTCAGGCCTCCGTGGGGGCGAGGCGCTCAAGCTCCGCCTCGGTCGACTTCAGCAGGTCGTTCCAGGACGCCTCGAACTTCTCGACGCCCTCGTCCTCGAGCAGCTGGACCACATCGTCGTACGAAATGCCCAGCTTCGCGACCGCGTCGAGCTCGGCACGCGCCTGCTCGTAGCCGCCGCGGACGGTGTCACCGGTGATCCTGCCGTGGTCGGCGGTGGCCTCCAGGGTGGCCTCCGGCATGGTGTTCACCGTGTTGGGGGCGACCAGGTCCTCCACGTACAGGGTGTCCTTGTACGCCGGGTCCTTGACGCCCGTCGAGGCCCACAGCGGGCGCTGCTTGTTGGCTCCGACGCGCTCCAGGGCGGTCCAGCGGTCCGAGGAGAAGACCTCCTCGTAGGCCTGGTAGGCCAGACGGGCGTTGGCGAGCGCCGCCTTGCCCTTCAGGGCCTTGGCCTCGTCGGTGCCGACGGCGTCCAGGCGCTTGTCGATCTCGCTGTCCACGCGGGACACGAAGAAGGAGGCGACCGAGTGGATCAGCGAGAGGTCCAGGCCGGCGGCCTTGGCCTTCTCCAGGCCCGCCACGTACGCGTCCATGACCTCGCGGTAGCGCTCCAGCGAGAAGATCAGCGTGACGTTGACGCTGATGCCCTTGCCGATGACCTCGGTGATGGCCGGCAGGCCGGCCTTGGTCGCCGGGATCTTGATGAGCGTGTTCGGGCGGTCCACCAGCCAGGCCAGCTGCTTGGCCTCGGCGATGGTCGCCGGGGTGTTGTGGGCCAGACGGGGGTCGACCTCGATCGACACGCGGCCGTCCTGGCCGTCCGTGCGGTCGTAGACCGGGCGCAGGATGTCGGCGGCGTCGCGGACGTCCGCCGTCGTGATCATGCGCAGGGCCTCCTCCACGGTCACCTTGCGGGTGGCGAGGTCGGTGAGCTGCTGCTCGTAGCCCTCGCCGCCGCTGATGGCCTTCTGGAAGATCGCCGGGTTGGTGGTGACACCGACCACGTGCGACTGGTCGATCAGCTCGGCCAGGTTGCCGGACGTGATGCGCTTGCGGGACAGGTCGTCCAGCCAGATCGCCACGCCTTCGTCGGAGAGGCGCTTGAGTGCGTCTGTCATGGGAATTGCATCTCCTACTGGTCTTGTACCGGCGTCAGCGCGCGGCGGCGGCGAGGGACTCGTGTGCGGCGGCCGCGACGCGCTCGGGGGTGAAGCCGAACTCGCGGAACAGCACCTTCGCGTCGGCCGAGGCACCGAAGTGCTCCAGGGACACGATCCGGCCCGCGTCGCCGACGTAGCGGTGCCAGGTCAGGCCGATGCCCGCCTCGACCGCGACGCGCGCCTTGACGGAGGGCGGCAGGACGCTGTCCTTGTACGCCTGGTCCTGCTGCTCGAACCACTCGACGCACGGCATCGAGACGACGCGGGTCGGGACGCCCTCGGACTGGAGCTGCTCGCGGGCCTCGACGGCCAGGTGCACCTCGGAGCCGGTGCCGATGAGGACGACCTGCGCCTCGCCGCCCTCCGCCTCGAACATCACGTAACCGCCCTTGGCGGCGTCCTCGTTGCGCTCGTACGTCGGCACGCCCTGGCGGGTGAGCGCCAGACCGTGCGGGGCGCCCTTGCCGAACACCTTGGTGTGGCGGCGCAGGATCTCGCGCCAGGCGATGGCGGTCTCGTTCGCGTCGGCCGGGCGGACCAGGTTCAGGCCCGGGATGGCGCGCAGCGAGGCCAGGTGCTCGACCGGCTGGTGGGTCGGGCCGTCCTCGCCGAGGCCGATGGAGTCGTGCGTCCACACGTAGGTGACCGGCACGTGCATCAGCGCGGACAGGCGGACGGCGTTGCGCATGTAGTCGGAGAACACCAGGAAGGTGCCGCCGTAGATGCGGGTGTGGCCGTGCAGGGCGATGCCGTTCATGGCCGCGGCCATGGCGTGCTCGCGGATGCCGAAGTGGATGGTGCGGCCGTACGGGTCGGCCTCCGGCAGGGGGTTGCCCACCGGCAGGAACGAGGAGTCCTTGTCGATGGTGGTGTTGTTGGAGCCGGCGAGGTCGGCCGAGCCGCCCCACAGCTCCGGGATGACCGCGCCGAGGGCCTGGAGCACCTTGCCGGAGGCGGCGCGGGTGGCGACGCCCTTGCCGGTCTCGAAGGAGGGGAGCTCGTCCTCCCAGCCCGCGGGCAGCTCGTTGGCCTGGATGCGGTCGAACTCGGCGGCGCGCTCCGGGTTGGAGGTGCGCCAGGCGGAGAAGTCCTTCTCCCACGCGGCCTTGGCCTCGCGGCCGCGGTCCAGCGCCTTGCGGGTGTGGGCGATGACCTCGTCGGAGACCTCGAAGGTCTGCTCCGGGTCGAAGCCGAGGACGCGCTTGGTGGCCGCGACCTCGTCGTCGCCGAGCGCCGAGCCGTGCGCGGCCTCGGTGTTCTGGGCGTGCGGGGCGGGCCAGGCGATGATCGAGCGGGCCGCGATGAAGGACGGCTTGCCGGTCTCGGCCTTGGCGGCCAGGAGCGCCGCGTACAGCGCCTTCGGGTCGAGGTCGCCGTTCTCCTGCTGCTCGACGCGCTGGACGTGCCAGCCGTACGCCTCGTAGCGCTTGAGGGTGTCCTCGGAGACGGCCGTCTCGGTGTCGCCCTCGATGGAGATGTGGTTGTCGTCCCACAGCAGCACCAGGTTGCCGAGCTTCTGGTGGCCCGCCAGTGCGGACGCCTCGTGGGAGATGCCCTCCTGGAGGCAGCCGTCGCCCGCGATCGCGTAGACCATGTGGTCGAACGGGGAGGTGCCCTGCGCGGCCTCCGGGTCGAACAGGCCGCGCTCGTAGCGGGAGGCCATGGCCATGCCCACCGCGTTCGCGATGCCCTGGCCGAGGGGGCCGGTGGTGGTCTCGACACCGGTCGTGTGGCCGTACTCCGGGTGGCCCGGCGTCTTGGAGCCCCAGGTGCGGAAGGCCTTGAGGTCGTCCAGCTCCAGCCCGAACCCGCCCAGGTACAGCTGCGTGTACAGGGTGAGGGACGAGTGCCCCGCGGAGAGCACGAAGCGGTCGCGGCCCACCCACTCGGGGTCCGCCGGGTCGTGCCGCATCACCTTCTGGAAGAGGGTGTACGCGGCGGGGGCCAGGCTCATCGCCGTACCGGGGTGGCCGTTTCCGACCTTCTGGACCGCGTCAGCGGCCAGAACGCGGGCGGTGTCGACGGCCCGCTGGTCCAGTTCGGTCCACTCGAGCTCTGTGGTGGTCGGCTTGGTGCTCACCGTGGGTCAGGGCTCCTCTCCACATGTCTGTTCCCGGTGACGGACGGTCGCACCGGCGCGATTCCGAGCCTACCCCCGCAACGGCGTGCAGCTATTCGAGTGTCCGCACTCCGTCACCGTGCCGTCACCGGGTCGTCAGCTCCGTTCGGACCAACACGACGCGACCCCCGCGCAGGGCGACGTATGACCAACGTCTACAGTGGCGTGGTACGTGCAAGCCCTTGTGGTGCTTGCTGGTTTCTCTCTCAGGGGTGTGCGTGACGGCCGTCGAATCCCGTCCAGCGGGGGTGCTCGCGACGAGCGCCGGTCACCGGCCGTTCGGGGCCCGGGCCATGGCTTTCGTGGCATTGACCAAGCCGCGGATCATCGAACTTCTGCTGATCACCACAGTGCCGGTCATGTTCCTCGCGGAGCAGGGCGTGCCCTCGCTCTGGCTGGTCCTCGCCACCTGCTTCGGCGGCTACCTGTCCGCGGGCGGCGCGAACGCGCTGAACATGTACATCGACCGCGACATCGACGCGCTGATGGACCGGACCGCCCAGCGCCCGCTGGTGACCGGCATGGTCAGCCCGCGCGAGTGCCTGGTCTTCGGCATCACCCTGGGGGTGGTCTCCACCCTCTTCTTCGGCCTGCTGATCAACTGGCTGTCGGCGGCCCTCGCGCTCGGCGCGCTCCTCTTCTACGTCGTGGTCTACACGATGCTGCTGAAGCGGCGCACCACCCAGAACATCGTCTGGGGCGGCATCGCGGGCTGCATGCCGGTGCTCATCGGCTGGTCCTCCGTCAAGAACGAGGTCTCCTGGGCCGCGGTCATCCTCTTCCTGGTCATCTTCTTCTGGACGCCGCCGCACTACTGGCCGCTGTCGATGAAGGTGAAGGACGACTACGCGCGGGTCGGCGTGCCGATGCTCCCCGTCGTGGCGGGCAACCAGGCCGTCGCGCGGCAGATCGTCCTCTACAGCTGGGTGATGGTGGCGGTCTCGCTCCTGCTCACCCCGCTGGGGTACACCGGGTGGTTCTACACGGCGGTCGCGCTGGTCTCGGGCGGCTGGTGGCTGTGGGAGGCGCACGCGCTGCACGCACGGGCCAAGGCCGGGGTGACGGGCGCGAAGCTCAAGGAGATGCGCCTGTTCCACTGGTCGATCACCTACGTGTCGCTGCTGTTCGTGGCGGTGGCCGTGGATCCCTTCCTCCGCTGATTACCCACCGGTAGCATGCCGTCCATGGCAGACAGCGCAGACACCACCGCAGCGACCGCGGACAAGAAGCAGGACCGTACGGCGGCGAGGCTCGCCAAGCAGATCGGCGCGTTCGCCGGGAAGCACGGCGGCGCCGAGGGCCACCTCGCCCACATCGGCCAGGCCGGCACCCGGATCGTGCTCGTCGGCAAGGACGGCGAGTGGGGCGACCTGGTGGCCCCGGCCTACCCGGTGGCGCAGCTGGCCGCGGAGAAGGCCGGACTGACCCTCCACGAGGAGTTCGACGGGGAGTTCGCGGCGCGCGTGCGCACCGGCCCGTACGAGTGGACGCGGATGGCCGGCATCCAGCTCGGCGGACCCGCGAACCCGGCGGCCTGACCCCCTCGGGACCTCGCCGGGGACCCCCGGTGGCCGCTCGGTCAACAGCGCGAGCAACACCTCACACCCCGCTCACCCGTTAGGACGTGTGGAAGCCCCTTCCTCACGTCCGCAACGGGATGCCCGGATGATCGAAACGCCGCCCCTGGTGGACCAGTACTGCCACGGAGTACTCCGTACGGAGCTGGGCCTGGGCACCTTCGAGGCCCAGCTGGTCCGCTCGGCCGGCCCGCCCGCTGCGGGCACCACCTTCTTCGACACGCAGACCGGCTTCGCGGTGCGCCGCTGGTGTCCGCCGCTGCTCGGGCTGGAGCCGTACGCCGCCCCCGCCCGCTATCTGGCCCGCCGGCGCGAGCTGGGCGCGGCCGAGTCCGCGCGGCTGCTGCTGCGGGGCTCCGGGGTCGCCGCGTACGTGGTCGACACCGGCGCGGCCGGGGACCTGACCGGCCCCAAGGAGCTGGCTCTCGCGGGGGACGCCGAGGCCTTCGAGACGGTCCGGCTGGAGCCGCTGGCCGAGCAGGTCGCCGACACCTCCGGGACCGTGGCCGCCTTCCTCGCCAATCTGGCCGGGGCCGTGCACCATGGCGCCACCGGGGCCGCGGCCTTCACCTGCGGTGCGGCCGCCGGGCACCCGTCCGTCCTGGCCGGCGCGCCGCAACCGCCCGATCCGGGGGAGGTGCGCGCAGCCGCCGGGCGGTGGCTGGAGCGGCGGACCAGGGGCGGGGCCGTGCGCGACCCCGTGCTGCTGCGGCACCTGGTGTGGAGCGCGGTCGCCTCCGGACTGCCGCTCCAGCTGCACACCGGAGCGCAGGACCCGGCGCCGCTGTCCGGGTTCGTACGGGCCACCGCGGGCCTGGGCACCCGGCTGGTCCTGCTCGGCGGATATCCGTACCACCGCCAGACGGCGCAGCTGGCCGCGGCCTTCCCGCACGTCTACGCGGACGCCGGCGCGGCCCTCGGGCAGACCGGGGCCCGGGCCGCGGCGGTCCTGGCCGAACTGCTGGAGCTCGCGCCGTTCGGGAAGCTGCTGTTCTCCAGCGGCGGGCACCGGCTGCCCGAGCTGCACGCGGTCGGCGCCCTCGTCTTCCGGGAGGCGCTGGGCCGGGTGCTGGGCGGCTGGGTCGCCGACGGGGCCTGGTCCTGGAAGGACGCGGGCCGGGTGGCCGCGATGGTCGCGGCGGGCAATGCCCGCCGCGTCTACCGGCTGGACGAGCGGGGGTGAGCCCCCCGGTCAGACCGAGGAGAGCTGCGGGTCGCCCTGGGCCGGGATCTCCGCCTGGGCCGCGGGGCGCTCGCGCAGGCTGAGCGCGACCCGGAGCACCGCGATCCACACCAAGCAGGAGCCGAGCATGTGGGCGGCGACGAGCACCTCGGGCAGTTCGGTGAAGAACTGCACGTAGCCGATGCCGCCCTGGGCCAGGAGCACGATCAGCAGGTCGCGGGCGCGCGCCAGGGTGTCGGCGGGGGCGTCGACCACGCGCAGCACCAGCCACATCGCCACGGCCAGCGCGCACACCACCCAAGCGGCGATCGCGTGCACGTGGGCGGTGGCCGCCCAGTCGAAGGGCATGCGCCGGATCTCGCTGCTGTCACCCGCGTGCGGTCCGGAGCCGGTGACCACGGTGCCCGCCGCGATCAGCACCAGGGTCGTCGCGATCAGGGCCCACGACAGCTTGCGGACCGGGCCGGGCACGCGGGGGCGGGGGGCGGTGTCGCCCTCGGCGGTGCGCTGCCAGCTGACGGTGGTGACCGCGATCAGCGAGGTGGCGAGCAGGAAGTGCCCGGCCACGCTGTACGGGTTGAGGCCCGTCATGACGGTGATGCCGCCGAGCACGGCGTTGGCCATCACGATGACGAACTGGGTCCAGCCGAGCCGGGTCAGCGAACGCCGCCAGGGCTTGGCCGAGCGGGCCGCCAGGATGTACCAGCCGACCGCCCCGGAGAGCACGTAGGTCAGCATCCGGTTGCCGAACTCGATGGCGCCGTGGAAGCCCTGTGCCTGGGTCGCGATCAGGCTGTCGTCCGTGCACTTGGGCCAGGTGTCGCAGCCGAGTCCGGAGCCGGTGAGCCGCACAGCGCCGCCGGTGACGACGATGGCCACGCTCATGAGGAGCGCGGCGAGCGCGGCGCGCCGGACGATCCGGGGTGACGGAGTCCAGCGACTGGCGATGAAGGCGAGTGGGTTCAACACGGCCCCTATCGTAGGCGGAGCCTTGTGCAAAGTTTCACGAGGGGGTGGCCGGTGGTGCGTCGAGGCCGGCGGTCAGCCGGAACCGGGCGCCCGCCGGGTCGCCCTCCTCGTGCCACCACACGTGGATGCGCCAGGGGACGCCGGGGCCGGGATGGTCCGCCGAGGCCTCGAACCCCCGTACCAGTTCAGCCCCTATGTCTGCTGCTGTCCTGTTCCTCACTTCCGTGGCGCTGTGCCAGGGATGGGCGAGTATGTTCCACAGTCCGTCAGGACCCCGAACCTCGACGCGCCACACCGCGAGCCAGGGAGTGACCTCCAGCATCGTGCGCACCTGCTCGGCCTCCAGGCCCAGCCGGGCCGCGATCCCGGCCTCCGGCGCCCCCTGGACGCGGGCGGCCACCACGGCCTGGGGCAGCAGCCGTTCGGGCAGCAGGCCCTGTGCGCGCAGGCCCGCCAGGGAGTCGAAGGACAGGAAGCGCAGGCGCAGTTCCAGCTGGTGCCCGATGTGGTCCAGGGCCTCCTCGGCCTCCGCGGACTCCTCCGAGCCGTGGTCCGCGAGCAGCAGCTGCCGGAAGTCCGACTCGGCGTCCACCGCCCAGGCCACCGCGTCCTCGGCGGCGCCGAGCTCCGCGAGGCGGTCCCCGAGGAACACCTTCGCCTGGGCCAGGCCGCGGCGGTTGACGGGGTCCCGCTGGTCCAGGCCCGCCCAGACGGCGACCGCGGCCCGGGTCAGGTCGCGGGCGCGCTCCCCGGCCGCCCGCTCCATCGCGGAGGGCCCCTGCTCGGCGGCGGGGCCCAGCGGATGCCTCGGCAGCCGGTGCCCGTCGCTCAGCGGCCAGGCCAGCCACACCCCGTGGTTGATCAGCCCGCGGGCGTACCAGCGGGCGAACTCGGGCGCGTACGGCGCCGCGCGCTCGGAGCTGCGCAGCCCCTCCTCGATCAGCGCGAGGGCCGAGGCGCGGTCCCCTTCGGCGAAGCGCAGCGTGGCCCGGTCGGACAGGCGCAGGCCCAGCAGCGCGGCGCACTCGGGGTCGTCAGGGTGGGTGCGCAGGGCCCCGATCAGCTCGTCGAGCAGCCGCTCGCGCTCCCGGGGCTCCGCGTGCGCCGCCCCCGACCGCACCCGCGCCCACTGCTCGTCCAGCCGTAGAACGGCCTCCCGCTGCACCATGTCCGCCCCCCGGCTTCATGTGTGGAGGCGCCCATCCTCCCGGGAATGCCGGCGGGAGGGGAAGGGATTCACTCCCAGCGGAACCACCGTGCGGCGGCCCCCAGGCCCACGGCGGCCCAGGCCGCCAGCACGGCCGCGTCGCCCCACGGCAGCGCGGCTCCGTGCTGGAGCACCTCGCGCAGGCCGTCGGACAGGGCCGTGATCGGCAGCAGGCCCAGGGCGGACTGGACGGCGTCCGGGAACTTGTCCAGCGGCACGATCACCCCGCCGCCGACCAGCAGCAGCAGGAACACCAGGTTGGCGGCGGCCAGGGTCATCTCGGCCTTGAGGGTGCCGGCCATCAGCAGGCCGAGCCCGGAGAACGCGGCGGTGCCGAGCAGGACCAGCGCGGCCGCCGACAGCGGGTTCCCGTGCGGGGACCAGCCCAGCGCGAAGGCGATCGCCGTCAGCAGGGCGATCTGGAGCACTTCGGTGACCAGCACGGACAGGGTCTTCGCGGCCATCAGGGCCCAGCGCGGGAGCGGGGAGGCCCCGAGCCGCTTGAGGACCCCGTAGCGGCGGTCGAAGCCGGTGGCGATGGCCTGGCCGGTGAAGGCGGTGGACATGACGGCCAGCGCCAGGATGCCGGGGGCGAGGAAGTCCACGGACTTCTCGGAGCCCGTCTCGACGATGTCCACGGAGGAGAAGAGGGTCAGCAGCAGGGCCGGGATGATCACGGTCAGCAGCAGCTGCTCCCCGTTGCGCAGCAGCATCCGGGTCTCCAGGGCCGTCTGCGCGAGGATCATGCGGGACACGGGCGCCGCGCCCGGGCGGGGGGTGAACGTGCCGGCGCTCATCCGCGCAGCTCCTTACCGGTCAGCTCGAGGAAGACGTCCTCCAGGGTGTGCCGCTCCACGGAGAGGCTGTCCGGCATGACGCCGTGCTGCGCGCACCAGGAGGCGACGGTGGCGAGCAGCTGCGGGTGGACGTCGCCGGTGACCCGGTAGACGCCGGGGGTGAGCTCGGCGGCCCGGGTGCCGTCGGGCAGCGCCTTCAGCAGGGAGGCGAGGTCGAGGGAGGGGCGGCCGGTGAAGCGCAGGGTGTTCTCGGCGCCGCCCCGGCACAGCAGCTCGGGGCTGCCGTGGGCGATGACCCGGCCCGCGTCCACGATGGCGACCTCGTCGGCGAGCTGCTCGGCCTCGTCCATGTGGTGCGTGGTGAGGACGACGGTGACCCCGTCGGAGCGCAGTTCCCGTACGAGGTCCCAGGTGGCGCGGCGGGCCTGCGGGTCCAGGCCGGCGGTGGGCTCGTCGAGGAAGACCAGCTCGGGGCGGCCGACCACGGCCATGGCCAGGGCCAGGCGCTGCTGCTGGCCGCCGGAGAGCCGGCGGTAGGCGGTGCGGCCGCAGCCGCCGAGGCCGAGGCGCTCCACCAGGGGGCCCACCTCGAGGGGGTCGGCGTAGAGCTTGGCCATGTGCTGGAGCATCTCGACGGCCCGGGCTCCGGAGTAGACCCCTCCGGACTGGAGCATCACGCCGATCCGCGGGCGCAGCGCCCCGGCCTGGGCGACCGGGTCGAGGCCGAGGACGCGGACGGTACCGGCGTCGGGGCGGCGGTAGCCCTCGCAGGATTCCACCGTGGTCGTCTTGCCCGCGCCGTTGGGACCGAGGACCGCGGTGACGGAGGCCTTGGGGACGGTGAGGTCCAGGCCGTCCACCGCGCGCTTGGCTCCGTACCTCTTCACCAGTCCGCGGATCTCCACGGCGGGGTCGTTGCTCATGGGGGATGAGTCTACGGAGCCGGGGGAGGGGCCCTAGGTCCCGGGGTCGGGGGGTGACGGGCCCGTTCATTGATGACCTTTTCCGTGCCGTCCGGGGCCGGTCGGCGGCCTAGCGTCGAAGGGTGAACAGCATCGCTCAGAACGTCGAAGCCACCTCGGGACAGGCCGAGCACAAGGCCCACGACCTGGGGCATCCGCCGCGCTACTTCGTCTCGGCGATGCTCGCGGGCGCGTACATCGGGGTCGGCGAGGTGCTGCTGCTCGTGGCGATCTCGCCGTTCGTGGCGCAGGGCTCGGCGGCGGTGAAGCTGCTGGAGGGAGCGGTCTTCCCGATCGCGCTGACGATCGTGATGTTCGCCGGCGCCCAGCTGTTCACCAGCAACGTCATGGTGATGCTGGTCGGTGCGCTGTCCGGCCGGACCGGGGTGCGGGACCTGGTCTCCTCCTGGTGCCTGTCGCTGGGCGGGAACCTGGCCGGGGCCTTCGCCTTCGGGGCGATGGTGCACGCCTCGGGCGTGACCTCCTCGCCGTCCGCGCGGGCGATGCTCGCCGAGATGGTGCACGGGAAGACGGCGCTGGGCGGCGGGCAGCTCTTCTGGCGGGCGGTGCTGTGCAACATGCTCGTCTGTCTGGCGATCTGGATGTTCACCCGGGCCCGTGGCGACGCGGCCAAGATATTCGTCCTGTGGCTGCCGGTGGCGGTTTTCGTGGCCGTCGGATTCGAACACTGTGTTGCGAACATGGCTGTTTTCAGCTTGGCGATCCTGGATGGCTCAGCGTCGTTCAGTGATCTTTTCCGGAATCTGATGTTCACGGTTCCCGGCAACGTCGTGGGCGGTGGATTGCTGGTGGGAGCGGTGTACTGGTTCACCGGAGGGGCTCGGAGAGAACCCGGAGCGTTCCCCTCCGAATAACTCTGCGTCGACAAATTAGGTAACCCTTAGTGATGGAGACCACCAGGAGTGGCCTCCATCACGGCTTGTCCGCGCTCGGTTAATTACGCAACAATGGCGTTGTGAAAAACGGCGAACGGCAGAACGAGGCCCCCCAGGGGGAGCTCGCCACCGGGGAGCGGTCCACCCGCAACCGGGTGGCGCGGTCCATCCTGGACCACGGCCCGTCCACCGTCGCCGACCTCGCCCAGCGCCTCGGCCTCACCCAGGCCGCCGTCCGCCGCCACCTCGACACGCTCGTCGCCGACGACGTGGTCGAAGCCCGTGAGCAGCGCGTGTACGGCGCACGGACCCGGGGGCGGCCCGCCAAGGTCTTCGCCCTCACCGACTGCGGGCGCGACGCCTTCGACCAGTCCTACGACACCCTCGCCGCGGACGCCCTGCGCTGGATCGCGCAGTCCGTCGGCGGCGGGGAACAGGGCGAGGCGGCCATCGCCGCCTTCGCCCGGGCGCGGATGGAAACGCAGGCGCAGACCTACCGGGAAGCCGTCGAGGCGGTTGCCCCGGAAGGCCGTGCGGAGGCCCTTGCGAGGGCATTGACCGCAGACGGGTACGCTGCTACGGCGAAGAGCGCTCCCGGTCCGCACAGCGGTGAACAGCTCTGCCAGCACCACTGCCCGGTGGCCCATGTAGCCGAGCAGTTCCCGCAGCTCTGCGAGGCGGAGACCGAGGTCTTCTCCCGCCTGCTCGGGACGCATGTGCAGCGCCTCGCCACGATCGCCCATGGCGACGGAGTGTGCACGACGTTCATTCCGCGCAGCGCGAGCGCCACACAGACCGACACATCAGTATCTGCAAGTACGGCCGGGAGGAACCCCGCATGACCACGGAGACTGCTCACCCTGAGCTCGATGGCCTGGGCACCTACGAATACGGCTGGGCCGACTCCGACGCGGCCGGCGCCGCTGCCAAGCGGGGTCTGTCCGAGGAAGTCGTCCGCGACATCTCGGCGAAGAAGTCCGAGCCGGAGTGGATGCTGAACCTCCGCCTCAAGGGCCTCAAGCTGTTCGACCGCAAGCCCATGCCGAACTGGGGTTCCGACCTCTCGGGCATCGACTTCAACAACATCAAGTACTTCGTGCGCTCCACCGAGAAGCAGGCCGCTTCCTGGGAGGACCTGCCCGAGGACATCAAGAACACGTACGACAAGCTCGGCATCCCGGAGGCGGAGAAGCAGCGCCTCGTCGCCGGTGTCGCGGCCCAGTACGAGTCCGAGGTCGTCTACCACCAGATCCGCGAGGACCTGGAGGAGCAGGGCGTCATCTTCCTCGACACGGACACCGCGCTCAAGGAGCACCCGGAGCTCTTCCAGGAGTACTTCGGCACGGTCATCCCGGTCGGCGACAACAAGTTCGCCTCGCTGAACACCGCCGTGTGGTCCGGCGGCTCGTTCATCTACGTCCCCAAGGGTGTCCACGTGGACATCCCGCTCCAGGCCTACTTCCGCATCAACACGGAGAACATGGGCCAGTTCGAGCGGACGCTGATCATCGTCGACGAGGACGCCTACGTCCACTACGTCGAGGGCTGCACCGCCCCGATCTACTCCTCGGACTCGCTGCACAGCGCCGTCGTCGAGATCATCGTGAAGAAGGGCGGCCGCTGCCGCTACACGACCATCCAGAACTGGTCGAACAACGTCTACAACCTGGTCACCAAGCGCGCCGTGGCGTACGAGGGCGCGACCATGGAGTGGATCGACGGCAACATCGGTTCCAAGGTCACCATGAAGTACCCGGCCGTCTACCTGATGGGCGAGCACGCCAAGGGCGAGACCCTGTCCATCGCCTTCGCGGGCGAGGGCCAGCACCAGGACGCCGGCTCCAAGATGGTCCACATGGCGCCGAACACCTCCTCGAACATCGTCTCCAAGTCGGTGGCGCGGGGCGGCGGCCGGACCTCCTACCGCGGTCTCGTCGAGATCGGCGAGGGCGCGCACGGCTCCAAGTCCAACGTGCTCTGCGACGCCCTGCTCGTCGACACCATCTCCCGCTCGGACACGTACCCCTACGTGGACGTCCGCGAGGACGACGTGACGATGGGCCACGAGGCGACCGTCTCCAAGGTCTCCGACGACCAGCTCTTCTACCTGATGGCCCGCGGCCTGACGGAGTTCGAGGCCATGGCCATGATCGTGCGCGGCTTCGTCGAGCCGATCGCGAAGGAGCTGCCCATGGAGTACGCGCTGGAGCTCAACCGGCTGATCGAGCTGCAGATGGAGGGCTCGGTCGGCTAGTACCGGCCGTCCCCCGCCCGGCAGCACATTCTTTGTAGACGTAGGAAGAGAGCAAGACGACAGCCATGGCTGAGGCTCAGAACATTCCGGCGGGCTCCACCACCGCCGGCGCGATCGCGGTGGCCGCCGAGTCCACCGTCGCCACCCGGATGAGTGCGCCCCCGTCCTTCGACGTGGCCGACTTCCCGGTTCCGAACGGCCGCGAGGAGGAGTGGCGGTTCACCCCGCTGGCCCGCCTCAAGGGCCTGCACGACGGCACCGCGGTCGCCAACGGCACCATGAAGGCCCAGATCGACGCGCCCGAGGGCGTCACGGTCGAGTCCGTCGAGCGCGGCGACGAGCGGATCGGCAAGGCCGGCGTCCCCGTCGACCGCGTCGCCGCCCAGGCCTTCTCCTCGTTCGCCAAGGCCACGGTCGTCACCGTGCCCAAGGAGACCGTGCTCGCCGAGCCGATCCGCGTCGCGCTGCACGGCGAGGGCGGTACGACCTTCGGGCACACCGTCTTCGACATCAAGCCGTTCGCCGAGGCGATCATCGTGATCGACCACACCGGTGACGGCGTGCGCGCCGCCAACGTCGACATCCTCGTCGGCGACGGCGCCAAGGTGACCTTCGTGTCCGTCCAGGACTGGGACGACACCGCGGTCCACACCTCGCAGCACAACGCCCTGATCGGGCGCGACGCCGTCTTCCGGTCCGTGGTCGTCACCTTCGGCGGCGACCTGGTCCGCCTGCACCCGCGCGTCCGCTACGCGGGCCCCGGCGGCGAGTCCGAGATGCTCGGCCTGTACTTCACGGACGCCGGCCAGCACCAGGAGCACCGCCTCCTGGTCACGCACGACGCCCCGCACTGCAAGTCGAACGTGGTCTACAAGGGCGCGCTCCAGGGCCAGGACGCCCACGCCGTCTGGATCGGTGACGTGCTCATCGAGAAGACCGCCGAGGGCACCGACACCTACGAGATGAACCGCAACCTCGTCCTCACGGACGGCGCCCGGGTCGACTCGGTGCCGAACCTGGAGATCGAGACCGGCGAGATCGTCGGCGCCGGCCACGCCTCCGCGACCGGCCGCTTCGACGACGAGCAGCTCTTCTACCTGCAGGCCCGCGGCATCCCGGCCGACGAGGCCCGCCGCCTGGTCGTGCGCGGGTTCTTCACCGAGCTCGTCCAGCAGATCGGTGTCGCGGACATCGAGGAGCGCCTGATCTCCAAGATCGAGACCGAGCTCCAGGGTTCCGTCTGATGAATTACGTCAAGGCCTGCACGCTGAGCGAGCTGGAAGAGAACACCCCCAAGCGGGTGGAACTCGACGGCACGCCGGTGTCCATCGTCTCCACCGAGGGCGAGGTGTTCGCGATCAACGACATCTGCTCGCACGCGAACGTCTCCCTCTCGGAGGGCGAGGTCGAGGACTGCATGATCGAGTGCTGGCTGCACGGGTCGGCCTTCGACCTGCGCACCGGCAAGCCCTCCGGTCTGCCCGCGACGCGCCCCGTTCCCGTATACCCCGTAAAGATCGAAGGGGACGACGTGCTCGTCTCCCTCACCCAGGAGTCCTGAGGTATCCATGGCAACGCTTGAAATCCACGACCTGCACGTCTCCGTCGAGGCCGAGAACGGCGCCCGCGAGATCCTCAAGGGCGTCGACCTCACCGTCAAGCAGGGTGAGACGCACGCCATCATGGGTCCGAACGGCTCCGGGAAGTCCACGCTGGCGTACTCGCTGGCCGGTCACCCGAAGTACACCATCACCGGTGGCACCGTGACCCTCGACGGCGAGGACGTCCTGGAGATGTCCGTCGACGAGCGCGCCCGCGCCGGCGTCTTCCTCGCCATGCAGTACCCGGTCGAGGTCCCCGGCGTCTCGGTCTCCAACTTCCTGCGCACCTCCGCCACCGCCATCCGCGGCGAGGCCCCCAAGCTGCGTACCTGGGTGAAGGAGGTCAAGGCCGCGATGGAGCAGCTCCAGATGGACCCGGCCTTCGCCGAGCGCAACGTCAACGAGGGCTTCTCCGGCGGTGAGAAGAAGCGCCACGAGATCCTGCAGCTGGAGCTCCTCAAGCCGAAGATCGCGATCCTCGACGAGACCGACTCGGGCCTCGACGTCGACGCGCTGCGGGTCGTCTCCGAGGGCGTCAACCGCGTCCGCGAGGGCGGCGAGGTCGGCACCCTGCTGATCACGCACTACACGCGCATCCTGCGCTACATCAAGCCCGACTTCGTGCACGTGTTCGCGAACGGCCGCATCGCCGAGTCCGGCGGTGCCGAGCTCGCCGACCAGCTGGAGGCCGAGGGCTACGACAAGTACGTGAAGGGTGGCGCGACCGCGTGACTCAGCTGCCTGGCCTCCTCGACATCGAGGCGATCCGCAAGGACTTCCCCCTGCTGGATCGTGTGGTCCACGACGGGAAGAAGATCGTTTACCTGGACAACGCGGCGACTTCGCAGAAGCCGCGCCAGGTACTCGACGCGCTGAACGAGTACTACGAGCAGCACAACGCCAACGTCCACCGCGGCGTGCACGTGCTCGCCGAGGAGGCCACGGCGCTGTACGAGGGTGCCCGCGACAAGGTCGCCACCTTCATCAACGCGCCGAGCCGCGACGAGGTGATCTTCACCAAGAACGCCTCGGAGTCGCTCAACCTGGTCGCGAACATGCTCGGCTGGGCGGACGAGCCCTACCGGGTCGACCGCGACACCGAGATCGCCATCACGGAGATGGAGCACCACTCCAACATCGTGCCGTGGCAGCTGCTCTCGCAGCGCACCGGTGCGAAGCTGAAGTGGTTCGGCCTCACCGACGACGGCCGGCTCGACCTGTCCAACATCGAAGAGGTCATCACGGAGAAGACGAAGATCGTCTCCTTCACGCTGGTCTCCAACATCATGGGCACGGTCAACCCGGTCGAGGCGATCGTCCGGCGCGCCCAGGACGTCGGCGCCCTGGTGCTGATCGACGCCTCCCAGGCCGCTCCGCACATGCCGCTGGACGTCCAGGAGCTCGGCGCCGACTTCGTGGCCTTCACCGGCCACAAGATGTGCGGCCCGACCGGCATCGGCGTCCTCTGGGGCCGCCAGGAGCTGCTGGAGGACCTGCCTCCGTTCCTCGGCGGCGGCGAGATGATCGAGACCGTGTCGATGCACGCCTCGACGTACGCCCCGGCGCCGCACAAGTTCGAGGCCGGTACGCCCCCGATCGCCCAGGCCGTCGGCCTCGGCGCGGCCGTGGACTACCTGACCGCGATCGGCATGGACAAGATCGCCGCGCACGAGCACGCGATCACCGAGTACGCGATCAAGCGCCTCGCGGAGGTGCCCGACCTGCGGATCATCGGCCCCACCACGGCCGAGGACCGCGGCGCGGCGATCTCCTTCGTACTCGGCGACATCCACCCGCACGACGTCGGCCAGGTGCTGGACGAGCAGGGCATCGCGGTCCGCGTGGGACACCACTGCGCGCGCCCGGTCTGCCTGCGGTACGGAATTCCGGCGACCACCCGGGCGTCTTTCTATCTGTACTCCTCTCCGGCCGAGGTCGACGCACTGGTCGACGGGCTGGAGCACGTACGGAACTTCTTCGGCTGAGCCAGGGCGACGAGGACGAGGACGCTGTGAAGCTGGATTCGATGTACCAGGAACTGATCCTGGACCACTACAAGCACCCGCACGGGCGTGGCCTGCGCGACGGCGATGCCGAGGTGCACCACGTCAACCCGACGTGCGGGGACGAGATCACGCTGCGCGTGAAGTACGACGGCGAGACGCTCACCGACGTCTCGTACGAGGGCCAGGGCTGCTCCATCAGCCAGGCCAGCGCGTCCGTGCTGAACGAGCTGCTCGTCGGCAAGCAGCTGGCCGAGGCGCAGAAGATCCAGGGCGTGTTCCTGGAGCTGATGCAGTCCAAGGGCAAGCTGGAGCCGACCGAGGAGATGGAGGAGGTGCTGGAGGACGCGGTCGCGTTCGTCGGCGTCTCCAAGTACCCGGCGCGTGTGAAATGTGCTCTGCTGAGCTGGATGGCGTGGAAGGACGCGACGGCCCAGGCACTGGGCGACGCGGAGAGGAAGTCGGCATGACCGAGAACGCGACGCCCGAGGCGTCGACCAAGCCGGCCACCGAGGAAGAGGTCCGCGAGGCCCTCTACGACGTGGTCGACCCCGAGCTGGGCATCGACGTCGTCAACCTGGGCCTGATCTACGGCATCCACATCGACGACGCGAACATCGCCACTCTGGACATGACGCTGACCTCGGCGGCCTGCCCGCTGACGGACGTCATCGAGGACCAGGCGAAGTCGGCGACGGACGGCATCGTCAACGAACTGCGCATCAACTGGGTCTGGATGCCCCCGTGGGGCCCGGACAAGATCACGGACGACGGCCGCGAGCAGCTGCGCGCGCTCGGCTTCAACGTCTGATCACCCGCGTGTGAGGGCCCCCGGCACGGTCGTGCCGGGGGCCCTCACCGTTGTCCGGGCTTCTCCGACAAGAGGGGCGGCGAGTACTCCTACCCGTACGCGCTCCACCAGGGGGACGGCGTCGCGGGCCGCGCGCCGGTCAAGCGGGCCGACCCGCCGACCGCTGACCGGGGCGGCCTGCTTCACCCCCGGCTGGCCCCGGGGCGCGTCGCGAAGGCCCCGCCGCGGTGCTCCCGGCGCAGCCGCCGGTCCGCGTACAGCAGGCCGGCGGCCAGCCGGGGCACGGGCAGCAGCAGGGTCGCGGCGAGCAGCGCGCCCGGCGGTCCGGACCCCGCGTACAGGGCGTACGCGGCCACCGGCGCGAGGACCCCGGCCGGCGCCGTGACGGCGAACGTCCGCCACCAGGCCCCGCGCACCAGCGCGGCCGAGCGGCGCAGCGCCGCCGCCGGGCCGAGCCCCTCGTACCCGGCGGCCGTGGGAGCCAGCGCGAACAGCACGCCCAGCCAGAGGGCGACCGGCGCGAGGGGGAGCAGCGCGAGCGGCGGCAGGCCCGCCGCGAGCGCGGCCCCGCCCGGCCCGGCGGCCGCCGCCAGGGCCAGCAGCCGGGTGCCCAGCACCGCCGGGATCCGCGGTACGGCGGCCCGCAGCAGCCCGGTGACGGTCACCGGCCGGCCGAGCAGGGCGGGCCGGAGCACCGCCGCGGCCAGGGCCGTCGCCAGCGCACCGGCGTAGAGCAGGAACAGCCCGGCGGCGGGGACGAGGGTGTGGACGAACACCCGGGTTCCGCCGGTACGGGTCGCGGAGGCCAGGGCCGCCGCCCCGGCCGCGGCTCCGACCGGCAGCAGCCCGCCCAGCAGCCCCAGGAGCAGGGCGCCGAGCAGCCGGGCGCCGTACCGGGACAGGAGGGCGAGGACCCCGCCGAGGAGGTCCCGCCGCCCCAGCGGGCGCAGGGGCACCACACCGGGCCGCGGCGAGCGAGGGGGCAGCCAGCCGCCGCCCCGGTGGGTCCAGTGCTGCGCCATGCGGGAGCCCCCAGTCGCCGGAGGCGGACAGGGTAGCGCCGGGGGCGGCAGGAGTCCCGGGAGAGGCGGCGGGGCTTCTTGTGTACGGTCGTACGCATCGATGTGTACTCTTGTACACATGCCCTATGTACTGCTTGCCGCGGCCATCGCCGCCGAGGTCGCCGGGACCACCGCCATGAAGTACAGCGACGGCTTCACCAAGCTGTGGCCCTCGCTGGGCACGCTGCTGGGCTACCTCATCGCGTTCACCCTGCTCGCGCAGACGCTGAAGACGATGTCGGTGGGCACGGCGTACGCGATCTGGGCCGGGGTGGGGACCGCCGCGATCGCCGCCATCGGGATGGTGTTCCTGGGGGAGGCGGCCACCGCGGCGAAGATCGCCGGGATCGCGCTGGTGATCGCCGGCGTGGTGCTGCTCAATCTCGGCGGGGCGCACTGATGGCCCCCGGCGCGCGCCGGTACGACCCCGGGCGGCGGCAGCGGATCATCGACGCGGCGATCCGCGTGGTGGCGGCCAAGGGCATCGCGGGCCTGAGCCACCGCAGCGCGGCCGCGGAGGCGGACGTACCGCTCGGGTCGACCACCTACCACTTCAAAACCCTGGACGATCTGCTGGTCGCCGCCCTGCGGCAGGCCAACGAGGGCTTCGCGCGGGCGGTGGCGGACTCGCCCGCGCTGGCCGACCCGGAGGCGGACCTCGCGGGTGCGCTGGCCCGCCTGCTGGGGGAGTTCCTCGCGGTGGACCGGGCGCGGGTGGAGCTGGAGTACGAGCTCTACCTCGCGGCCCTGCGGCGCCCGGCGCTGAGGCCGGTGGCGGCCGAGTGGTGCGAGGCCATGGCGGCGGCCCTGACCCCGCGCACGGATCCGGCGACGGCCCGCGCGCTGGTCGCGGTCATGGACGGGATGAGCCTCCAGGTGCTGCTGACGGACGTGCCGTACGACGAGCCGTACGCGCGCGAGGTCCTGGGCCGGGTGCTGCGGCGGGCCTAGGCGGCCGGCCCGGCCGTTCCGGCTGCCGCGGCGGACTCCCCGGCCTCGCCGACGGAGCGGGCCGCGGCCAGGGCCGCCCGGACGCTCGCCTCGATGTCCTGGACCGGGTAGAAGACCTCGCGCACCGTGCGGTCCCGGTCGAGGACCAGGGTCAGCCGCTTGAGCCGGGTCACGCCCGCCGCGCGGAACGTCGGCAGCCGCAGCGCCGCCGTCAGGGCGAGCTCCGCGTCCGAGAGGAGCGGGAAGCGCAGCCGCTCCTGCTCCGCGAACTCCCGCTGCTCGTCCGGGCGCTGGGTCGACACCCCGTGCACGGTGGCGCCCGCCGCGGTGAACTCCGCGAGCTGGTCGCGGTAGGTGCACGACTCGAAGGTGCAGCCCTTGGCGCCCGGGATCCCGGCCCAGCCCGGCGGATAGGACTCGGCGCGGGCGTACGCGCCCGGAAAGCAGTACAGGACCGTGGACGCGGTCTCGGCCACCGGGTCGCGCAGCTCGCCGAAGCGGTCCGGCAGCAGCAGCTCCGGCAGCCGGGTGCCGCGCAGCGCGTGGACGCGTTCCGCCTCCCGCGAGGCCTCGGCCGTCGTCGCCGTCATCTCTCCCTCTCCCAGGATCCAGCTGTCCCCCCAGTCCTGGAGGGCCACCAGCACCGGCAGCAACCCCCGTCCGCGCGGGGTCAGCCGGTACTCGTGCCGCACCGGACGCTCCCGGTACGGCTCGCGCGTCAGCACCCCGGCCTCGACCAGCAGCTTCAGCCGCTCGGCCAGCACCTTGCGGGACATCCCCAGCTCGCGCTGGAGCTCGTCGAAGCGGTGCAGGCCGCGCGCGGCGTCGCGCACGATCAGCAGCGTCCACCAGTCGCCCACCACGTCGAGGGCCTGGGCGATGGAGCAGTCCGCGTCGCCGAGGTGCGTGCGCTGGGCCATGGGCACTCCTTTGTCCGTTGACCCAAGGCTGTCATGCTGACATAGTCCGTTCCCAAAAGAAACTTACTCGGGGACGCGGGGGACACGGGTGTGCTGCAGGGGTTCAAGGACGTACCGAGGACGGTGTGGCTGCTGGCCGCGGGGGTCTTCGTCAACGCCGTCGTCAGCTGCACCTTCGTCTTCGTCTTCGTCTGGCTGACCGGGCCGCGCGGACTCGGGGCCGCACAGGCGGGACTGGCCGTCGGCATCGGCGGAGTCGGCCTGGTCGCGGGGAACTTCACCGGCGGCTGGTACGGGGACCGCTTCGGCCACCGCAGGGTGCTGCTCGCCGCATCCACCCTGGGCGGAGTCGTCCTCATGGCGCTGCCCGCGCTGTCCACCGCACTGCTGTACGGGGCCCTGCCGGCCGCCCAGTACGCCGCGGGCGTGGTCCGGGCCGCCAACTCCGCGCTGGTCGCCGTCACCGTGCCCGACGGATCCCGGCGCCAGGCCTTCGCCGTCACCCGCTGCCTGTCCAACGGCGGCTTCACGCTGGGCACTCCGCTCGGGGCCCTGGTCGCCACCGGGTTCTCGTACGACTGGCTCTTCGTCGCGGAAGGCCTCGGCACGCTCTTCCTCGCCCTCTGGACCGCCCGGGTCGTCCCGCCCCGGGCGGCCACAGCCCCCTCCGCGGCCCCGGACGGGGGTCTGGGCCGCGGAGGGCTGTGGCGGGAGCTGCGCGCGCGGCCCGCCGTACTCGTCCTGCTCGGCGCGATCGCCGTCGCCGACATCGTCTACCGGCAGCACTACACGACCTTCCCGGTCTCCCTGGCCGAGCACGGCCTGGACACCCGCGCGTACGGATTCCTCATCGCGATCAACGGCGGTGTCATCCTGCTCCTGGAGATCCCCGCCGCCCTCGCCCTGCGCCGGCGCTCCCCGCTGCACCTCGTCGGCACCGGGCTGGTGCTGGTGGGCGGCGGCTACGCGGTGCTCATGCTCGGCGTGGGTGCCGCGTCCGCCGTCGCGATGATGGTGCTGCTCACGCTCGGGGAGATCCTCTACAAGACCACGGCCACCGCGTACGTGGCGGACGAGTCGCCCGAGCACGCCGTCGGCCGGTTCCAGAGCCTGTACGCGGGCGTCTCCGTCAGCGGCGTGGTGCTCGCCGGGCCGCTGGGCGGGGCCCTGTACGTCACCGCACCGGGCCTGCTGTGGCCGCTGTGCGCGGTGCTCGCGGCGGGGGCGGGCGGGGCGGTGCTGTGGGCGGGCCGCCCCGCAGGCCGACCCGCTGGCCGACACGAGGGCCGACACGCGGTGAGACCGGCACATGAGACCGGTTCGCACCCTCGGGCGGTCGCCGGTTAGGTTTCTGGCATGACTGCTACGCGTACCACCGGCGCCGTCGCCGCCGGACTTGCCACCCTCACCGCTGACGGCACCGTCCTCGACACCTGGTTCCCCGCCCCCGAGCTGGTCGCCGACCCCGGCCCGGCCGGCACCGAGCGCCTCACCGCCGACCAGGCCGTGGAGCTGCTGGGCGCCGCCGCGGCGAAGGCGATCCGCCAGGACGCGGTCCGCGGAGTCGAGGTCGTGGCCGTCCGTACGGTGATCTCCTCCCTGGAGGACAAGCCGCTGGACGCCCACGACGCGTACCTGCGCCTGCACCTGCTCAGCCACCGCCTGGTCAAGCCGCACGGCCAGAACCTCGACGGGGTCTTCGGCCTGCTGGCCAACGTGGCCTGGACCTCGCTGGGCCCGGTCGCCGTCGACCAGGTCGAGACCGTCCGCCTCAACGCCCGCGCCGAGGGCCTGCACCTCCAGGTCACCTCGATCGACAAGTTCCCGCGGATGACGGACTACGTCGCCCCCAAGGGCGTGCGCATCGCCGACGCGGACCGCGTCCGCCTCGGCGCGCACCTCGCCGAGGGCACCACCGTCATGCACGAGGGCTTCGTCAACTTCAACGCCGGCACCCTGGGCACCTCCATGGTCGAGGGCCGCATCTCCGCGGGCGTCGTGGTCGGCGACGGGTCCGACATCGGCGGCGGCGCCTCCACGATGGGCACCCTCTCGGGCGGCGGCAAGCAGATCATCTCGATCGGCGAGCGCACCCTGATCGGCGCCGAGGCGGGCGTGGGCATCGCGCTGGGCGACGAGTGCGTCGTCGAGGCCGGCCTCTACGTGACCGCGGGCACCCGCGTCACCCTCCCGGACGGCCAGATCGTCAAGGCCCTGGAGCTCTCCGGCGCCAGCAACATCCTCTTCCGCCGCAATTCGGTCACCGGCGCCGTCGAGGCCCGCCCCTACAAGGCGGCCTGGGGCGGCCTGAACGAGGTCCTGCACAGCCACAACTGACCCGCACCGGGCCGGTACGCCAAGACGCCCTCCACCCCCGGCCGGGGGTGGAGGGCGTCTTGGCGTCTTCGCGGTCGCGGTCAGCGCGGCGGGAGCGTGCGGATCAGGCCCGCGAAGGCCTGCTGCTCCGCCTCGGTCAGCGCCACCGACTCCAGCGGGTGCGAGGCCGAACTGCGCTGGGCCGGGATCACCGGGAGGCCCTCGAAGGCGGCCGGCTCCGGGTGGTGGAAGCGGCTGTCCCACAGCATGTGGCCGAGGCCGACCACCCAGACGAGGGCGGCCGCGAACAGGACGGCGAGGCCGATTTCCTGGGCGAGGGAGATGGAGGGGAACACGCGGTCCTCCGGGGGTGGGGTACAAGGCGGTACAAGATCGGGCGTGTGGACACTCAACACCACGGGCGGGCGATTCGGTAGGGATGTGGCGAGCATCACGCCAGGGTCGAAAGTCCCCTACTTGTCCGGCAACGGCCCCCCGCGCTCGAGTCGCGGCGTGCGGCCCGCACGGCCGCGCGCGCATGGCAGAGGGCCCGGACGGGACGGCGTCCGGGCCCTCTGCGGTCGTGGGGGCTACGGCTTGAAGCGCAGCACCTGCGGGTCGTGGTCGCTGTTCTGGGCCGCGAACTCCGCGTTGATGTGCACGCTGTCGTACGTGAACTTCTTGATCGCCGGGCTGGTCAGGATCTGGTCCAGCACCTGGGCGTTGCCCTGGAAGACGTACGAGTAGCGCTCCGACTTCGGCAGCGACTTGATGGCCGGGTACAGCGCCCCGCCGTCGGCCAGCGCGTCCGTCGTCGCCGAGAACTCGAAGTCGTTGATGTCGCCGAGGACCAGCACGTTGGCGTTCTTGTCCGCCGCGAGGATCTCCTTGACGAAGCCGTTGACGGCCTGCGCCTGGAGCAGCCGCTTGGCCTCCGAGGAGCGCACCGGCGGCTGGTGGTGCGAGGTCAGGCCCTCGTCGCCGCCCTTGGAGCCGAAGTGGTTGGCGATCACGAAGACGGTCTTGCCGCGGAAGGTGAACTCGCCCGCCAGGGGCTTGCGGCTGTCGGCCCACGCCGGGTTCGCCGGGTCGACGCGGCCGGGGGAGTGGGTCAGGGCGGCCTTGCCGTTCTCCTTGACCACGCCGGTCGCCGTCACCGCGTCACCCGGGGCGCGCTCGGTGAAGGAGACCCGCGCCGGGTTGAAGAGGAGCACCTGGCGGATGTTGCCGCCGGGCTCGCCGCCGTCCTTCTTGTCCTCCGGGTTGACGGTCCGCCACTGGTAGGCCGGGCCGCCCGCCGCCGTGATCGCCGCCGCGAACTTCGTCAGCGTCTGCTCGGCGGAGACGGTGCCGTCGTTCTTGGCGCCGTTGTCGTCCTGGATCTCCTCCAGGGCGAGGATGTCGGGGGAGGCCAGGTTCTCGACGACCGCCCGGGCGAGGGCGTCGAACTTCTCCTGCGGGTCGGTCGGGTCGAGGTTCTCGACGTTGTACGTGGCCACCGCGAGCTCGTGGTCGGCCTGCGCCTTGGTCTTCTCGGGGGCGAGGGTGCCCGCCTTGACGGTGCCGAGGGTGCGCGCCACCAGGGTGTAGCCGCCGAACTGGTTGAAGTCCAGCGGGCCCTCGGTGGTGCCGGTCAGCTTGTCGCCGACGTTGGCCACCGGGAAGGGCTGCTGTGCGATGGGCGCGAGCTGCTGGATCTGCAGGCGGCCGGTGTTCTGGGACTCGTAGGAGCCGTAGAGCGTGCCGCCGCGCTTGGTGGGGTTCTCCCAGCCCTTCACGCTGACCCACAGCTCGGAGTACGGGTCGGTGGCGCCGACCACGCGGGAGGTGCCGATCTTGACGTTCATGCCCTCGAGGGACTCGTAGTAGTCCAGGGCGTAGCGCGAGGGATCCAGGGCCAGGCCGTTGATGCTGCCGGCGGCGGCCGGGTCGCCGGCGGGGGCGTACTCGGCGGGCACCGAGTACTCGTTGATCGCGGCGGCCTCGGGCAGTGCGTTGCCCGCGGAGACGACCGTCACGACCGGCTTGGATATCTGGGTCACCGACTGGTTGCCCGAGCCGGTGCCGCCGGGGACGTACTCGCCGACCAGGCCGGAGACCTTGACCGCGTCGCCCACGGCGACGGTGGGGACCGCGTTGGTGAAGACGAACACGCCTTCACTGGTCGCCTCGTTGTCGTCGGCGTCCGGGTCCTGGATCCAGAAGCCGCGCGAACCGTATGTCCGCACGCCCGTCACGATGCCCTCGACGTCGGCGACCTGCTTGCCGGCGAGGGGGGATATCCGGGTGGTGCCCTGGATGTCGTGAATGCGTACCGGACCGTCGGCCGCGGAGCCTTCGGCCGCGCCGGCGGAGCCCGCCAGCAGGCCGGTGGCCAGGGCGGTGGCGACGAGGGCCGCGACGGCGGCGGAACGGGGATGCGAGGAGCGCATGGGCGGGAACTCCGGTGTGGGATGAGGGAGACGGCAGGGATGGGGCGCAGGGACTGCGGCAGGACGTCTGCGGGAGGTTTGCGGCTCCCGAAACATCTACGCGCGTCAATTTCCTGTGTGGCCAGCAAAGTTGTCAAGGGCTCCAGGGAAGACGGCAGCTGACTGTGGGATGAACCAAAGGGGATGGCCCGCCGGAGCCGCCCGAAATGCGTCTACGCTGGGGCGCCGGGCAGGGCGGTCGGGCGGTGCGCCGACCGGCCTTCACGGCCTTGCCCCATGCCGTCCGGCTCCACCCGCTCGACCGGCGGGTGTGGCCAAGACCACCCGCTCCGCCCCACCCGCACCACCCCGCCCGCACCACCCCGCCCCACCGAGTCCGCGATCCGCGAGGAGAACCGCCCCATGTCCGCTGAGCCGCACTCCACGCTGCCGCCGGTACGGCTGCACTCCGATGCGGAGCTCGCCCGCGACGCCCTCGTCGCCCCGCTGTTCGCCCGAGCGGTACGCCTGGCGCGCTGGGCCGGCCCCGGCACCCGCGTGGACACCGGCGGCGAACTCGTCGCCGACCAGCTCCCCGAGGCCGCCGCGGCGCTCGGCCTCGACACGGCCGACGCGGACTCCGTGGTGTACGCGAGCCAGGCCTGGCGGGTTGCCGTGGACACCGGCCTGGTGGACGTGACCGAGCCGGAGGAGGACGGCCTCGCGGGCGGCGGCGCGGCGGACGGGGCGTCCGGCGCGTCCGGCGCGGACGGGGCGGAGGGGGCGCAGTTCGGCACCGCCGCGCCCGGGGAGGACCTCGCGCTGGTGACCGGCGGGGCGCCCGGCGAGGTGCTCGACCTGTGGCTGGCTGCCCTGGACACCGTGCTGGCCGACGCGGCCGTGCCCGACCTGGACGACCTCGTCGACGCCCTGGACGCGGGCGGGGACATCGACTTCGACCAGCTGGACTGGAACCCGCGGCGCGAGGCGGACTTCCTGGACGAGGTCCTCGCCAACCTCTACCTGCTCACCGTCAGCGAGGGCGGGGCCGCGGACCGGCCGGTTCCGCTGCCCGTGCTCGCCGCCTCCATGGTGGTGCCCGAGGACATGGGCGAGCCGACCGACGCCGTGCTGGAGCAGGTCTCGGACGCGATGATGCGCCTCGACGACCAGTTCCGGCAGCTGGAGCCCATCGGGCTGGTCGAGTTCCGGCCCGTCGACGAGGAGCTGATGGCGGAGGCGGACGACGAGCAGATCGCCGGTGCCGTCGCCGACGACGAGGACGTCTCCCGCTACGGGATGGTCCGCCTGACCCCGCTCGGCCTGTACGGGATCCGCGCCCGGCTGCTGGAGGCCGGGGTCGAGGCGCCCGCCGTGGGCGAACTGGCCGCCAAGGGCGCGGACGCCCTGCTCGACGCGGTCTCCCACTACCCCGAGAGCGCCGCCCAGGCCGAGATCGAGGCCTGGCTGGAGGGCCGTGAAGTGCCCGCGGCCGTCGCCGAACTGCTGGCCGCCGCCCGCGGTGACGACGAGGACGGCCCGCTGCGCCGGCTGCGCTGCCAGCAGGCCCTCGCTCCGGCCGGGCCGGAGGCCGAGCCCGCGGTCCGCGCCGTGCTCGACGACGGGGAGCTGGGCGGGCTCGCCCGGGTGTGGCTGGCCGAGCGCGGGGTGGCCGACGTACCGGCGCCGGACGCGACGATGGTCTTCTGGCTGACGGTCGACACGATCGCGGCGCAGCTCGCCGCCGACGGCGAGACCGAGGAGCTGCCGCTGCTGATGGAGACCCTGACCGCCCATCACGCCGGGTTCTTCGAGCAGGTGTGGCGGGTGGAACACCCGGCGACCGTCCACGTCCTGGAGGCGATGGGACGGCTGCACCCGGACAAGAAGGCGGCGAAGGAGGCCCGCAAGGCCGCGTTCAAGGCGCGCTCGCGGCGGTCCTGAGCACCGCCCGGGAGCGAGGCCCCGGGGGCCCGGGTGACGGGCGGGATGCCGGGGCCGAGCGATGACAATGCGTCATTTCCCGACCCGGAGTTGGCCATTCCCACTCCGGGCAAGGGGTCTCTCGCGCTTATCGGGTAGTTCAGCCGCCGTTCACGTGCGGGCGGGAGCGTGTGCGCCGACGACTGCACGACAGGCGCACCACTCCCCACCCCTGGAGACCCGATGCCGCTCAGCCGCAGAGACTTCACCGCCCGCACCGTCCTCGCCGGCGCCGGCGTCGCGCTCACCGGGACGGTCGGCGCACTCGCCACCGCCCCGGGCGCCCTGGCAGCCGACGACAGCACGGCCCGCGACGAGCACGGACGGCCCTGTGAGCCGGGCTACGGGCCGCTGCTCCCCGACCCGGCCGGCATCCTCGCCCTCCCCGCCGGCTTCACGTACCGCGTGATCACGCACAGCGGGGTCACCACCCTGGAGTCGGGCGAGAGCACCCCGTCCAACCACGACGGCACGGCCGCCTTCGAGGGCCGCCGCGGGGTCACCCTCCTCGTCAACAACCACGAGCTCAAGGGGAGCCGGAACAACTGGGCCCGCCCCGTTCCGCTCGCCGAGGGCCTCGTCTACGACCCGGCCGCGGCCGGCGGGTGCACGGTCGTCGAGGTCCGCCGCGGCGGCGAGGTCGCCGAATGGGTGGGCATCGCCGGTACGTCGACCAACTGCGCGGGCGGCTCCACCCCCTGGGGCACCTGGCTCACCTGCGAGGAGAACTCCGACCTCGCGGGCAAGAACGGCATGACCAAGGACCACGGCTACGTCTTCGAGGTCGATCCGCACGACCGCCGTGCCAACCGCGACCCGAAGCCCGTCAAGGCCTTCGGGCGGTACGACCACGAGGCCGTGGTCATCGACCCGCGGCAGGGCCACGCCTACCTGACCGAGGACGCCTCCGGCCCCAACGGGCTGCTCTACCGCTGGACCCCGCCCCGCGGCTTCCACCACGGGCGCGGCAGGCTGCGTACGCTGGCGGCCGACGCGGGCGTGCTCCAGGCCGCCAAGTGCATCGACAGCTCGGGCCGGTTCGTCGACGACCTCTCGCGCGCCACGAAGATCGGCACCGTCTACGGGGTCGACTGGGTGGACGTACCGGACCGCGACGCGCGGACCGTGCCGGTGCGCAAGCAGTTCGCCGACGGCGTCGTGACGCGGGGGCGCAAGCTCGAGGGCATGTGGTGGGCCGACGGCGGCGCGTACTTCGTGTCCTCCTACGCCCGGGAGGAGAGCCCGGGGGCGGCGCACGACGGCCAGGTGTGGTTCTACAACCCCAAGCGGCGCACGATCCGGCTGACCGTCCTGATCGGGGTCAACGCGGACCCGTCGGCGGACGGCGGCTACGACGGCCCGGACAACATCACCGTGTCGCCGTACGGGGGCCTGGTCATCGCCGAGGACGGCTCGGGCCTGCAGCACCTGTTCGGCGCGACCGAATCGGGCCGCACCTATCCGCTGGCCCGCAACGAGCTGAACATCGGGTCGGCCGAGGAGCCGGAGTACTCCGAGTTCACCGGCGCCTGCTTCTCCCCCGACGGGCGCACGCTGTACGCCAACATCCAGGACCCGGGCATCATGCTGGCCATCACCGGGCCGTGGCGGCGCGCTCACTGACGCGGCAGCGGAGGCGACAGCGGCGGCGGGCGTGGGGCAGCGGGCGCGACCACGCGGCGCGCCCCGCGGCCCCGCGCCTACGGGGCCGCGGAGACCTCCGGGTGGGAGGCCGCGGACCACTCGGTGAGCAGGAACTCATACGCCTCCGAGGGCCACTCGTCGTCCACCCGGCTCTCGACAAGGTGCCGTATCGCCTCGTTCGCCTCCGCGGCGGACGGGCGGGCGGGCCCTGTGGGGATGACTGACTCGTGCATGAGTTCAAGGCTACGGGCGGGCACTGACAGCCACCTCCGGATTACGCGTGGCATCCATCACCCGGCAAGCCGCCCGGGTGGCGCCGGGCGGCTTCCCGTGCCCGCCCACCTGCTCAGAGAGCCTGCGAAGCCGGCTTGACCATGCCGCGCACTGTGCGGGACTTCACAAAGTCGCCCATGGCCGTCATCTCCCACTCACCGCTGAACTGCTTGATGAGCTTCGCCATCATGACCCCGGTCTGCGGTTCGGCGGAGGTCAGGTCGAAGCGCACCAGCTCCTCGCCGCTCGCGGCGTCCATCAGACGGCAGTAGGCCTTGGCGACCTCGGTGAACTTCTGGCCGGAGAAGGAGTTGACCGTGAACACCAGGCCGGTGGCGTCGGCGGGGATCCGGCCGAGGTCCACGACGATCACCTCGTCGTCGCCCGCGCCCTCGCCCGTCAGGTTGTCGCCCGAGTGCTTGATGGCGCCGTTCAGGATCGACAGCTTGCCGAAGTAGCAGCTGTCGATGTGGTTGCGCTGGGGGCCGTACACGATGACGGAGGCGTCGAGGTCGATGTCCCGGCCGCGGAACGCGGGCTCCCAGCCGAGGCCCATCTTGACCTGCGAGAGCAGCGGGCGGCCGCCCTTGACCAGGGAGACGGTCTGGTTCTTCTGGAGGCTGACCCGGCCCTTGTCCAGGTTGATCTTTCCGGCGCCGGCCGCAGCCGCGGCCGGCGCCGGGGCCGCGGGCGGCGCGGGCGGAACCGGGGCGCTGGGAGTCGTGGGCGTCGTACCGCCGAGCCAGGGGGAGGGCGGGTAGGAGGCCGGCGGGGCCGGGGGTGCGGCCGGGGGCGCGGCCGGGGCGACGGGGGCGGGGGCGGCCGGCGCGGCGGCCGGCTCCTCCTCCACGGAGACGCCGAAGTCGGTGGCGATGCCGGCGAGGCCGTTCGCATACCCCTGGCCGACCGCGCGGACCTTCCACACGCCGCCGCGCTGGTAGACCTCGACGACCACGAGCGCCGTCTCGGAGCCGAGCTGCGGCGGGGTGAAGCTGGCGATCACCGCTCCGCCGTCCGCATTGCGCACGGTGGCGGTGGGCTCGACGCCCTGGAAGCTCTGACCGGCGGCGTCCGGGCTGGCCGTGACCACGATGCGCTCGATCCCGGGGGGCAGCGCGGAGGTGTCCACGGTGATCGAGTCCGGCGCCGCGCCACCGCCCGACCGGTAGCTGATACCGGGCCCGGAGGGCTGGTTGTAGAAGATGAAGTCGGCGTCGGAGCGCACCTTGCCGTCCGCCGTCAGGAGCAGTCCGGACACGTCGAGCCGTACCGGCGCAGCCACGTCCACCGTCACACGGACGGCATTGAGCGGCAGGTTGGATCCAGGGGTCATAGCGGTCATGCCCGGAGAACGACCGGAGGTGCTTTGCCGTTCCCTTACCCTCGCGACGGATTTCAGCGCCGGTTGCGGGGGTGGTTCTTCGCCATGCGCTCGTTGCCGAACTTGTACGCGCCGGTCCAGCGGGCCATGACCAGCTGCGCGTCGCCGGACTCCACCTCGGTCAGGAACTTCTCCGCGCGGCTCCCGCGCAGGGTGGCGGCGGTGCGGCCCTGGTGGGTGATGACGACGGAGTGGTCGCGGTGGCGTTCGTACGAGAATCCCTGCGGCTTCGGCATGCGCCGCAGCCTGCCCCGGCGGGGTCGGGGCGGGCAACGGATTTTCGGCGTTCCGGCAGGCCGGGGCGGCTTCGGGGCGGCTTCGGGGCGGGCTGGGGCCGGCCGCCGGCCGAAGGGCCGCCGGCCGCGGGTGGGCCGGGGCGGCCTCCGGACGGGTGCGGGCGGGGCCGCCCGGGGCGGGGCCTGCCGGAGCCGGTGGTCCGGGCGGGCCCGCCGGTCCCGGTGGTCCGGGCGGTCCCGCCGGTCCCGGCGGGCCCCGTCAGCTTTCGGAGGCTCCCGCGGCTCCCGCGGCTCCCGCGGCTCCCGTCACGCGGCGCGGCAGCCCGAGCGGGTTGGCCTCGCGCAACTCGGGCGGAAGCAGGGCGTCCGGCACCGACTGGTAGACCACCGGGCGCAGCCAGCGCTCGATCGCGGTCCCGCCGACCGAGGTGGAGTGGGAGGTCGCCGCCGGGTACGGGCCGCCGTGGTGCTGGGCCGGGGCCACCGCCACCCCGGTCGGCCAGCCGTTGACCACGATCCGGCCCGCCAGCTCCGTGACCTGCCCGATCAGCTCGGAGGCCGGGCCCGGCGCGCCCTCGGTCTCGGCGGCCGACAACTGGAGGGTCGCGCTCAGGTTCCCGCCCAGCCGCCCGAGCACCGCCGCCGCCTCGCGCTGGTCGGCGTACCGCACGACGACGGTGACGGGACCGAAGCACTCCTCCAGCAGCACCTCGTACGCCCCGCCCGGGGCGCTGTCGAGGATGCGGGCGGCCGCCACGGTCAGATAGCCGGCGCCGACGGTGTGCTCACCGCCCGATCCCGGAGTGACGGGTGCCTCGACGCCCGCCAGCGCGGCCCGCTCGCGCACTCCGGCGACGAAGTTCTCCCGCATCCGGTGGTCGAGCAGCACCCCCGGCTCGGTCTCCCCGAGCGCCTTGGTGAGCGCGCCCGCGAGGCGGTCGCCCGCCGCGCCCTGGGGGACCAGCACGAGGCCGGGCTTCACGCAGAACTGGCCCACGCCGAGGGTGACCGAGCCCGCGAGCCCGCTGCCGATCTCCTCGGCGCGCTCGACGGCCGCGGCCGGGGTGACCACCACGGGGTTGAGCGAGCCCAGCTCACCGTGGAAGGGGATGGGCACGGGCCGGGCGGCCGCCGCGTCGAACAGGGCGCGCCCGCCCCGGATGGAACCGGTGAATCCGGCGGCGGACACCAGCGGGTGGCGGATCAGCGCCAGGCCGGCGTCGAACCCGTGCACCACGGAGACGACTTCGGCCGGGAGCCCCGAGGCGACGGCCGCCCGGCGCAGCAGCGAGGCGCACAGCTCGGAGGTGGCCGGGTGGTCGGGGTGCGCCTTGACGACCACCGGGCAGCCGGCGGCCAGCGCGCTCGCGGTGTCCCCGCCGGGGACGGAGAAGGCGAGCGGGAAGTTGGAGGCGGCGTACACCGCGACGACGCCCAGCGGCACCTTGTAGCGGCGCAGTTCGGGGCGCGGCGGGCTGAGCGAGGGGTCGGCGCGGTCGATCCGGATGTCGAGGTGGGAGCCGTCCTCCAGCGCGTCGGCGAAGGCGCGCAGCTGGCCGGTGGTGCGGGCCAGCTCTCCCGTGAGCCGGCCCGGGCCCAGCGCGGTCTCGGCGTCGGCGGCCTCGACGACGTGCGCGGCGGCTGCGTCGAGCAGGTCGGCGGCGGTGCGGAGGAAGGCGGCGCGGGCGGCGGAGTCGGCGAGCGCGCCGCGGGCGGCGTGGGCGTTCCGTACGGCTTCGTCCACCTCCTGGGGTGTGGCCTCGACCGCAACCTGTTCGCGCTGCTTCCCGGTGCGGGGGTCCACACTCCAGACTGGTGTCGTTGTCATGGCCCACTGCCTCCTGGATCGTTCAGTATTCTGAACGCCGTTCCGGTGGATGAATGATCACATCTGCTGTGGACTCTATTTCCGCGTCCTCGGCGTGACAAGAGGCGGCCAGAGGGGAAGCAGGCGCATGACGACGACCGAATCGGGGGGCACGGTCCCGGCGTCGCCGGTCAAATCGGCGGTGCGGACGGTCCTGTTGCTGGAGCACTTCGCGGCGCGGCCGGGGCTGCACAGCCTCGCCGACATCCAGAACGACCTCTCCCTCCCCAAGTCCAGCCTGTACATGCTGCTGCGCACGCTGGTGAACCTGGGATGGGTGGAGACGGACGCGACGGGCACGCGCTACGGCATCGGCGTCCGGGCGCTGCTGGTCGGCAGCTCGTACATCGACGGCGACGAGGTGGTGGCGGCCGCCCGGCCCTCCCTGGACCGGCTTTCCGACGACACGACGGAGACCATCCACCTGGCCCGGCTGGACGGGACGAGCGTGGTCTACCTCGCGACCCGCCCGTCCCGGCACTACCTGCGGCCCTTCACCCGGGTCGGGCGGCGGCTGCCGGTGCACTCCACGGCGCTGGGCAAGGCGCTGCTGGCCACGCACACGGACGAGGAGGTGCGGGCCCTGCTGCCGCGGCGGCTGGAGGCGGTCACCGAGCACACCGTGACGGACCGGGAGCGGCTCATCGAGGAGCTGGCGCTGGTGCGGGAGCAGGGCTACGCGGTGGACCGGGAGGAGAACACGCTCGGGCTGCGCTGCTTCGGGGTGGCGGTGCCCTACCGCACGCCCGCCCGGGACGCGGTGAGCTGCTCGGTGCCGGTGGCGCGGCTGACGGCGGAGCACGAGCAGGCCATCAAGGCGGCCCTGTTCGAGGCGCGGGACCGGCTGTCGGTGGTCACGCGGCGGATGTGACGCGCCGGAGGGGGTGATTCCTCCCCCGGCCGGGGGAGGCGGTTCCCCATGGAGGGGGAGGCGGTGGGGCGGCGCGGGCGGGACCGTTGGTGCATGACCACACGAGCCGTTCACGCGACGTACGCGACGCAGCCGCCGAGCCCCGGCCCGAGCCCCGGTCCGATCTCCGGCCCGATCCCCGGTCTGGGGACCGGCCCGATCCCCGGACCGGGGACCGGCCCGATCCCCGGACCGGGGACCGGCCCGAGCCCCGGGCCGGGGACAGGCCGGCGGATCCTGCGGGCGGCGGCCATCGCCGCCACCGTGCCCTATCTGGCGCTCAAGACCGCCTGGCTGGCCGGGAGTCAGATCGGCATACCGGCCGGCAGCGCGCTGAGCGAGCCCAGCCTGTTCCTCACCGCGGCCAACTCCGTCACGCTGGCCATGGACGCCTGCGTGGTCCTGCTCGTGCTGGTGCTCACCCGCCCCTGGGGCCTGCGGGTGCCGTCCTGGCTGCTGACCGTCCCGGTCTTCTTCGCGACGGGGCTGCTGGCCCCGATCCTCCTCGGCTATCCGGGCCAACTGCTCATACGGCTGCTCGGGGCCGGGGCCGGGGCCGAGCCGGCCGCGGCGAGCGGGGGGCAGCCCTTCCTGGAGCCCTGGGTCTTCCACGTCGTCTACACCGGGTTCACCGTCCAAGGACTCGCCCTGGCCGGTCTGTTCGTGCCCTATGCGCGGGAGCGCTGGGGCCGGCGCAGGCCGGGTGCGCCGGGGCCGGGGTCCTCCCCGGACGGAGTCCGGGGGAGGCTGCCGTCGCCCACGGGGGTGGTGGCGGCGGCCTCGGCGGCGGCCGGGATCGCGGTCGCGGCGGTGCAGGCGTACTGGGCCTTCGGCGGCACGGCCTGGCTGGGGGCCGAGCGGGCGGCCGCGTACTCCGCGGAGGCGGGCGCGGCCACGGCCGTCCACGGGGTGTGCGCGCTGGCCGCGGGAGCCGGGGCCGTCCTCCTGGCCCGGGGCGGGCAGCACCGGGCGCGAGGGCCGCGGTGGGCGCTCGGTGCCGCCTGGATCGGTTCGGGCGCGACGCTGAGCTGGGGGACGTGGCTGCTGATCGCCGCGCTGGGGCCGGAGTTGGACGGGGGAGGAGGGCCCGGCGGGGTGGTCCTGCTGACCTACGCTGGGCAGATGATCACCGGACTGCTCTCGGCCGCCGTTCTCATACGGTTCCTCACGGCCGCCCGCGTCGAGTGAACCGGCTGTTCGGCGCCCGGGCCAGGCTGCGCTGGATCCACCTGATACTCGGCGGGGCCCTGCTGATGCCCTACTTCCTCCTCGCCCAGGTGGGGGTCGGCATGGCGGCCGGCGGGGTCAACGCCCTCAGCTCCCTCCCGCTCACCCTCGCCGCCTACGCGGCCGCCCTGCCCCTGGCCGCGGTGACCGCCGTGTACGGGCTGGTCCGGCCGCTGTCCGTGGCCGCCGTGCGGGCCATGTGCGCGGTGCCGGGGGAGCGGCTCGCCGCCGGGCCGGCGCGGTCCTGGGCCGCCCGGGGCCGGACCTCGGCCTGGTGGACCCTGCACCTGGGGGTGGGCGCGGTGGTCAGCGGGATGACCCTCGCTGTCCCACCCATGGCGGTGGCGCTGATCGCGCTGCCGTTCGCGGGCGGGCTGCGGGACGCCGGGCTCGGGCTGGGCCGGCTCAGTACCGGGGCCGAACCGTATCTCGCCCCGCTGCTCGGGGCGGGCCTGCTGGGCGGGCTCGCGCTGTGCGCCGCCGGAGCCGGGGCGCTGCTGGCCCGGCTGGCGCCCGTACTGCTGGGGCCGACGGCGGCGGACCGGCTGGCCGCCGCCGAGGAGCGGGCCGCCGACCTGGCCGTGCGCAACCGGCTGGCCCGGGAGCTGCACGACGCGGTCGGGCACGCGCTGAGCGCCGTCACCCTCCAGGCGGCCGCCGCCCGGCGGGTGCTCGACAGCGACCCCGGGTTCGTCCGGGAGGCGCTGGCCGCCATCGAGGACACCACCCGGCGGACGGTGGGCGAACTGGACGCCGTCCTCGGCCTGCTGCGGGACGGCGACCCGGCCCGGCGGGACGCCGCGCCCGCGCCGACGCTGGCCGCCGACCTCGACGGGCTGCTGTCCCGCACCCGGGCCTCGGGCACCCCCGTCACCGCCCACCAGGACCCCGGCCCCGGCCGGGACTGGGCGCACCTGCCGGCGATCGCCTCCCGCGAGGCGTACCGGATCGTCCAGGAGGGCCTCAGCAACGCGCTGCGCCACGGCGCGGGACCCGTGGACCTGCGGGTTCTCGTACGGGACGCGGCCGGGACCGGACACCGCGAACTGGAGATCACCATGACCAACCCGCCCGCCGCACCGCCACACGGGGAGCCGCGCACCACCGGGGGCCGCGGACTGCGCGGCGCCGCAGAACGGGCCGCCCTGCTCGGCGGCCGCGTCGAGGCCGGCCCGCACGGGGACCGGTGGCGGCTGCGAGCCGTCCTGCCACTCGCGGAGGACGCCCGATGACCGTGCCGAACGCGCCCGCCGCGGCGGGCCGGCCCCCGCTGCGCATCGTGCTCTGCGACGACGAGCGGATGGTGCGCACCGCCCTGCGGGTCATCCTCGAGGCCGAGGACGACCTGGAGGTAGTCGGCGAGGCGGCCACCGGGGTGCAGGCCGTCCCCCTGGTCCGCTCCCTCGCCCCGGACGTGGTGCTGATGGACGTCCGGATGCCCGAGATCGACGGGATCCGGGCCACCGAGCAGATCCTCGCGACCATGGCCGAGCCGCCGCGCATCGTGGTCGTCACCACCTTCGAGAACGACGCCTACGTCTACGGGGCGCTGCGCGCGGGTGCCGCCGGGTTCCTCCTCAAGCGGGCCGATCCCGACGAGCTGATCGGCGCGGTCCGGCTCGTCGCCCGCGGCGACTCGGTGCTCTACCCGGCCGCCGTCCGCTCCCTCGCCGCCGCCCACACGGCCGCCGCCGCGCCCGCTGCCGCACCCTGGGTGGCCCGGCTCACCGGCCGGGAGGCCGACGTCCTGCGGCTGATGGCCACCGGGCTGTCCAACCACGAGATGAGCGAGCGCCTCGGGGTCGGACCCCAGACGGTCAAGACCCACGTCGCCGCGGTCCTCGCCAAGACCGGAGCCCGGGACCGGACCCAGGCCGTCATCGCCGCGTACGAGGGCGGCTTCATGAAGAAAAGCTGAGAACCCCGCCACAATCGGGGCAGAGCGGAACGGCCGGGGCCGTTGGTACGTCCTTCTGGGGGATGAACAAGACGATCAGGCGTGCGTCGGTCTTCTGCCTGCTCCTGGTGCTGGCCCTGCTGGTCCGCGTCACCTGGGTGCAGGCATACCAAGGCCAGGCCCTCGCAGACGACAAGCACAACCGGCGCAACCTCATCGGGCAGTACGAGAACCCGCTGGGCAACATCATCGTGGGCGGGGAGGCGATCACGGGCTCGACGAAGACGGGCGGCAAGGACTTCGGGTACAAGCGGACCTACACCGACGGCCCGCTCTACGCGCCGATCACCGGCTACAGCTCCCAGGCCTACGGCACGACCATGCTGGAGGGCGTCTACAAGAACATCCTCAACGGCTCCGACAGCCGGCTGAAGACCATGATGGACATGCTCACCAACAAGCGGGCCGACCCGGGCAACGTCCTGACCACCATCGACCCGGACGTGCAGAAGGCCGCGTACGACGCGCTCCAGGGCAAGCAGGGTGCCGCCGTCGCCATCGACCCCGCGACGGGCGCGATCCTCGGCGTCGTCAACAACCCCTCCTTCGACCCGGGCCGGATCACGGGCGCCAACGACAAGGAAGCCTGGGCGGAACTCTCCGCCGACAAGGGCAAGCCGATGGAGAACGTGGCCCTGCGCAAGCCGCAGGCCCCCGGTTCCACCTTCAAGCTGGTCACGCTCGCCGCGGCGATCGAGAACGGGCTGGTCACCGACATCGACCAGCCGACCGGCATCCCCGACCCGTACACGATCCCCGGCACCCGCACCCCGCTGCCCAGCGAGGCGGGCTCGGCAGCCTGCAACAACGTTTCTCCGCGCACCGCCATGCGGCTGTCCTGCAACAACGTCTTCGCGGAGCTGGCGTACAAGCTGGGCCAGGACAAGATGCGCGCCATGGCCGAGAAGCTCGGCTTCAACACGCAGATCGACACCCCGGTCCGCACCAACCCGCCCAGCAAGTACCCCTCGAAGAAGATGTCGATCGACCAGGTCGCGCAGACGGGCATCGGCCAGTTCGACGTCCAGGCCACCCCGCTGCAGATGGCGATGGTCACGGCCGCGATCGAGAACGGCGGCAAGCTCGTCGCCCCGCACATGGTCTCCGAGGTCACCGACGCCGGGGGCACCGTGCTGGAGAGCTTCAAGGACCCCAAGTCCCAGCAGGTGATGAAGGAGAAGACCGCCTCGATGCTCCGCGACGCCATGCGGACGGTGGCCAGCGAGGGCGGCGGCAAGCCGGCCCAGGTGGCGGGCGCCGAGGTGGGCGGCAAGACCGGCACCGCCCAGCGCGGTGTGAACAACAGCCTGTCGCCGCTGGCCTGGTTCACCTCGTACGGGAAGCTGAACGGCAAGCAGATCGCCGTGGCCGTCGTGATCGAGCGGTCCGACACCGACCGTTCCGAGATCGGCGGCGGCAGGCTGGCCGCCCCCGTCGCCCAGAAGATGATGGAGGCGTGGCTCAAGAAGTAGCCACGCGGGCGGCGGCCGTCCGGAACGGACGGCGGCGGGCGCACACGCGGTACGGCGGCGGACGCGCCGGGAACCGGCACGGTTCCCGGCGCGTTCTCCTTTCCGTGATCAGGACCGCGCGCCCCGCAGACCTCGACGCCATCACAGCCCTCCACACCAGGGCCCGGGCCACCTACTACCGGGGCCGGGTCCCCGAGGAGACCTACGCCGGCGAACCGCACCGCGCCCTTGCCCGCGAGGCGTGGTCCCGCGCCGTCGCCCGCCCCGCCGCCGAGGGCGGGGTGCTGTGCGCGGAGCAGGACGGCGAGGTCACCGGTGTCGCCGCCTTCCTCACCGCGGACGGCGAGACCACCCTCACCCAGCTCCACGTCGATCCCGCCCACTGGCGCCGCGGCACCGGCGCCGCCCTGCATGCGGCCTGCCTCGACGCCTGGCGCCGCGCCGGAATCGAGCGGGTCCGCCTGGAGGTGTACGCGCACAACCTCCGCGCCCAGGCCTTCTACGCCACCCGCGGCTGGCTCCCGGACCCGGCCCCGGCGCCCGCCCACTCCGGCTCCCACCTGACCCTCTGGCTGACGGTGTCCGGGGAATGAGACGCACTTCCGGGTGGTTGAAGGGGGAACTGTCTGTTCACCCGTCCGGAGAGAGAAGAAGGAACATGCGCGTCGAGATCTGGAGCGACATCGCCTGCCCGTGGTGCTACATCGGCAAGGCCCGTTTCGCCAAGGGGCTGGCCGAGTTCGCGCACCGCGACGAGGTGGAGGTCGTCTTCCGGTCCTTCGAGCTCGACCCGAACGGCGCCAAGGGCGTCACCGCGCCCGTCCTGGAGATGCTCGCCAAGAAGTACGGCCGCACCCTCGACGAGGCGCGCGCCATGGAGGAGCACGTCGCGGCGAGCGCCCGCGCCGAGGGCCTGGAGTACCGCACCGACGGGCGTGACCACGGGAACACCTTCGACATCCACCGCCTGCTGCACCTGGCCGCGGCCCGCGGCCGTCAGGAGGAGCTGCTCGACCTCGCCTACCGGGCCAACTTCGCCGAGGAGCGGTCCGTCTTCGACCCCGAGGTGCTGGTCGCCCTCGCCGTGGAGGCGGGGCTGGACGAGGCCGAGGCGCGCACCGTCCTCGCCGACGACTCCGCCTACGCCGCGCAGGTCCGCGCCGACGAGCGCGAGGCCGCCGAGCTGGGTGCGAACGCCGTGCCGTTCTTCGTGCTCGACCGCCGCTACGGGATCTCCGGCGGCCAGCCGGCCGAGGTGTTCACCCGCGCCCTGGAGCAGGCGTGGGCCGGCCGGGAGGTCGAGGAGCCTGCGGCGGGCGCCGAGGCGTGCGAGCCCGACGGGGCGTGCGCCGTCCCCCAGGTATAAGCATTCCTTGAGGGTGGCGTACAAAATTAGGCAATGGACTTTGGGTCGCTCGCGGAGCAGAGTGGACCCATGGATCTTCCCATCGCCGAAGCGGTCCGGGCCGAGTTCGCCCATTCCACCGTCTACCTCAACACCGCCACCTGCGGGATCCTCCCGCGTTCCGCCGTCGCGGCCGTACGTGAGCTGGCCGACGCGGCGGGCGCCGGGATCCCGACCGGATTCGGCGACTTCGACCGCGTGAACCGGGTCCGGGCCGCCTTCGCCCGGCTGGTCGGGGTCGACGTCGAGAGGGTGGCCGTCGGCTCGGCCGTGGCCACCCATGTCGGGCTGGTCGCCGCGTCCCTCCCCGCCGGAGCCGAAGTGCTCTGCCCGGAGGGCGAGTTCGCCTCCGTCATCAACCCCTTCGTGGTGCGCGGAGACCTCAAGGTGCGCTTCGCACCGCTGGAATCCCTGGCCGAAGCCGTCGGCTCGGGCACCGCGCTGGTCGCGCTGAGCGCCGTACAGTCCGCCGACGGGCGGACGGCCGACCTGGCCGCGGTCCGCGCCGCCACCACCGCGCACGGCGCCCGCATGCTGGTGGACGCGACCCAGGCGGCGGGGTGGCTGCCCTTCGACGCCTCGCCGTACGAGTACACGGTCACGGCCGGCTACAAGTGGCTGCTCGGCGCCCGCGGGGCCTCGTACCTGACCGTGTCGCGGGAGGCCCAGGACACCCTGACCCCGCTGCACGCCGGCTGGGTGGCGGCGGAGTCCATGTGGGAGGCCACCTACGGCCCCATGCCGGAACTGGCCCACGGAGCCCGGCGGTTCGACGAGTCCCCCGCATTCCTCGCCTACCACGCGGCCGAGGCCTCCTTGACCCTGCTGGAGCGGATCGGCGTCGGGCAGCTCCACGCCCACAACACGGCCCTGGCCGACCGCTACCGGGCCGGGCTCGCCCGCCTGGGCCGCGAGCCCGTGCCCGGCGGGGGCGCCATCGTCTCGGTGCCCGGCCTCGCCGACCGGCAGGAGGCCCTGCTGGCGGCCGGCATCGCCACCGCCGCCCGCGCGGGCGCCCTGCGGGCCTCGTTCCACCTCTACAACACCGAGGCCGACGTCGACCGGCTGCTGGACGTCCTGGCCTGAGGCCCCGCCGGGCCGGTCAGCCGAGCGCCTCGGCCCAGGCCGTCCCCGCCGCGGCGAGGGCCGCGGCGGGCTCGGCGCCCAGCGCGGTCGCCAGGGCGGTGAGCGCGGCCCCGACGGCGGGCAGCGAGGCCGCCGTGCCGTAGTGGTTGACCCGGACCATCTCCCGCGCCAGCGCCCCGCCTCCCGCGGCGAGCGGCGCCGCCGGGTCCGCGGCCAGCGCCTTGGCCACCACCAGCGAGGCGTCCGCGACCCGCAGGGTCGTGGCCACCGGGGCGGCCTCCGCCACCCGGCCCACGTACGGGGCCGCCCCGAGCTCGGCCGCACCCGCGCGGGTCGCCGCCGCGGCCGCCGCGTGGCGGGCCGTCACCGAGGACAGCCCCTCCCGCGCGATGCGGTCCAGGCAGGCCTCCAGCGCCAGCATCTCCAGCTGCGCGGGAGCGTGCGGCAGCGCCTTGCGCCCGGCGTCGATCCAGCGCTCCTTCCAGTCCAGCAGCGACAGGTAGGAGCGGCGCGGGGCCGCCGGATTCTGCGCGAACCGGTCCCACGCCCGCTCCGAGACGGACACCGCGGACACGCCCGCCGGGCCGCCCATCGCCTTCTGCGCCCCGATCACGCACAGGTCCACGCCCCACGCGTCCGGCAGCAGCGGCTCCGCGCCCACCGAGGCCACCGCGTCCAGCATGAACAGGGCCCCGTGAGCCCGTACGGCCTCACCGATCTCCGCGACCGGGTTCGTGTTGCCGGTCGCCGCCTCCGCGTGGACCAGCGAGACGAAGTCGATCTCCGGGCGCTCGGCCAGTGCCCGCGCCACCTGGCCGGCCGTCACCGCGGTGTCGAAGGGGACCGCCAGGTCCACGACCGTCGCGCCGCAGTCGCGCAGCCAGTTGCCGAAGGTGGTGCCGTACGGCCCGGTGACCACGTTCAGCGCCGTCGAGCCGGGCTGCGCGCCCGAGCGGATGCACCCCTCCAGCGGCAGCAGCGCCTCGCCCTGGGTGATCACCACGTCCTGCCGGGTGGCGAGGAGCTCGGCGACCCCCCGCTCGATCGACGCGAAACGCTCGGCGGTGAGCGGCGGGAGGTCCAGCAGGGGGTGGGTCACGGTGGTGCTCTCTTCGTCCGGGGCTACCCGCAGAGCGTATCGAGCACGCCCGTACAGTGCCGACATGAGCGATGTGAGCGACGTGGGCGGGGCGGACGGCGTGAACGGTGCGGGCGGCCCGAGCGGTGCGGGCGACGTGGGCGGGGCGGACGGTGTGCTGCACGTGAAGGGCCGGGTGCTGGTCGGGCCCGACGAGGTCCGCGACGAGCTCTGGGTGGTCGGGGGCCGGATCTCCTACGAGCGCCCGCGCGGTGCCCGGGAGGTCACCACGGTGTCCGGCTGGGCCCTGCCCGGGCTGGTCGACGCGCACTGCCACGTCGGTCTGGACGCCCACGGCCCGGTCGACGCCCGGACCGCCGAACGCCAGGCCCTGACCGACCGCGACGCCGGAACCCTCCTCATCCGTGACGCGGGATCCCCCTCCGACACCCGCTGGATCGACGACCGCGAGGACCTGCCGAAGATCATCCGGGCGGGCCGGCACATCGCGCGCACCCGCCGCTACATCCGCAACTACGCGCACGAGATCGAGCCCGCCGACCTCGTCGCCTACGTCGGCCGCGAGGCGCTGCGCGGCGACGGCTGGGTGAAGCTGGTCGGCGACTGGATCGACCGCGAGGCCGGCGACCTGGCGGCCTGCTGGCCGCGCGCCGAGGTGGAGGCGGCCATCGCCGAGGCGCACCGGCTGGGTGCCCGGGTCACGGCGCACTGCTTCGCGGAGGACTCGCTGCGCGATCTCGTCGAGGCGGGCATCGACTGCGTCGAGCACGCCACCGGCCTCACCGAGGACACCATCCCGCTGTTCGCGGAGCGGGGGGTCGCGATCGTGCCGACCCTCGTGAACATCGCCACCTTCCCGAAGATGGCGGCGGGCGGCGAGGCGAAGTTCCCGCGCTGGTCGGCGCACATGCGCAGGCTCCACGAGCGGCGCTACGACACCGTCCGCGCCGCCTACGACGCGGGCATCCAGGTGTACGTCGGCACCGACGCGGGCGGCTCCCTGCCGCACGGCCTCGTGGCGGCCGAGGTCGGGGAACTGGTGAAGGCCGGCATCCCGGCGCTGGACGCCCTCTCGGCGACGGCCTGGGCGGCGCGCGAGTGGCTCGGACGGCCGGGGCTCACCGAGGGCGCGCCCGCGGACCTCGTGGTCTACGCCGCCGACCCGCGGGCCGACGTACGGGCGCTCGCGCAGCCCCTGCGGGTCGTGGTGAACGGCAGGGTCCGCGCCTGAGGGCTCCGGCGGCGGTCGGCGGGGTGTTGACGGCGCGTGACGTCCGCCGCCGAGCGGTCGTTAGGACTGCTCGCGCCCCTCGTGTGTCTGCGACAGGAGGGAACTCGCGTTCCTTCTGAGGCGTAGAAATTCGAATGTATGCGTGGAAACCACCCTTTGGGGTGAACTCACGTCAGGTGGCTGCCCGTTCACTCACAGTGCGTAAAGATTCCGGGGACGAGGCCGTCGGCGCGCGATGTCCCCCATGGCGGCGCGACGGCACCCATCTCCCTGGGGGTTCCACCACCTTGAACAGCAACACCTTCCGCATGCCCGCGGCCGTCCTGCTCGCCACGGGAGCGGTCGCCCTGCTCACCGCCCCGCCCGCGCTCGCCACGGGAGGCGGCGGGACCGGGGGCGAGGGCAAGGCCGGCGCCGTCGTCCTGCGCGCCGGACTCGACGTGGGCCTGCTCAACAAGACCGTGCACATTCCGCTGAAGACGACCCTCAACGAGGTGAGCGCCCCGGCGACGGCCGAGAAGACGGCGCTGGCGGTCACCCTGGACGGGGTCGAGGGAGGCAAGCCGGTCAGCGTGCTCCGCGCCGACGTCGCCACCTCCAAGGCGACCGCCGACAAGAACCGGGCCGAGGCGGAGGCCAACCTCGCCAAGGCGCGGGTGCACGTGCCGGGCCTGCCGGCGCTCTCGCTCATCGAGGTGGAGAAGGTCACCTCCAAGGCCGTCTGCGAGGCGGGCAAGCAGCCGGTGGCCACCTCGAACGTCCTCGGGACGGTCACCGCGCTCGGCAAGAAGGTCACCCTGTCGGCGGGCGGCCCCACCAAGGTCGAGGTGCCGGGCGTGGGCCTGGTCAGCCTGGAGCTGTCCGGCACCCGGACCACCTCCACGACGGCCGCCGCGACCGCACTGCGCCTGAAGGTGTCGGTGAACCCGCTGAAGCTGAACGTGGCCGAGGTGGAGGGCGAGATCGTGCTCGCCGAGGCGCACTGCGAGTCCCCGGCGGCCCCGGCCCCCGCCCCGTCCTCGAAGCCCGACGTCAAGCCGCAGACCGCGACGGGCAAGGGCTCGGCCGTCACCACCGACGCCAACCTGGCCGAGACCGGCGGCGGTTCGCTGACCCCGTACGTCGCGGGAGGCGCGCTGGTCCTGCTCGGGATCGGCGGGGGCGCGCTCGTCGTGACGCGCCGGGGCCGGGCCTCGTAGCGCACCGCCGCCGGGCCGCCGCCCGCGGAACACCCGGAGGGGAGTGTTCGGCGGGCGGCGCGCTCAGCGGGTGGCGTGCTCCAGGCCCTGGCCGGCCGCGCCGCGGGACAGCACGGCCTCGGTGACCTGCTCGTCGATCCGGGCGTACTCGCTCCGCTTGGCCGCGGGGAGCGTGGTGTCGGAGGCCGCGCAGGAGGCGCAGACGACGCGGAACGGCGGGCCCATGTCCGAGTACTGCGTGAGGAACTCGGCCTTCACCACCTCCCAGCGGCCCGCGTGGGCCGCCGCCGGGGCGAAGGTGAACCGGGGCACCGACGACTGGTTCCCGCGCAGCTTGTCGGCCGGCACGAAGCTGGCGACCTGGTCGCCCATGCCGAAGACCACCCAGGTGCCGTTGATCTTCTCGTAGGGCTGCGGCACGTGGTTGTGGGTGCCGATGACCAGATCGATGTCGGGGAGCCCGTCGGGCCCGCGGGAGGCGGTCAGCGCCTGCGCGAGCTCGCGCTGCTGCTCATCGGGGGAGGTCTGCCATTCGGTGCCCCAGTGGACGCTGAGCACCACCACGTTCGCGCCGCCGGCCCGGGCCGCACGGGCGTCGGCGAGGATCCGGTCCTTGTCGATCAGGTTCACGGCCCACGGCTTGCCCTCGGGCAGGGGGATGCCGTTCGTGCCGTACGTGTAGTCCAGCTGGGCGACCTTCGCGCCGCCGGCCGACATCAGGGCCGGGGCCTTGGCCTCCTCCGCGCTGCGGGCGGAGCCGACGTGCGGGATGCCGACCCGGTCGAGGTGATCGAGGGTGCGCGCGAGGCCTTCGTAGCCGTCGTCCAGGGTGTGGTTCGAGGCGGTGGAGCAACTGTCGTACCCGGCGTCCTTCAGGGCGTCGGCCAGCTGGTGCGGGGCCTTGAAGAGCGGGTAGCCGGTGTAGGGGCCGCCGGGGCGGCCGTACGGTATCTCGTGGTGGCACAGGGCCAGGTCGGCGCCGGAGACCAGGGGTTTGACACCGGCGAATATCTTCCGGAAGTCGTAGTCGCCGGCCGTGCCGGCATCGTCCGCGGACCGCTGGATGATCGACGGGTACGGGATGATGTCGCCGGTCGCCACGAGCGTGAACGGCCCCTGCCCTTGCCCTTGCCCTGGCCGGGCGGGTTCGGGGGAGGCGGCGCTCGCCGCCGGGGCGGGCCCGCTCCCGAGCCGCTGCTCCGGCGCCGCCGCCCTGCCGCCGTGGTCGAGGAGCCGCGGCCCTACGAGGAGCCCGCCGCCCACGACGGCCAGCCCGGCCACGGCCGCGCCCATGCGTGCGGATGTCTTCATCGCTGCCCCCTGTACGCGACCCCGGCGGCCCCGTGCACCCGCCCCCGAGCCGCCATCGTAGGCGCGCCCGCCGCTCCGCGCCTTTCCAGGCCGTGCCCCCAGGACACCTTCCGGCCCGCGCCCGGCCAGCTCCGCACCGCCGCCCGCCCGGCCCGCGCCCAGGCCACGCCCCGGCGCGCATGGGTGCCGAACCGGCGCACCCCCCGGCCCGGACACACCGGGCCCCGGATACCCCCGGGCCCCGGACCGGCGGGCGGCGGGCAGAACCTGGTGGCCCACGCCCGGGAGCAGCCCGCTGGCTCGGGCGGGTGTGCTCCGGCTGGTCCGCCCCCGGGGCCGGGTCCGGCGTGTGGCGGGCAGGGCCGGGTGGCGCAGGTGCGGGAGCAGCCTGCCGGTTTGGGCGGGTGTGTTCCGGCCGGGGTCGCCCCCGGGGTCGGTCCGGCGTGTGGCGGGCAGGGCCGGGTGGCCCAGGTCCGGGAGTAACCAGCCGGTTTGGGCGGGTGTGCTCCGGCTGGTCCGCCCCCGGGGTCGGTCCGGCGTGTGGCGGGCAGGGCTGGGTGGCGCAAGTCCGGGAGTAACCAGCCGGTTTGGGCGGGTGTGCTCCAGCCGGTCCGCCCCCGGGGCCGGGTCCGGCGTGTGGCGGGCAGGGCCGGGTGGTGCAAGTCCGGGAGCATCCTGCCGGTTCGGGCGGGTGTGCTCCAGCCGAGGTCGCCCCCCCCCGCAGGTGTGTTCCGGCCGGGCCCCCCGGCCGGGTCAGCCGGTGGTCAGGGTCAAGGCGTGGTCCAGGGCCTGCAGGAGGCGGCCCGTCGTGGCCCGGTCGCGGACCGCCAGGCGCAGCCAGGACTCGTCCAGCCCCGGGAAGGTGTCCCCGCGGCGGACGGCGAAGCCCAGCGCGCGCAGCCGGGCGCGCACCTGCGCGCCGCCCGTCACCCGGATCAGGACGAACGGCCCCTGCGCCGCCTCCACCACCGTGACCTCGTCGAACTCGGCGAGGCCGGCCAGCAGATGGGCCCGGTCCACCGCGATCCGCCGCGCCGCCTCCTCCGCCTCGGCCAGCGCCGCCGGAGCCACACAGGCCTCGGCCGCCACCAGCGCCGGGGTGGACACCGGCCACAGCGGCTGGGCCGCGGCCAGCTTCGCGATCACCTCCGGCTCGGCCAGCACGTAGCCGATCCGCAGCCCCGCCAGGCCCCACGTCTTGGTCAGGCTCCGCAGCACCACCAGCCCGGGCAGGTCCGTCCGCCCGGCCAGCGCCTCGCGTTCGCCCGGGACCGCGTCCATGAACGCCTCGTCCACCACCAGGATCCGGCCCGGCCGGGCCAGCGCGGCCAGCGCGGCCGCCGGGTGCAGGACCGACGTCGGGTTGGTCGGGTTGCCGACCACCACCAGGTCCGCCTCCTCGGGCACCGCCGCCGGGTCCAGCCGGAATCCGTCCGCCGCGCGCAGCACCACCCGCTCCACCCGGTGGCCGGCGTCCCGCAGCGCCGCCTCCGGCTCGGTGAACTGCGGGTGCACCACGACCGGCCGGGCGGCCTCCAGTGCCCGCGCGATCAGTACGAAGGCCTCCGCGGCCCCGGCCGTCAGCAGCACCCGGTCCACGGGCAGCCCGTGCCGCCGCGCCACCGCCGCGCGGGCGGACCGGCCGTCGGGGTAGGCGGCGAGGTCCCCGAGGGAGGCGGCGATCCGCTGCCTGAGCCACTGCGGGGGCGTGTCCGCCCGTACGTTGACCGCGAGGTCCACCAGGTCGGAGCCCGCGTCGATCACCTCCGCGTCGCCGTGGTGGCGCAGGTCGTGCGCCCGCGCCGTGGCCACCGCGCAGGTCGCGGCCATCGACCGGCGCTTCGGGACGAGGAGTTCGCCGCCGCCCGCGAGCGCCGCGGCCTCCGCCACCGAGGGGGTCCCGGCGGAGGTGCGCACCGCCTCCGACGGATGCGGCACGTCGATCGAGGCCAGCTGTTCGGCGGGGTAGCCGATGAGCGGAACGCCGAATCGTTTCGCCGCGCCCGTCAGCCCCGCCTCCTGCGCCTTCGAGTCCACCGTGGCCAGCGCCTTCACCGCCTCCGAGGCCAGCCCGGCCCCCCGCAGCGTCTCCTCGACCAGGGCGCAGACCTCCGCCACGGAAACCCCCGCGCGCCCGCCGACCCCGACCACCAGCTGTGTCACGTACTCGCCCACCGGGGCCCTCCCTGCGTAGTCATCGTCAACAGTCCGCCGCCCGCCACCCGGGCGCGGAAGTGCGCGCGGGCCGGGGAATCGGTATTCAGGGGCACATGGCCGTGATCGTGGCACTGGGCGCGTTCCTGATGACCCTGGCGGGCGGATGGGCGGCGCAACGCGTCACCGACCGCCGCCACCTCGTGCTGGGACTGGCGGGCGGGCTGATGCTCGGCGTCGTCGGCCTGGACCTGCTGCCGGAAGCCCTGCACGCGGCGGGCCGCGAGGTGTTCGGCGTCCCGCTCGCCCTGCTGCTCTTCGTGGCCGGGTTCCTCGTCGCGCACGTCGTGGAACGGCTCCTCGCCGTCCGCCAGGCCGCGCACGGAGCGGAGGACGGGGCCCGGGTCCCGCAGGTCGGGCTCACCGCGGCCGCCGCGATGGTCGGCCACAGCCTCGCCGACGGGGTGGCCCTGGGGGCCGCGTTCCAGGTCGGCGGGGGGATGGGGGTGGCCGTGGCGCTGGCCGTCATCACCCACGACTTCGCCGACGGGTTCAACACCTACACGCTGACCCGCCTGTACGGCAACGCCCGCCGCAAGGCGCTGATGATGCTCTTCGCGGACGCCGCCGCCCCCGTGGTGGGCGCGGCGTCCACTCTGCTGTTCACCCTTCCGATGGAACCGCTCGGCGCGTACCTCGGCTTCTTCGGCGGGGTCCTGCTGTACCTGGCGGCCGCCGAGATCCTGCCCGAGGCGCACCACGAACACCCCGCCCTGTCCACGCTGATGTGCACGGTGGGCGGGGTGGCCGGGATCTGGCTCGTGGTCGGCCTCGCGGAGTGATCTCACGGCCGGGCCGCCGCCGCCCCGACGAAGCGCAGGGCGACGGACGGCTGCGCGGCCCAGTGCGTGTGCAGGTAACTGGCGTGCACGCCCTGCCGTACGAAGCCCTCGACGCGGCGCTCCGGGTGCGTGAACCCCCACGCCGGGGCCGCACCGGCGCCGGGCTCGACCACGGTCCGGTGGAACTCGTGCCCGCGCAGCCGGGTTCCGGCCGCCGCGAGGGCGCTGTCGGAGACCGCCACGGCCTCGCGGTAGCCCAGGGTGAGGCGCTCCGACATGCGGGCGTCCGCGTCGAGCACCCCGCACATGGGCTTCCCGTCCAGGGACCGCGCGAGGTAGAGCAGGCCGGCGCACTCGGCGGCGAGCGGGCCGCCGGCCGCGGCGAAGGCGGCCACGGCCGCGCGCAGGGGCTCGTTGGCCGACAGCTCGGGGGCGTACACCTCGGGGAAGCCGCCGCCGATGACCAGGCCGGAGGTTCCCTCCGGCAGCGCCTCGTCCCGCAGCGGGTCGAAGGCGACGACATCGGCCCCGGCGGCCGTCAGCAGCTCGGCGTGCTCGGCGTACGAGAACGTGAACGCGGCCCCGCCGGCGACGGCGACCACCGGTCGTGGACCGGGGCTCGGCCCCAGCCCCCGCGCCTCGCCCGCCGCCGAGGCCGGATTCTGGCTGATGGCGTCCGCCGGGCGCGGCCGTTTCAGCCCCTCCGGCGTTTGGGGAGCGGGGTCTGGGGCGGAGCGCCGGCTGTGCGCCAGCGCAGTCGCGGGCGACCAGGCTTCGCACGGCAGGGCCGGGGCCGTGCGGGCCAGAGCCATCAGCGCGTCGAGGTCGCACCCGGCCCGGACCTGCTCGGCCAGCGCGGCCACCGAGTCCAGCGCATCGGCCCGCCGCTCGGCGACCGGCACCAGACCCAGGTGCCGTGACGGCGCGGCCACCTGCGGAGCCCGCCGCAGCACGCCGAGCACCGGCATGCCGGCCTCCTCCAGGGCCTCCCGCAGCATCACCTCGTGCCGGTCGGAGCCGACCTTGTTCAGGATCACGCCCCCCAGCCGCACCTGCGGGTCGAAGGACGCGAAGCCGTGCACCAGCGCCGCCACCGACCGCGACTGCGAAGAGGCGTCGACGACCAGCACCACCGGCGCCCGCAGCAGCTTCGCCACCTGCGCGGTCGACGCCAGTTCACCCCGGCCGGCGGCTCCGTCGTACAGGCCCATCACGCCCTCCACCACCGCGAGGTCGCACCCGGCGGCCCCGTGCGCGAACAGCGGAGCGACCAGCTCCGGCCCGCACATGAAGGCGTCGAGGTTGCGGCCCGGACGGCCGGTGGCCAGCGCGTGGTAGCCGGGGTCGATGTAGTCGGGCCCGGCCTTGTGCGGGGACACGGCCAGGCCGCGTTCCGAGAAGGCCGCCATCAGGCCCGTCGCGACGGTGGTCTTGCCGCTGCCGGACGACGGCGCGGCGATGACCAGCCGGGGCACGTTCACGGACGTCACCACTCGATGCCTCTCTGGCCCTTCTGGCCGGCGTCCATCGGGTGCTTGACCTTGGTCATCTCGGTGACGAGGTCCGCGAACTCCAGCAGCTTCTCCGGCGCGTTGCGGCCGGTGATCACCACGTGCTGGGTGCCGGGACGGTCGCGCAGCACCTCGATGACCTCGTCGACGTCGATCCAGCCCCAGTGCATCGGGTACGCGAACTCGTCGAGCACGTACAGCTTGTGCGTCTCGGCCGCCAGGTCCCGCTTGACCTGCTCCCAGCCCTCCTTGGCCGCCTGCTCGTTGTCGAGCTGCGCGTCCCGCTGGACCCAGGACCAGCCCTCGCCCATCTTGTGCCAGACCACGGAGCCGCCCTCGCCGGAGGCGCCGAGCACCTTGAGCGCGTTCTCCTCGCCGACCTTCCACTTCGCCGACTTGACGAACTGGAACACCCCGATCGGCCAGCCCTGGTTCCAGGCGCGCAGCGCCAGCCCGAAGGCCGCCGTGGACTTGCCCTTGCCCGGGCCGGTGTGGACGAAGACGAGCGGACGGTTGCGGCGCTGGCGCGTCGTGAGCCCGTCGTCCGGAACGACGGTCGGCTGTCCCTGCGGCATTACGCGGCCCTCCTGTGGGAGTCGGAAGCGGAAGATGACACTGCGGTACGTACGTTCTTCACGAGCCCGGCCAGCGAGTCGGCCCGCAGCCCGTCGAGGCTGACGGCGGGCCCGCCGAGATCGGCGGCCAGCACCCCGGCCAGCCCCAGCCGGACCGGCCCGCTCTCGCAGTCCACGACCACGGACGCCACGCCCGCGGCCTGGAGCAGCCGGGCGCTGCGCCCGGACAGCTCGCGCGGGTCGCCGCCGACGGCACCGGCCGAGGTGGCCCTCCCGTCGGTGACGACCACGAGCAGCGGCCGTCGCGAGGGGTCCCGGAGCCGCTCGATCCGCAGCACCTCGTGCGCCTTCAGCAGCCCGGCGGCCAGCGGGGTGCGGCCGCCGGTCGGCAGCTTCTCCAGCCGGGCCGCGGCCGCGTCCACCGAGGAGGTGGGCGGCAGCGCCAGCTCGGCCGCCGCGCCGCGGAAGGTGATCAGACCGACCTTGTCCCGGCGCTGGTAGGCGTCCAGGAGCAGCGACAGCACGGCGCCCTTGACCGCGCTCATCCGCTGCCGGGCAGCCATCGAGCCCGAGGCGTCGACGACGAAGAGGACGAGGTTGCCCTCGCGGCCCTCCCGCGTGGCCTGGCGCAGGTCGTCCTTGCGGATCACCAGGCCGCGCCCGGCGCGGCCGCGGGCCTTCTGGTGCGGGGCGGCCGCGTGCACGGTGGCCGCCAGGTGCAGCTTCGTGAGCTGGCCGGCGGGGCGCTGGGCGCCGGTGGTCCGGCCGTGGGCGGTGCGGGCGCGCGAACGCCGCCCGGCGGCGCCCTCGCCGAGGCCGGGCACGCTCAGCATCTTGGTACGGAACGGCTCCGCGGCCCGTACGGCGGCCTGTTCGGGACCGCCGGCCCCCTGGGCGGAGGGCTGCGGGGCCTCGGGGGCGTCCGCCGGCGCCTCCTCGGGGGTGTCGGCCGGCGCCTCGGGGGCGTCGGCGGTCTCCGGCGGGGTTCCGGCTTCGGTCTGGGGGCCCGATCCCTGCGGGGGCACCCCGCCGCCCCCGCCGTCGGGGCCGCCGCCGTCGTCCTCGGGGCCCTCGGGCTCCGGCTCGGGCTCGGGCTCCGGCTCGGGGTCCTCGTCGGGGAAGCGGTCGAGGATCTCGTCCAGCTTGTCCTCGTCGAGGCCCGGCGCGTCGAAGGGGTTGCGCCGCCGCCGGTGGGGGAGCGCCAGCAGGGCGGCCTGGCGGACGTCCTCCTTCAGCACCTCGGTCCGCCCGGCCCAGGCGGCCAGCGCCGTCGCGGTCCGGGCCATCACGATGTCCGCCCGCATGCCGTCGACCTCGAAGCCGGCGCAGGTCGCGGCGATCCGCAGCAGCGCCGTGTCCCCGAGCCGGACCTGCGGGAGCAGCGCCCGCGCCGCCACCACCCGGGCGCGGACCTCGTGTTCCTCGTCGGCCCAGCGGGTCGCGAAACCGGCCGGGTCGTCCTCGTACGCCAGCCTGCGGCGCACGACCTCGACGCGCTGGGCGGGCTCGCGGGAGGCGGCGACCTCCACGGTGAGCCCGAACCGGTCCAGGAGCTGCGGGCGCAGCTCGCCCTCCTCGGGGTTCATGGTGCCGACGAGCAGGAACCGTGCGGCGTGCCGGACGGAGACCCCCTCGCGCTCCACGTACGAGGCCCCCATCGCGGCGGCGTCGAGCAGCAGGTCGATGAGGTGGTCGTGGAGCAGGTTGACCTCGTCGACGTACAGGATGCCGCGGTGCGCGTCGGCGAGCAGGCCGGGCTCGAAGGCCTTCACGCCCTCCGCCAGGGCCCGTTCGATGTCGAGGGCCCCGACGAGGCGGTCCTCGGACGCCCCGACGGGCAGCTCCACCATGCGGGCGGGCCGCGCGGCGCCGGCGCCGGGCTCGTGCGGGCCGTCCGGGCAGGCCGGATCCGGCGCGGCCGGGGCGCACGAGAACCGGCACCCGGGCACCACGTCGACCTGCGGGAGCAGCGCGGAGAGCGCGCGCACGGCGGTGGACTTGGCGGTCCCCTTCTCGCCGCGCACGAGCACACCGCCGACGGCCGGGCTCACGGCGTTGAGCAGCAGCGCCAGGCGGAGGTCGGACTGGCCGACGACCGCGGTGAACGGGTAGGGCGTGCTCACGTGTGGCTCACTCCTTGGTGTGGTGCGATGGGCTGAGCGGCGCGGGTGCGGGGGCCGCTGCGCGGGGCCTCCCCGCCCCTTCTCCGTTTCCCGGGGCTCCCCAGACCCCGCACCTCGAACGCCGGCGGGGCCGGATGGCCCGGAGGGCGATTCCAGCCGCGCGGCGATCGAGCGCACGGGCGCGCAGCGCACGTACGGGGGGCCGGGGACTTGCCCCCGGTTTCGGGAAGGGGCGGGGTGGGGAAAGCCGTCCGCAGGGCCCGGCCCCTCACGGCGCGCCCGGCGGGAGGAACGGGAGGCCCGCCGGGGCCCCGGTCTCGATCAGCCGGAGCAGGGCGTCCGTGTCCGCGTGCTCCGCGATCAGGTCGCCCAGCAGGTCCAGCTGCTCCTCCCGCAAGGAGGCGAAGGACGTGTCCGGAGCCGGGACGAAGCGGCGGCCGGCGGCCGCGGCCACCTCGCGCAGGAACGCCCGGCGGAAGCCGTCCGACTCCAGCGAGCCGTGCCAGTGGGTGCCCCACACCGCGCCGACCCGGCAGCCGTCCAGGAAGGGGTCCCCGCCCAGCACTTCGGCCACGCCGTGGTGGATCTCGTACCCCGCGACCTCCTCGCCCAGCGCCGAACCCACCGGCCGGGCCAGGGTCTTCTCCCGCTCGAAGCGGACGCGCACGGGCAGCAGGCCGAGCCCGTCCACCGCTCCCGCCCGCGATTCGACCTCGTCCTCGATGTGCTCGCCGAGCACCTGGAAGCCGCCGCAGATCCCGAGCACCGGCCGGCCCTCGGCGGCCCGCCGGGCCAGCGCGGCCGCCAGCCCGCGCTCGCGCAGCCAGGCGAGGGCCTTCACGGTGCCGCGCGTCCCCGGTACGACGACTAGGTCCGCGTCGGCCAGTTCCTCGGCCCGGTCCACGAAGCGCACGACCACCCCGGGCTCCGCCGCGAGCGCGTCCACGTCCGTGAAGTTCGACATCAGCGGCACCGCGCACACCGCGACCCGCAGCACGTCCTCGCCCACGGGCGGCGCCACCACGGACTCCCGTACCGCTCCCCGCAGGGAGACCCGCAGCCCGTCCTCCTCGTCGATGCCCAGCCCGTGCTGGAAGGGCAGGACCCCGAAGGTGGCGCGCCCGGTCAGGCCGCGGAGCATCTCCATGCCCGGCTCCAGCAGCGAGACGTCGCCGCGGAACTTGTTGACCAGGTATCCGGCGATCAGCGACTGGTCCTCCGCGGACAGCAGAGCCGTCGTGCCGAAGAAGGAGGCGAAGACCCCGCCCCGGTCGATGTCCCCGACCACGACCACCGGGAACCGCGCGGCCCGCGCGATGCCCATGTTCACGATGTCGGTCCGGCGCAGGTTGATCTCGGCCGGACTGCCCGCCCCCTCGCAGATCACGGCGTCATACGTGCCCCGCAGCTGCTCCAGGCAGTCCGTGACGATGCCGAGGAGCTGCTCCTGCCGGCCGCCGTGGTAGCCGCGGGCGCTCATCTCGCCCACCGGCTTGCCCAGCAGCACCACCTGGCTGCTGCGGTCGCTGCCCGGCTTGAGCAGCACCGGGTTCATCAGCGCGGTCGGCTCCACGCCGGCCGCCTGGGCCTGCATGGCCTGGGCGCGGCCGATCTCGGCCCCCTCCCGGGTGACGAAGGAGTTCAGCGACATGTTCTGCGCCTTGAAGGGCGCCACCTTCACGCCCTGGCGGGCCAGCCAGCGGCAGATGCCCGCCGTGACCACGCTCTTGCCCGCGTCCGACGTGGTTCCGGCGACCAGCAGTCCGCCGCCGCGCTTCGCGCCACTCATGCGCGCCCCCTCCGTATGGTCCGTGCGACCAGCATCCGGGCCGCCACACAGGTCCCCAGCGCCAGCCAGGTCACCTGCCGCGACAGCCGTACCGCCCGCTCTATGTCCGCGACCTCCACGGGCCGCCCCGAGGCGCCGTTGAGCACCGCCCGGTGTTCGACCCGGCCCCCGTACGCCAGGGTGCCCCCCAGCCGGACGCCGAGCGCCCCCGCGAAGGAGGCCTCCACGGGCCCGGCGTTCGGGCTCGGGTGCCCGGCGGCGTCCGCGCGCCAGGCCCGTACGGCTCCCCGCCGGTCGGGTCCGGCCGCCACGGCGGCCAGCGCGGTCAGCCGGGCCCCCGGCCAGCCCGCCAGGTCGTCGAGCCGGGCGGACGCCCAGCCGTAGCGCAGGTAGCGGGGGGACTTGTGGCCGACCATCGCGTCCAGGGTGTTCACGGCACGGAAGGCCAGCAGCCCGGGGACCCCGGCGACGGCCCCCCACACCAGGGCGCCGACCACGGCGTCGGAGGTGTTCTCCGCGACCGACTCCACGACGGCGCGGGCCATCTGCTGCCCGTCCAGGGACTGCGGGTCGCGTCCGCACAGGTGCGGCAGCCGCTCCCGGGCCACCTCGGCGTCCCCGGCGGCGAGCGCGCCGCCGATGGCGCGGGCCTCCCGGCCCAGCGAGGTGCCGCCGACGACGGCCCAGGTGGCGGCGGCGGTCAGGGCGATACGGGCGGCCGCGGGGCGGGAGCGCACGGCGCGGGCGCCCAGCGCGCCGACGGCGGTCGCGCCCCCGGCGCAGACCAGGGTGTGCAGGAGGCCGCGGGCGCGGTCGTCGCGCCACAGGGCGCGCTCGACGGCGGCGGCGGCTCGTCCGAAGGCGGCCACGGGGTGCCCCCGGCGCGGATCCCCGAGGATCCGGTCGCCGATCAGGCCCGCCGTGACGCCGTACGCGAAGACGCGATCGGCACGCATGGTGGCAGGTATGTCCTCACTCAGGGTCCGCGCCCTGGTTCGACGTGTCCGGCGGCGAGAGTTCCTGGCTCCCGGGTCGCACTCGGTCGAGTGCCCCGGTGACAGTGGCGGGACCGCGCCGGATTCGCACCGGACTTCCTCTCCATGCCGCCGTATTGGCTCGGGCAGTCCACCACGCACCGCGAAGGCCCGTCAACTCGCCGTTGACCTGCGGTGGGGCGGTGGTGGGGAGGGGACGGGGGTACACGAAAGCTCCCCCCGGGAAACCCGGGGGGAGCTTTCACACGCGACGTCTCAGACGACGATCAGGTAGATCCCGTACGCCACGGCCGCCGCGCAGAGCGCGAAGCAGGCGTACGCGCCGCTGCGGGCCAGGATGGCCGCGCCGCCCCGCTCGGTGGCGGCCTCGTGCTTGGACAGGCCCACCAGGCCGAGGGTGAACAGGGCCACGAGGGCGACGGTGGCGGAGAGGCTGACTCCGAACACGGAGCCGAGTGCTTCCCAGTCGATCTTCATACCGCTGATTCCTCTGTCGTTCTCGGGGTCAGAGCGCCGCGGCCGGAGCCGCGGGCGCCGCGGTCGAGGCCGGGATGGTGGCCCGCAGGTCCTCATCCGCCACGGCGGCGGTCGTACCGGCCGCGGCGGCGGTCGGCGGGACGGTGACGGCCGCGATCGCCGTGGTGACGACGCCCGGGTCCTCGGCCCCGGCCGTCGACACGTCGTTGACGTTGTGGTGGTCGACGACCTGGCGGCGCGAGACGAGCCAGATGGCGAGGCAGGAGCCGACCAGGAAGACCGTGACGGCGGCGATGCCGATGTCACCGGTGCGCATGACCAGCTCGGCGCCCGCGGAGACGAGGGCGGCGGCCGGCAGGGTCAGGCCCCAGGCGATGAACATGCGGGTCGCGGTGGACCAGCGGACCACACCGCCCTTGCGGCCCAGGCCCGCACCCATGACCGCGCCGGAGCACGAGTGGGTGGTGGAGAGCGAGAAGCCGAGGTTCGAGGAGGCCAGGATGACGGTGGCGGCCGAGGTCTGGGCGGCGAAGCCCTGCTGCGGCTGCAGGTCGGTCAGGCCCTTGCCCATGGTGCGGATGATGCGCCAGCCGCCCAGGTAGGTGCCGAGCGCGATCGCGACGCCGGCGGAGAGGATGACCCACACCGGCGGGTTCGCGTCGGGCGCGATGGCGCCGCCGGCGATGAGCGCCAGGGTGATGATGCCCATCGTCTTCTGCGCGTCGTTGGTGCCGTGCGCGAGGGAGACGAGGCCGGCCGAGGCGATCTGGCCGGCGCGGTAGCCCTTGGCCGAGGTCTTCTCGCCGACCTTGTCGCCGAACTTGTACGTGACCTTCGTGGCCAGCATCGCCGCCAGGCCGGCGACGAGCGGGGCCGCGATCGCCGGGATCAGCACCTTGGTGACGAGCGTGTCGCCGTTGACCGCGCCGAGGCCGGCCGAGGCGACCGCGGCACCGATCAGGCCGCCCATCAGGGCGTGCGAGGAGCTGGAGGGCAGGCCGACCAGCCACGTGAGGAGGTTCCAGAGGATCGCGCCGACCAGGGCGGCGAAGATCACCTCTGGCTGGATGCCTTCCTCGTTGACCAGGCCCTTGGAGATCGTCTTGGCGACCTCCACGGACATGAAGGCGCCGACGAGGTTGAGCACGGCGGACATGGCCACCGCCGTCTTGGGCTTGAGGGCGCCAGTGGAGATGGTGGTGGCCATCGCATTGGCTGTGTCGTGGAAACCGTTCGTGAAGTCGAACACGAGAGCGGTGATGATCACGATCCCGAGGAGAAGCGTTATGTGCTCCATTTACCCAGGCTTCTGTTTGACGTCAGTGGCTCGGCGAACGTAGGCAACCTGGATGAACGGAAGGTGAACTGACTCGGGCGTAATGGTGACTCCGTCCGGGCCGTGATCGGGCCATTCGTCCCGATTCTGACGTAGGTATCTCGATAAATGCACGTCAAAGCGGGGTGAACGAACCCCTCCGGTCGGGACCTCCGGCCGGTCGGCCGCCCCCGCCGGAGGAGTGAAAGAGAGCTAGATCACCTCCCCGGCGGCGCCCATCGGAACGATCGCCTCCGGTGGCCCGCCGAAGCCCGCGCCTCGACACTGGAGCGGTGCGTACCGCGACAGCGACGGCAGCGGCCGTCACCACGACCCTCCTGGGCGCCGGCGTGGCCGCCGTCGCGGCCGGCCGGTACGCCGCCGGCGCGGCTCTGCGGCCCGAGCCCGGGCGCCCGCTGCCCGGCAGCCCGCGCCTGAGCGTCCACTCCACCGCCGCCGGCCGGGTCGTGCTGACCCGCTCGCTCGGTTCCCTGCGCCCCGGCACCTACGGACTGGACGCCCCCGGGGTGCACGCCGTGGTCGGCCCCGTCCTCCCCGACGCCGAGCACGAGCCGGACACCGTGGTCCGCCGCCTCGTCGCCGTCACCCACGGCAGCCTCGACCCCGGCACCCGGGTCACCCTGACCCCGCAGGTCCACCTCGGGAACCCGCGCTCCGCCCTCGGGCTCGAACACGCCGACGTCGACGTCCCCGGGGAGCTCGGCGCCCTGCCCGCCTGGTTCGTGCCCGCCGCCCGCGACACCTGGGTCATCACCGTGCACGGCCTCGGCTCCGGCCGGGAGCACCCGATGGTGCTCATGCCCTTCCTGCACCGGCACCGGCTGCCCGTCCTGGACCTCGCCTACCGCGGCGACCTCGGCGCCCCCGCCTCCCCGGACGGCCTCGGCCACCTCGGCGAGTCCGAGTGGCGCGACCTGGACGCCGCCATCCGCTACGCCCTGCGCTACGGCGCCCGCCGCGTGATCCTGCACGGCTGGTCCACCGGCGCCGCCATGGCCCTGCGCGCCGCCGAACGCTCCGCGCTGGCCGGCCGGATCTCCGGGCTGGTCCTGGACTCGCCCGTCCTCGACTGGCACGCGACCCTGCGCGCGCTCGCGGCGGCGCGCCACACCCCCGGTCCGGTGCTCCCGCTCGCGGTCCGGGCCGCCGAGAGCCGCGCGGGACTGCGCGCCGACCACCGGCCGCCCCTGGCCGACCCGGGCGGGCTGGCCGTCCCCGTACTGATCTTCCACGGGCCGGACGACACCCTCGCCCCCTGGGAGCGCTCGCAGCGGCTCGCCGCCGCCCGCCCCGACCTCGTCACCCTGCACACCGTGCGCGAGGCGGGCCACGGCGCCATGTGGAACGCCGACCCGGCCGGTTACGAGGAGGCCCTGCGCCGCTTCCTCACCCCCCTCATGTGACCGCCCGTCCGGCTCCTCCCGGCCCTCCTTCCACGGCCCCTCGTGTGAAGGGGATGTGGCGGCTGGAGCCCTGCGGGTGAGTTGCCCCGGTCTGCACCTCGGGCCTGCCTTGGAAACGGCTGGTTCCGTTTGGGCTTTCGGCCAGTGACGGGCGAGACTGCTTCCGTGACGTCCCGAAAGCCTGATGAGCAGTTGGCTCGCGACTCCAGACTCCGACTCGTCCCCCCGCGTTCCGTCGCCGCGGCCCGCAAGGCGGTGACGGACCGGCGCACCCGGCCCGCCCCGAGGCCCCCGGCGGGTACCCCCGCCACGGCCGACCTCGCGAACCGGGCCCGGGCCTCGCTCGCCGACGCCGTGCGCCTGACCCGCTGGGCCGAACTCAACCTCGGTGCCGGCGACGGGAGCAGGCCCGCCCCCACGGGCGCGCTGCGCCCGGAGGACGTCGAACGCGCCGCCGGGGAACTCAACCTGACGCACGGCCAGATCAGCGTCGGCTGGGACCGCGCCCGGCTGGCCGGCCTCGTCGAGGTGCACGGCGGCCACGCCCGGCCCGGCTGGCGCCTGCGCGCCTGGGACCGCGACGACACCGCCGTGCTGCGCGGCTGGGTCGCCCTCTTCGACGCCTGGTCCCTCGTGCACCCCGCCCCCGCCGACATCGCCCCCGCGGCCGTCGCCGAGGTCGTCGAGGCGATGCCCCAGCTGCTGTCCCTGCTCCAGCTGTCCGCCGGGCCGGTGACCGTCCCCGACCTCCTCGACCTCCTCGGGCAGCGCGTCACCGAACTGCGCGACGAGCGGTGCGAGATCCCCTACGACACCGAGCCCGCGGCGGCCCGGGCGGACGGGCCGCACGCCCCGGTCCCGAACGGCGCCCCCGTCCCGAACGGCGCCCCGGCCGCCGGCCCCGCCGAGAACCGGCCCGTACCGCTGGCCCGGCTGCTGCGCTGGGCGCTCGGCGGACTGGCCGCCGTGGACGCCGTCACCCTCGGCCCCGCCCGCGCCGCGCTCACCCCGCTCGGCAGCTGGGCGGTCTGGGTCAAGCTCGAGCAGATCTGCGTGGCCGCGCAGAGCCCCGCCGGGAACATCGAGCAGTCCGCCGCCGCCATGCTGCACGGCTGCGCCCGGCTCACCCCGGGACCGGCCCGCGCCGAGTACCAGGCCTGGCTCGCGGCCCGGCCCGTCCGGCACGCGGTCAGCGAGCTCCTGCACGCCGCCCGCGGCGAGGACGCCCTGCTGCGAGGCCTCGCCTTCGAGGCGCTGCGCGTGGTCGGGGCCCCCGCCGAGCCCGAGGTGCGGGCCGCCGTCCGGGAGCCCGCGCTGCGCCCCTACGCCCTGCTCTGGCTCGCGGAGCACGACGGGGTGGACCCCGACGAGGCGCAGGACGTCCTCACCCCCGAGGAGTCGACCTGGCTCTGGGTGGACACCGCGGCGGCCATCGCCGACCACGGCGAAGCCGACCTGCTGGCCCGCCACCTCGACTCGGCCGTCCGGACCACCGTCCCGAGGCTGCTGGACGAGGTCCGCGCGGTCGGGCACCCGCGCACCGTGCAGGTCCTGGTCGCGCTGGCGGCGGCGCACCCCGACCCGGCCCTGGCCAAGGCGGTCCGCAGGGCGGCCTTCCAGGTCCACACCGGCGGCGCGTAGCCCTGCGGCGGGAGCGGGAGCGGGGGCGTACCCGCCGCGGGTCTCAGACCTGCGGGGCGTACGTCCCGAAGCTCCAGAGGTTGCCCTCGCCGTCCCGGGCCATGTAGTCGCGGGAGCCGTAGTCCTGGTCGGTGGGCTCCATCAGGATCTCGGCACCGTGCTCGGCGGCCCGCCGGTGGTGCGCGTCGACGTCCTCGACCACGACGTAGACCCCCGAGGGCCCGGCGTCGCCCATGGCCTTGTCGAAGACCCCTCCGGTGCCCTTGCTGCCCAGCATCACCACGCCGTTGCCGTAGGCCAGCTCCGCGTGCACCACCGAGCCGTTCTCACCCTCGTACACCGCGACCTGGCTGAAGCCGAAGGCCTCGGTCAGCAGCTTGATGGCCGCCTTCGCGTCGCGGTAGACCAGCGTGGGGCAGATGGACGGAACGCCTGCCATGACGATCACTCCCTCTCGTGACGGTGACCCACGTCACAGCATGGCAGGCGCCGCCGACAGTCAGCGGAAGGTGTTGCACTGGGCCATGTCACCGGTGCGGTAGCCCTGGTAGAACCACTGCTGGCGCTGCTCCGCCGACCCGTGCGTCCAGGACTCCGGGGTCACCCGGCCCTGCATCTTCTCCTGGATCCGGTCGTCGCCGACCGCCGCCGCCGCGTTCAGCCCGTCCCGGATGTCCTCGTCGGTGAGCTTGGTGATCAGCGGCCGCCCGGTGGACTCGTCCGGGGTCCGCGTCGCGTTGTGCGCCCACACCCCGGCGTAGCAGTCCGCCTGGAGCTCGACCTTGACGGCGTTGCTGGCCGCGCCCTGCTGCCCGTCCTGGGCCCGCTGGAGGGTCCCGGTCAGGTTCTGGATGTGGTGCCCGTACTCGTGGGCGATGACGTACGCCTGAGCGAAGGGGCCGCCGCTCGCGCCGAACTTCGTCCGCAGGTCCTCGTAGAACGTCAGGTCCAGGTAGACCCGCCGGTCGGACGGGCAGTAGAAGGGCCCGACCGCCGAGGTGGCCGCCCCGCAGGCGGTGTTCACGCGGTCCTTGAAGAAGAACGTGGTCGCGGGGCTGTAGGTGCCGCTGCGCCGGGTGAACTCCTGCCGCCAGAAGTCCTGGGTGCTGTTGACCACCGCGACCAGCCGGCAGTCCTCCCGGGTGTTCGCGTCCCGCCCCTTCTTGCAGGTCTGCTCCACCTGGCTGACGGAGCTCGCGGCGGGGGCCGGCTCCGGGTCGCCGGAGGACAGCCCCAGCTGCTCGGGCCCCACCCCGAACAGGAGGCCCATGACCAGCGCGATCAGCCCGACGATGCCGCCGCCGATCGTGGCCCTCCCGCCCGGGACGCGGCTGCCGCGCACGTCCTTGACCTCGGAAGTGTCCAGATCGGCGTCGTCGTCGAACTGCATGCCGCACCGCCCTCCACTCGTGGGACCAGTGGGGGCCGCGTGGCCGCCCCTGCGGCGAGTATCGACCCATTCATCCCGCCTCGCGCCCCGGCCCGCCGGTGGGCCCGCTGGGCCGGACGGGGGGCACGGCGCAGGGCCGCCGGGGCGCCCACCGGCCCGGAAACCAGTTGCACAGCCCCGGTAGAATGTCTCTCATGGCAAATCTCCTCGCGGATTAGCGGCGTCGAAGTCTCGCGTCCTGCCCCCCTTCCGCCGTCCCGACCGCCCTGGAGCATTTCCGTGATCACCGCCACCGGTATCGAGCTGCGCGCCGGCGCCCGCATCCTCCTCGAGTCCGCCTCCTTCCGCATCGCCAAGGGCGACCGCATCGGCCTCGTCGGCCGCAACGGAGCGGGCAAGACCACCCTCACCAAGTGCCTCGCGGGCGAGGGCCAGCCCGCGGCCGGCAGCATCACCCGGTCGGGCGAGGTCGGCTACCTCCCGCAGGACCCGCGCACCGGCGACCTCGAGGTCCTGGCCCGCGACCGGATCCTCTCCGCCCGCGGCCTGGACGTGCTGATCAAGAAGATGCGCATGAACGAGGAGCGCATCGCCACCGGCTCCGGCGGCACCCGCGAGAAGGCGCTCAAGCAGTACGAGCGCCAGGAGACCGAGTTCCTCACCAAGGGCGGGTACGCCGCCGAGTCGGAGGCCGCGACCATCTCGGCCGCCCTCAGCCTCCCGGACCGGGTCCTCGGCCAGCCGCTGCACACCCTCTCCGGCGGTCAGCGCCGCCGCGTCGAGCTCGCCCGGATCCTCTTCTCGGACGCCGACACCCTGCTCCTCGACGAGCCCACCAACCACCTCGACGCCGACTCGATCGTCTGGCTGCGCGACTACCTGAAGAACTACCGCGGCGGCTTCGTCGTGATCTCCCACGACGTCGACCTGGTCGAGACCGTCGTCAACAAGGTCTTCTACCTGGACGCCAACCGGTCCCAGATCGACGTCTACAACATGGGCTGGAAGCTCTACCAGCAGCAGCGCGAGGCCGACGAGAAGCGCCGCAAGCGCGAGCGCCAGAACGCGGAGAAGAAGGCCGCGGCCCTGAACTCGCAGGCCGACAAGATGCGCGCCAAGGCGACCAAGACCGTCGCCGCGCAGAACATGGCCAAGCGCGCCGAGCGGCTGCTGTCCGGCCTGGAGGCCGTCCGCGTCTCGGACAAGGTCGCCAAGCTGCGCTTCCCGGACCCGGCGCCCTGCGGCAAGACCCCGCTGACCGCCGAGGGCCTCTCGAAGTCCTACGGCTCGCTGGAGATCTTCACCGACGTCGACCTGGCCATCGACAAGGGCTCCCGCGTGGTCATCCTCGGCCTCAACGGCGCCGGCAAAACCACGCTGCTGCGCCTGCTGTCGGGCACAGAGAAGCCGGACACCGGCACGGTCGTCCCCGGCCACGGCCTCAAGCTGGGCTACTACGCCCAGGAGCACGAGACCCTGGACCCGGACCGCACGGTCCTGGAGAACATGCGGTCCTCCGCGCCCGACCTGGACCTGGTCGCCGTACGCAAGACGCTCGGCTCCTTCCTCTTCTCCGGGGACGACGTGGACAAGCCCGCCGGGGTGCTCTCCGGCGGTGAGAAGACCCGTCTGGCCCTGGCCACGCTGGTCGTCTCCTCGGCGAACGTGCTGCTGCTCGACGAGCCCACGAACAACCTCGACCCCGCCAGCCGCGAGGAGATCCTGGGCGCCCTGCGCACGTACAAGGGCGCCGTCATCCTGGTCACCCACGACGAGGGCGCCGTCGAGGCGCTGGAGCCGGAGCGGATCATCCTGCTGCCGGACGGCGTCGAGGACCTGTGGGGTCCCGACTACCGGGACCTGGTCGCCCTCGCCTGATCCAATTCCTTATGGATCATTCGGCTCAGGGGTGATCCATCATCTGAGTGAGACGGTCTCGTACCGTTGCGCGTCGTACGACGGCCCCGGCCGCACTCGCGAGAGTGCGCGACCGGGGCCGTTCTTGTCTGCGCCACCCGCCCCTGACCTGGCGATTCCCCGCGAGGGCGGCGGAGTGTGACGGAGGTCATGCGGCGGAAGAGAAGATTCCGTTCTGCTCGGGTGTCCACGCCTCGAGAAATGCCGTCGTACCGACCTTGCGGAATGGGTGGCCAGGAAGCGTGGGAGGGGTGATCATGAGAAGTCCAGAGCGCACTTCCCACGAGGAGGCACGGGTGGCCGAGACTCTGAAGAAGGGCAGCCGGGTAACCGGCGCCGCGCGCGACAAGCTCGCGGCAGACCTGAAGAAGAAGTACGACTCCGGTGCGAGTATCCGGGCGCTGGCCGAAGAGACCGGCCGGTCCTACGGATTCGTCCACCGGATGCTCAGTGAGTCCGGGGTTTCGCTGCGCGGTCGCGGTGGCGCGACGCGGGGCAAGAAGGCCGCCACGGCCTGACCCTGGGCCCAACGGATCCGACGCTCGAACGTTTCACCGTTCCACATGGTCCGACGTTCCCTTCGGTGACCCCCGGTCGGCCGTCCGGTCGACTGGGTGGTTACTGTGCAGTCACTTAGGCCGGCTTTGCGGCCGACTGCACACCGGAGGCATACAGATGGCTCTGCTCGACAAGGACGGCGTACGGCTCACCGTCGACGACTCGCTCGCCACGGTGACACTGACCAATCCGGCCAAGCGAAACGCCCAATCCCCCGCGCTCTGGCGGGCTTTGGCGGAGGCCGGAAGGTCGTTGCCGGGCACCGTCCGGGTCGTCGTGCTGCGCGGCGAGGGAAAGTCCTTCTCCGCCGGGCTCGACCGGCAGGCGTTCACCCCCGAGGGTTTCGAGGGCGAGCCGTCCTTCCTCGACCTGGCACGCGGTTCGGACGAACTGCTCGACTCCACGATCGCCGAGTACCAGGAGGCTTTCACCTGGTGGCGGCGTAACGACATCATCTCCGTCGCTGCGGTGCAGGGGCACGCGATCGGCGCCGGCTTCCAGCTCGCGCTCGCGTGCGACCTGCGCGTCGTCGCCGACGACGTGCAGTTCGCCATGCGCGAGACCAGCCTGGGCCTGGTGCCCGACCTGGCCGGCACCCAGCCGCTGACCTCGCTGGTCGGCTATGCCCGTGCGCTGGAGATCTGCGCCACGGGTCGCTTCGTGCATGCCGAGGAGGCGGAGCGGGTGGGCCTGGCCAACCTCGTGGTGCCCGCCGACGAGCTCGACGCCGCCGTGCAGGACCTCGCCACCGCGCTGCTGGCGCCGCCGCGCGACGCCGTCATCGAGACCAAGGCGCTGCTGCGCGACGCGCAGTCCCGGCCGTACGACGACCAGCGGACCGCCGAGCGCGCCGCCCAGGCCCGCCGCCTGCGCGACCTGGCCGGGCTGTCGGACTGACCCGGGGCACGGACGGGGTCCGGGGCCGGCCGGGCCCCGGATCTTGCCCGGGTCGGCGTAGTCCTCGGGCGGGGGCGGCCTCGCGCGCTTACCGTGGTGCGGAGTGAGTCCGTACGCGCGAAGGGACATGCGATGACCGAATCCGCATCGGGCAGCAGCCCCGGCAAGGCGCCCGCCGACCGGGGCCGCACCTCCATCGCCGACGGGGTGGTCGAGAAGATCGCCGGGCTGGCCGCGCGCGAGGTGGTCGGCGTGCACGCCATGGGCAGCGGCAGCGGGCTCTCCCGCACCTTCGGCGCCGTCCGGGACCGCGTACCCGGCGGCGCGAAGGCCTCCGTCAGCCGCGGGGTCAAGGCGGAGGTCGGCGAGGTGCAGACGGCCCTCGACCTGGAGATCATCGTCGACTACGGCGTGTCGATCAGGGACGTGGCCCGGGCCGTCCGGGAGAACGTCATCTCGGCCGTCGAGCGGATGACCGGCCTGGAGGTCGTCGAGGTCAACATCGCGGTCAGCGACGTCAAGCTGCCCGACGAGCCCGACGACGAGCCGGAGTCCCGGCTCCAGTAGCCGAGAGGAGCCACGCAATGAGCATGGCGATCGCCGGCCTGTTCGCCGGCATGGCCCTGGCGTTCGCCGGGTACTTCGGCGGCTTCGGAGCCTTCCTGCTGGTGGCGGCGCTCGGCGCCATCGGCTTCGTCGCCGGCCGGTTCCTCGACGGGGACCTGGATCCCGGGGACCTGTTCCGGCGCCGCGACGACCGGCGCGGGTGAGGCGCCGATGAGCAGCACCCCACCGAAGGGCGCCCCGCCGAACGGCACCGGGGCCGCGCCGCCCGCGGCCCTCCCGCCCCGCGCCGCCCCGCCCCGGGTGGCCCCCGCGGACCGGGGCGCCACCCGGATCGCCGACCGGGTCGTTGCCAAGATCGCCGCCCAGGCAGCCCGGGAAGCGCTCGCCGAGCCGCCCGCGGACCGGGCGGCGGCCCCGCACGCCACCGTCACCGTGCACCACGACATCGCCCGGGTACGGATCAGCCTGGAGCTGGACTACCCCTCCGACCTCGGCGCCCAGTGCGCGGCCGTCCGCCGCCAGGTCGCCCTCCGGATCGAGGAGTGCGCGGCGATGTCCGTACCCGAGGTGGACATCGACATCGAGCACCTGCACCCCACGCACGCCCGGCCCGCGGCCGGGCGGGACCGGCGGCTGCGGTGACGGACACCACCCCGGTCGAACCCCGGACCCCTCGCGAACCGCGCGCCCACCGGTTCCGCTCGGCCCGGCGCGTCCCGGCGGCGCTGACCGCGCTCGCCGTCCTGGGGGCGGCGGGGCTGTTCCTGTACGACCTGGCCGCCGTACGGGCCGGCCGGCCCGGCATGGCCTGGCGGCGCGAGCTCGCCCGGCAGCTGGACCGGCAGACCCCGGCCGATCTGGGCGTGCTGCTGGGCGCCGGCGCCCTCGCCGTCGCCGGCGCGGTGCTCCTGCTGCTGGCGCTCGCCCCGGGACTGCGCGGGCTCCTGCCCATGCGGACTCCGCAGGCGGGCGCGGGCACCGGGCTGCGGGCCGGGCTCGGGCGCAAGGACGCGGCACAGGTGCTGCGGGACCGGGCCATGGAGGTGTCCGGGGTGCGCTCGGTCCGGGTGAGGGTGGGCCGCTCGCGCATCGGGGTCAGGGCCACCTCGCACTTCCGCGAACTGGACGACGTACGGGCCGATCTGGACGCGGTGCTCGCCGTCGGCGTCGAGGAGCTCGGCCTCGCGCACCGGCCGCACGCGCAGGTCAAGGTCAGGAGGTGACGGCATGCTCGCAGCGGTGAACCGGACCCTGCTGGCCCTGGCGGGCCTGGTCCTGCTGGCGGCCGGGGTCTCGGTGCTCGCGGCGTCCTGGCCGCTGGGCGGCCGCCATGCGCCGCTGCTGACCGAGGAGGCCCGGCGCGGGTACTGGCATGCGGAGGGCTGGTGGTGGTGGGCGGTGATCGCCGGCCTCGGGCTGGGCGTGCTGCTGTCGCTGTGGTGGCTGCTGTCCCAGCTGAGGCGCTCGCGCCTGCAGGCCGTGGCGGTCGACTCCGGCGACGGGGCGTTCGCCCTGCTGCGGGGGCGCGCCCTGGAGGAGGCGGTGGCGGCGGAGGCCGGCGCCCTGGACGGGGTGGCCCGCTGCCGGGTCGCGCTGCGCGGCAGGCGGGGATCGCCCGCCCTGCGCATCGCGCTGGAGCTGGAGCCGCACGCCGTCCCGGCCGATGTGCTGGCCGCCCTCGCGGGGCCGGTCCTGACCCACGCGCGCACCTCGGCGGGCCTCGCCGAACTGCCGGCGGAGGCCCGCTTGAAGGTGACGTCCCACAAGGCCCAGCGGGTCACGTGACCGCGGTCGCGGCCACGGGCCGGACCACGGGCCGGACCACGGGCCGGACCACGGGCCGGACCACGCGCCGGACCACGCGCCGGACCACGCGCCGGACCACGGGCGGGCAGCGGGTCAGAACCCGTGCCGGGAGCCGCCGTCGACCGGGAGCATGACGCCCGTCAGGTACGAGGCGGCCGGGGAGAGCAGGAACGCCGCCGTGCGGCCGAACTCCTCCGGGGCGCCGTAGCGCCGCAACGGGATCCTGGACTCGTTCCCGGCCCGGGCCGCCGCCGCGTCCCCGGACAGCGCGTCCAGCTCGCGCACCCGGTCGGTGTCGATCCGCGCCGGGAGCAGGCCGACGACCCGGATCCCGCGCGGGCCGAGTTCCACCGAGAGGGACTTCGCGAAGCCGGCCAGGCCCGGGCGCAGGCCGTTGGAGATGGTCAGGCCGGGGATCGGCTCGTGGACCGAGCCGGACAGGACGAAGCCGACGACCCCGCCCTCGCCGAGTTCCGCGGCGGCCGCCCGGGCGAGGCGGACCGCGCCCAGGAAGACCGACTCGAAGGCGGCCGTCCACTGCTCGTCGGTGTTGTCCAGCGCGGAGCCGGGGGCGGGGCCGCCGACGCTGATGAGGATGCCGTCGAGGCGTCCGAAGCGCTCGCGCGCGGTCGCGATGAGCCGTCCGGCCGCCGCCGGGTCGGCGTTGTCGGCCGCCACCGCGACCACGTCCGGGCCGAGTTCGGCGGCGGCCGCGGCCGTCCGCTGCTCGTCGCGGCCCGTCAGGACGACCCGGGCGCCGTCGGCGGTCAGTTCCCGGGCGGCTGCGAAGCCGAGGCCGCGCGTGGCCCCGGTGACGATGTAGACACGGTCCTTCAGTCCAAGATCCATGCCGACACGCTACGCCGTCGCGGGCTCCCGTTCGGCGCCGGATCCGGATCCGGCCGCCTGTTCCGCGCGCTCGCGCTTCTCGCGCCGTACGAGGACCACCCATCCCACCGGGACCGCGGACGCGAACAACCACCACTGGACGGCGTACGCCATGTGCGCGCCGATCGAGTCGTGGTCGGGTTCGGCCACGGGCTGGGGGCTGCCGTCGGCCGGGGCCGGAGAGGTGAGTTCCAGGTAGCCGCCGAGGACCGGCCTGCCGAGGGAGCGGGCCTGCTGGGTGCTGTTGATCAGCATCACCTGGCGGTCCGGCAGGCCCTTGCGGTCCTTGATGCCGCTGCCGCCGCTGGTCTCGTCGGCCTTCAGCCGGCCGGCGACCGTGACCTCGCCCGCGGGGGCGGCCGGGACGGGCGGGTAAGCGCGGGGGTCGTCGCCGCCCGGCACCCAGCCCCGGTTGACGAGCACCACCCGGCCGTCGCCGAGGACGAGCGGGGTCAGGACGTGGAAGCCGACCTTGTCGTCGTTGTCGGTCCGCATCCGGACGACCACCTCGTGCGCGGTGTCGTACGTGCCGGTCGCGGTGACCGCCCGCCAGAAGTCCGCGCGGGGGACGCGGTGGCCGGGGGAGGTGACCTCGGTCATGGGGACCGGCGCCGCCCGCAGGTTCTCCTCGATCAGGTGGTTCTGCGCGACCCGGTGCTCATGGCGGTGGAACTGCCAGAACCCCAGCTTGACCATCACGGGGATGAGGACGAGGGCGATGAGGGTGAGGCACACCCACTGCCGGGTCAGCACAAAGCGGTACACGCCCACGACGGTACCCCCAGCGGGTCGGCCCCGGGCGGCCGGGTGGCCGTCCGGGGCCGGGCGGGCAGGGGAGCGGGGGATCGGGGTGCGGGGACGGGGTGTCAGACGTGGTCCTTGACGCCCACCTTCCCCTCCGCGCGGGCGCAGTGCGCCCCGCAGAACCACTGCCCCTCGACCTCGACGCCCTGGCCGATGATCTGGACCCGGCAGTGCTCGCAGATGGGCGCCATGCGGTGGATGGCGCAGGAGAAGCAGTCGAAGACGTGCACGGCGCCCTGCGCGTGCACCTCGAACGACATGCCGTAATCGTTTCCGCAGACCTCACAACGTGCCATGCGCCGCATGCTCCGCACGGCGGCGGACCGGAACAAGATCCACCGGGGTGAGTCGCGGCGCCTGCACCCTCCCGGCGCAATCGCGCTCAGTCCGCGGCGCGGTCCGGGCCGTCGTGCGCGCCGTGGTCCGAGGCGTGCCCAGAGCCGTGCTCCGAGCCGTCGTCCGAGGCCGGGTCCCCCGCGGCCGCGTCCTGCGCCGCGGCCGCCACGTCCCGCAGCAGCTGGGTGAACGCGGCCTCGTCGACGACCGGCGTGCCGAAGGACTTCGCCTTGACCGTCTTCGAGGTCGCCGAGTCGGGGTCGTTCGTCACCAGCAGGCTGGTGAGCCGCGACACACTCGTCGCGATGTGCAGGCCCGCCTCCACCGCGCGGTCCTCCAGCAGCTCCCGGTCCACGGAGGTGTCGCCGGAGAAGGCGATCCGCATGCCCTGCTTCAGCGGCTTGCCGTCCTCGTAGCGCCCCGGGTTCGGGTGCGGGCACGGCGGCCGCTTGCGCGAGGGCCGCCAGCCGCCGCCCCGGTAGGAGGCCTGGTAGCCCACCCGCGGGGTGGCGGGGGAGTCGGACCACTCCGTCAGCGGCCGGCATTCCAGCAGGGGCAGCCGTACGCCGTCCCGCGCGGCCGCGTGCAGCGACGGACGGAACGCCTCCGCCAGCACCCGGGCGTCGTCGAGCGCGTGGTGCGCGCGCTGCTGGACCACGCCGAAGTGCGCGGCGAGCGATTCGAGCTTGTGGTTGGGCAGCGGGAGGTTCAGCTCCTTCGACAGGGCGATGGTGCACAGCCGCTGACGGACCGGCGCGGTCTCGGCGGCCCGCGCGTACTCCCGCGCGATCATCTGCCAGTCGAAGATGGCGTTGTGCGCGACCAGCACCCGGTCGGCGAGCCGGCCCGCGAACTCCTCGGCGATGTCCTTGAAGAGCGGGGCGTCGCCGAGCATGTCGCTGGTGATGCCGTGGATCCACACCGGCCCGGGATCGCGCTGCGGGTTGACCAGCGTGTACCAGTGGTCCTCCACGTTGCCCTGCGCGTCCAGCCGGTAGACGGCGGCGGAGACTATCCGGTCGTCGCGAGCGAGTCCGGTGGTCTCCACGTCGACGACCGCGTACCCCTGTGGGTACGCGGTCGGCCACATCGTCTCTGCGGTCGTACGGTCGTCGAGCATGGTCACAGAGGATATCGGCCCCGACCGACAGCCGTGGCCGCGATGCCCCCGCCCCCGACCGGGGCCCTAGCGGGCGGGGGGCGCGAGCAGGGCGCGGACCAAGGCCCGCACGGAGACGAGGAACAGCCGTTCCGGGTCGGCCGGGCGGGCCAGCGCGCGGGCGAGCGCCGGATCGTGGGGGGCGGCCACCGGGTCCCACAGCTCGCTCTCGGCGGGGGACTGGGCCGGTGCGCGCTCGCGGTTGCGCTCGACGAGGAGGAAGCCGACGATCTGGAACTGGATCGCGCGCACCGCGTCGGCGGCCCGGGTGCCGCGCAGCCCCGCGGCGTGCACCTCGTGCACCAGGGCCTGCTGCGCCGGCAGGAACATCCGCTCGGTGAGACCGCGTTCGTGGACCATCGCGATCAGGTGCGGGCGCTCGCGCAGTTCGTGGCGCAGGGTCCGGGCCACCGACAGGATCCGGTCGGCCGGGGTGCGGCCGACGGGCCGGATCGCGCCCATCTCCTCGACGGTCCGCCGCACGAGGGCGTCGAGCAGTGACTCGCGGTTGCCGACGTGCCAGTAGATGGAGGTCACCGCGGTGCCCAGCTCGGCGGCCAGTTTGCGCATGGTGAGGGCGGCCGGACCGTGCTGCTTGACCAGGGACGCGGCGGCGTCCAGCACCTCGTCGCGGGTCAGCGTGCTTCTGGCCATGGCTCCGGGTCCACCCATCTGTCGATCCGTCAGTTCTGGTGCGTGCAGGGGTCTTTACCCTTCATCGTCAGCGGTGTAACTGTGTTACAGGACCGACTGCACCCTAGCCGAGGGATGGTGCGATTCATGGCACGCGTACGGTACGGAGCGCGGACCGAGGCCGAGATCGCGGCGTCGCGCGAGAAGAGTTCCAAGCTCCCCGACATCTGGTCCACCGGGGTGGTGGCCGTCTGGGAGAGCGACCCGGACGTGGTGGCGGCGGTGCTGCCCCCGCCGCTCAAGCCGGCCGACCGGCCCCTCGTACGGGCCAACATCAGCAAGGTCGACCTGCCGGGCTATCCCCTCGGCGCCGGCTCGGTGGCCGTCGCCGCCCAGCACGGCGGGGTCGAGGGCTGGTACCCGCTGGTCATGCCGATGACCCACGAGCGCGCCCTGACCGGCGGCCGCGAGGTCTTCGGCGAACCGAAGAAGCTGGGCGAGGTCACCGTCGAGCGCGAGGGCCTCGTCATACGGGCCTCCCTCGCCCGGCACGGCATCGCGTTCGTCGAGGTGCGCGGGGCCGTCGACCGCGAGCTGCCGCTGCCCGAGCCCACCCAGAAGACCGACTTCTACTTCAAGTTCCTGCCCGCCGTGGACGGTTCGGGCTTCGACGCCGACCCGGTGCTCGTGCACTGCACCCGGAACGAGAAGGTCCGCAAGCTGGAGCACATCACCGGTGACGTGGTGCTCCGCGAGTCCATGTTCGACCCCGTCGCCGACCTCCCCGTCCGCCGGATCGTGGAGATCACCATCGGCGAGAAGACCACCGACCAGAGGGGCCGGGTCGTCGAGCGCGTCAGCGCCCAGGCCCTGCTCCCGTACATCCACCAGCGCTACGACGACCCGATGCAGATCCTGGACGGGCCGCCCGAGGGGAGTGTGTGACGTGCGACTCGAACCGGGACAGGTGGCCGTCGTCACCGGAGCCGCCGGCGGGATCGGCCTCGCCATGGCCCGCCGCTTCGCCGCCGAGGGACTGAAGGTGGTCCTCGCCGACGTGGAGGAAGCCGCCCTGCGCAAGGCCGCCGACGAGCTCGCCGCGGACGGGGCCCAGGTGCTCGCCAGACTCGTCGACGTGAGCGAGCGCGAGTCCGTGCTCTCCCTCGCCGACGCCGCCTACGAGGCCTTCGGCGCGGTCCACGTGCTCTGCAACAACGCCGGCGTCGGCTCGGGCGCCGAGGGCCGGATGTGGGAGCACGACCCCAATGACTGGAAGTGGGCCTTCTCCGTCAACGTATGGGGGGTCTTCCACGGCATCCAGGCCTTCGTCCCCCGCATGATCGCGGCCGGCGAGCCGGGGCACGTCGTCAACACCTCCTCCGGCGACGGCGGCATCGCCCCGCTCCCCACCGCCTCCGTCTACGCCGTCACCAAGGCGGCCGTGGTCACCATGACCGAGTCCCTGTACGCCCACCTCAAGGCGGAGGGCGCCGCCGTCGGCGCCTCCGTCCTCTTCCCCGGACCGCACATGCTGCGCACCGGCCTGTGGGAGTCCCACCGCAACCGGCCCGAGCGGTACGCGAAGCAGCGCCCGCGCAAGACCCCGTACCGCAGCCTCGACCAGTACGAGGCCGCGATGAAGCAGGCCGGCCACGAGGTGGAGTTCACCCCGGTCGAGGAGGTCGCGGAGCACGTCGTCGACGGCATCCGCGCCGACCGCTTCTGGATGCTGCCGCCGAGCGAGCACAGCGACCGGCAGATCCGCGCCCGGTCGCAGTCGATGCTCGACCGCGCCGACCCCGCCTACCTGGAGAGCTTCATCCTCGACTGAGGAGCGTCCGCCGTGAGTGACACACCTGCCGTGAGCGACACACCGTACGAAGACCCGTACCTGATCATCTCCTCCGACTGCCACGCGGGCCTGCCCACCGAGCGGTACCGCCCGTACCTGGACTCCCGCTTCCACCCGCAGTTCGACGAGTTCCTCGGCCAGCGCGACGCCCGGCGCGAGGAGGCCACCCGGCTGGGCGTCCGCAACGAGGCCTTCGCCGAGAAGTGGTTCCACGACCACGAGGAAGGGCTCAGGGGCGGCTGGGACGCCGGACAGCGCCTGAAGGAACTCGACGGCGACGGGGTGGCCGCCGAGGTCGTCTTCCCCGACGCGGACGCCGTCGACAGCCAGACCGCGGCCCCCTTCGGGGTGGGCCTCGGCCTCTCCGGCGACCAGGACCCGGAACTCGGCATGGCGGGCGCGCAGGCGCACAACCGCTGGCTCGCCGAGTTCGTCTCGCAGAACCCCGAGAGGCACTGCGGTGTCGCCCTGCTGCCCATCACCGGGGAGCCGGACAGGGTCGTCGCCGAGATCCACCGGGCCAAGGAGTCCGGGCTTGGCGCCCTGATGATCCCCTCCATGTGGGTGGACAAGGCGCCCTACCACGACCGCCGCTACGACCCGGTCTGGGCGGCCGCCGCCGAGACGGCGATGCCGATCGTCACCCACTCCGGGGCCGCGCCCCGCCACGAGTACGGCGACCACCTCGGCATCTACGTCTCCGAGGTCACCTGGTGGCCCGCCCGGCCGCTGTGGTTCCTGCTCTGGTCCGGGGTCTTCGAGCGGCACCCGGGGCTGCGCTTCGGCGTGGCCGAGTCGGGCTGCTGGTGGCTGCCCAACCAGCTGTGGTTCATGGACCGCCTCTACCTCGGCGCCCACGGCGGCAAGAAGCTCTCGCCCTTCGCGGAGCTGAAGCGCCCGCCGAGCGAGTACCTGGACCGGCAGGTCTTCGTCTGCGCGACGAACACCAAGCGCCGGGAACTGGCCCAGCGCTACGAGATCGGCGTGGACAACATCCTGTGGGGCTCGGACTTCCCGCACCCCGAGGGCACCTGGCCCGACACCCGGAACTGGCTGCGCAGGACCTTCCACGACATCCCGGTGGCCGAGACCCGCCGGATGCTGGGGCTGGCGGCCGCCGAGGTCTTCGGCTTCGACACGGACAAGCTCGCACCCGTGGCCCGCCGGATCGGCCCCACCCCCGCCGAGCTGGGCCAGTCCCCGGACCAGGCGGCGGTGGAGGCCTCCTGGGCCCGCTCCCGCGAGGTGGGCCGGCACTGGCTGACGGACAACGAGTTCCCGGTCCTGGGGGTGTCGCGGTGACGCAGGACCGCTACACCGTGATCTCGGCGGACTGCCACGCCGGCGCCGACCTGCTGGACTACAAGCCGTACCTGGAGAAGCGCTACCACGACGCGTTCGACGCCTGGGCCGCCACCTACGTGAACCCGTACGAGGACCTCCTCGCTGACACGGCCGACCGGAACTGGAACTCGGCGCGGCGCCTGGCGGAACTGGAGGCCGACGGCATCGTCGCCGAGGTCGTCTTCCCCAACACCATCCCGCCGTTCTTCCCCAAGGCCTCGCTGATGGCCCAGCCCCCGACGGCCGCCGAGTACGAGATGCGGTGGGCGGGGCTCCAGGCGCACAACCGCTGGCTGGCGGACTTCTGCGCGGACGCGCCGGGTCGGCGGGCGGGCGTGGTGCAGATCCTCCTCAACGACGTGGACGCGGCGGTGCAGGAGATCCGCCGCACGAAGGAGGCGGGGCTGACGGGCGGCATCCTGCTGCCCGGCGTGCCGCCCGGCTCCACGGTCCCCGAGCTCTACTCGGCCGCGTACGACCCGATCTGGGCGGTGTGCTCCGAGCTGGACGTGCCGGTCAACCACCACGGCGGTTCGGCCTCGCCGCCCCTGGGCGACGAACCCGCCGCCCGCGCGGTGTTCATGGTCGAGACCACCTGGTTCTCGCACCGCGCCCTGTGGCACCTGATCTTCGGCGGCGCCTTCCGCCGCCACCCGGGTCTCCGGCTGGTCCTGACGGAGCAGGGCTCCGGCTGGATCCCGGGTGTCCTGGAGATGCTGGACTACTACCACCGCCGGCTGGTGGCGGCCTCCGCCACGGCCGAGTCCAAGTTCGGGGCGGGGCTCGCCGATTCGATGGGCAGGGGCCCGGGCGAGGTCTGGCGCGACAACTGCTTCGTGGGAGCGAGCTTCATGCGCCCCCACGAGGTCCCGCTGCGGGAGCGGATCGGCCTCGACAAGATCATGTGGGGCAGCGACTACCCCCACGACGAGGGCACGACCCCCTTCTCCCGCGAAGGCCTCCGCATCGCCTACGCGGGCCTCCCGCGGGCCGAGGTCGCCGCGATGGTGGGCGGCAACGCGGCCCGTGTCTACGGCTTCGACCTCCCCTTGCTGGACGCGCTCGCGGCCAAGCACGGACCGCTGGTCACGGAGATCGCCGAACCACTGACGCAGGTCCCGCCGGGGGCGACCAGCCCGGCCTTCGCGAAGGGGGGGTCGGTCCGGGTCTGGTGACGCGTTCCTGTGGGGCGGTTCACGGCGTGTACGTGATCCGCCCCGGCGGGAACAGCTCGCCGCCGAGCAGTTCCGTACCCCCGAGTACATGGACGGTCAGTTCGGGCATGCCGGCGAGGGGGGTGAGGTCGACCGTGCCGCAGACGTTGAACGAGAGGGTGTGCAGCTCGGTCAGCTCCCGCCAGACGTCGACCCCGGAGGCGATCCGGCAGTCAGACAGGTAGAGGGTCTTCAGCCGGGGGAACCGGAGCAGTTCGGCGGGGTCCAGATCGTCGCGATGGATCATTTGGAGGAATGCGAGGTCGGGCACCTGCCGCATGTCGCGCAACTGGTGCCCCTGACGATTGCCGGTGAGGGTCAGGAAGTCCAGGTCCGGCCAGCGTTCCAGACCGTCGAGGGACGCTTCCTCCGAGCCTTCGAAGAGGTAGAGGGTGGTCAGCGCGGCCGAACCCGGCAGGTCTCCCACGCACCGCCGCCCGTCGAGCGACGAGAGGCCCAGGGAGACGAGGCTCCCTAGGCGCTCCAGAACCCCCAGCGAGACCTGACGGCTGCCGAACGTGAACAGGCGCTCCAACCCCAGGTCCGCCAGGGGGCCCAGGTCGATCAGACTCGTACAGGCGGACAGGTAGAGGTACTTCAGCCGCGAGGCGGCGGCCAGGGGGCCGAGGTCGGTCAGCTCGGGAGCGTTCACCACCGTCAAACCCCGCAGCCCGGGCCGCCTGGCGATCTCCACGGGAATCTCGCGGGGCTCGAACAGGCGCAGATCCTCGTACTGCCCGAGCCCGTCCATGCATGCGAGCTGTTCCGGTGTCCGCAGGGACAGCGGCCCGTGCCCCAGGGTCGCGTCGGCGAGCACTGCCTCGGCGTACATCCTGGCGTCGAAGCGACTCCAGGCTTCGTCCAGTTCCACGGCCGGCTTCAGGCGGGTCTCCGCGCGGAACCGGCGGATCACCGCCAGGGCGCGCTCACCCCCGATAAGTGCGGCCGTGCGGATGGTCCCGGCCACCTCCAGCTCGTCGGCCGCGTCCGACGGTGTCTGCAGCAGGTCAAGCACCAGTTCGCCGGCCCTGGCCAGTTCCTCGGCCTGTTCCGGGCCGCGCGGCGGCAGGAGTTCGGCGGTGCGGTCCAGTACCGCCGCCGACACGTCGCGATCCAGCTCCGGGGCGTGCTCCAGGCAGGCCGCTGCCAGCAGCACCAGCCGGTTGCGGACGCCCTTGACCTTGTCGGCCCGGCGCAGCAGGCCGCGCAGGATGCGGGTGCGCTCGTCCGGGCGGGCGTGGCCCACCGCCATGCGGACCACGTCGTCCCAAGTGTCGTCGTGGGCGTTCGTCACCAGCACGCCGAAGTCCCGCGACTCCACCGCCGCCTTGGCACCCAGGTAGTCCTGGAACGTGCGGTGGACGAAGACCACCGAGCCCGGTACCGGTTCCAGGAGCAGCCCGCTTCGGATCAGCAGGTGGGTGAAGACCTGCTCCGCACCGCCCTGCGCCCGCACCTGCTGCATCGAGCCCAGCCACTCGCTCATCATCTCGACGGCCTCGCCGCGGCCCGCCTCCACCTGCCCGTTGCGGATCAGCCAGTATGCCAGCCGCTGGAGCAGCGCGATCTGCTCGTCGCGGGTCAGGTAGACCCCCTCGACGCCGCTGATCTCCCGTTCCGTGTCCCGGCGGACCAGCAGCATGTCCAGCGCGGCGTCGTACAGCTCCTTGCGGGCCCGGGGGAGTTGCATGCGGCGGTCCTGGTTCAGGGCGCAGAGCAGCGCGCACATCAGGGGGTTGGTGGCCAGCCGGGCCAGATCCCGCCGGGAGGCGACCGCCTCCAGCAGGGCGGCCTCGTACGCGTCGACTTCCAGCCCCTCCGCCCGGGCCGCCGCGTGCCAGTGGGCGACGAAGGCCTGGATGTCCTTCTGCTCCATCGGCAGCATCGTGTGAGTGGCGAAGCCCAGGCCGGCGAGCCAGTCCTCGGGGACCGCGGACGGCCGCGTCGTCACCACGCACCGGGCCTTCGGGAAGGCGGAGACGAGCGAGCGCAGCCAGGCCTCGGTGCGGGCGCGCAGCCGCTGCGGGACCTCGTCCACACCGTCGACCAGGACCAGCGCCCGGCCGCTGAGCATGAGCCCCTCCACCCACCCGGGCGGAGCCGACAGCGGGACCCCGCCGGCGCGCAGGAAGTCCTCGGGCAGCGGCAGCTCGCCGGAAGCCGTGAACGCCCGCAGCCGCAGTACGAAGGGGACGCACGTGCTCCACAGGCCATCGGCCTGCCGGGCCGAGTTCAGGGCCAGCCACTGGACAAGGGTCGACTTCCCGGAGCCCGCCGGGCCGCGCAGCAGGACCCGGTTGGACGCGCCGAGCACCTGCTCCGCCCGGAGCGAGGTCTGGTGCATCCCGGGCGCGCCCGGAATCAGCTGCTGCTCACCGCTCACCGCCAGGCTGATGTAGGCCATGTCCAGCGGCCACTCCTGGCGGGAGCGGCTGAGGGTGAGGCCGAAGAGCTGGAGGCGGCCGTGGGTGTCGGCGACGTAGCGGGCGTAGCGCTCCTCGAAGGCGTATGCGGCGCCGTCGGACCGGTCGCCCAGCCGGTCCACGGCCCGCGCCAGCTCCCCGGTGCGCCGCACCAGTTCCACATCCGCCCGCGCTCCGAACCCCGGCAGGGTCGTCGCGTACTCCACCGCGTGCGCGCAGCACAGCCGGACCAGCCGCCCGTACAGGGCCTCGGCGGTCGGTGCGAGGCCGGCCGGGGGCCGGGGCACGGCCGCGGCCAGGGTCGCCGGGTCCAGGTCCGCCGCGAAGAGGGCCTCCGCGTCCAGCGGGCCGAGCGCGGCGAAGGCGTCGCCGACCGCGTCGAGGGCGGCCAGGCGTTCGTGGGCCGGGAGAGAGGCGCACGCGGGGCCCAGCCGCGCCGCCAGGATGTGCGTCAGCTCCCGTACCTCCCCGTCGCCGAGCTGCGCGGGGCGGCGCCAGCGCGGGGCCGGCCGCGCCGGGTCGGCCGTCAGGCCCGCGCCGGGGGCCCGCGACAGGAGGGACTTCAGCAGCGCCCCCGCCGCCGTGCCCGCCACCCGTAAGAGAACCATCTCGAAACCCGTCATCCCCCACCCTCCCCGAACCGTCGGTAACCCCGATGGATACCGATCGGTAACAACCCCTAGCGGCACCCCTGAGGCCGCCTCTATGGTGCCCACATGCCGAACCTGCCCGATGTCGTGCTGTGGTCCATACCCGCCTTCGTGCTGCTCACCGTCATCGAGGTGGTCAGCTACCGGCTCCATCCCGACGAGGACGCCGCCGGGTACGACACGAAGGACGCGGTCACCAGCGTCACGATGGGGCTCGGCAGCATCGGGTTCGACCTGCTCTGGAAGATCCCGGTCGTCGCGGTGTTCACCGCGGTCTACGAACTCACCCCGCTGCGGGTGCCGTTCCTGTGGTGGACCGTGCTGCTGATGCTGCTCGTCCAGGACTTCCTCTACTACTGGCAGCACCGCCTCCACCACGTCATCCGCATCCTGTGGGCCTGCCACGTGGTCCACCACAGCAGCCGGCGGTTCAACCTGACCACCGCCCTGCGCCAGCCCTGGACCAGCGCCACGACCTGGTGGTTCTACCTGCCGATGGTGGCCCTCGGGGTGCACCCCGCGGCGATCCCGTTCTGCTACGGCATCAACCTGCTGTACCAGTTCTGGGTACACACCGAGCGCATCGGGAAACTGCCCCGGGCCTACGAGTACGTGTTCAACACCCCCTCCCATCACCGCGTGCACCACGCCTCCCAGGGCGGGTACCTGGACCGCAACTTCGGCGGGATCCTGATCGTCTGGGACCGGATGTTCGGCTCCTGGGTGGGGGAGACGGAGCGGCCCGTCTACGGGCTCACCAAGAACATCGGCACCCACAACCCGCTGCGCGTGGCCACGCACGAGTACGCCGCCATCGCCCGTGACGTGCGTGCCGCGAGCAGCTGGCGCGAGCGCGCCGGGCGGGTCTTCCGCGGCCCCGGCTGGCAGCCGGCCCCGCCCACCGCTGCCGCCCCGCCCGCTGCTCCCACGTCTGCTGCCGCTGCCGTCCCGCCCGCCGCTCCCGCCGCCGAGTCTGCTGCCGCTGCCGCCTACGCCGCCCCGCCCGCGCCCGCCTCCGCCCCGGAGTCGGAGCACGCCGCGTGAGCGCCGCCGAGTCCCGTACGCCGTCCTGGGCCCGCCCCGTACCCGCCGGGCGCGCCGGCGCCCCCGGCTCCCGCGCGCTGCTCGGCGCCTTCGCCGCGGCCGCCGCCGTCGACCTCGGCTCGCTGCTCGCCGACTGGAACCTCGGGCACGTCCTCGCCAAACCCCTGCTGATGCCGCTGCTGGTGGCCTACGTGATCACGCGCGGCGCCCCCCGCCTGCTGGTCGCCGCCCTGCTGTTCGGCTGGGGCGGGGACCTCGCCCTGCTCTTCGACGCCGAGGCCGCCTTCCTGATCGGCATGGGCTCCTTCGCCGTCGGGCACGTCTGCTACCTCGTGCTCTTCGGCCGGCGCCCGGCCAACCCGCTGCTCGGCGGCGCGTACCTGCTCGCCCTGCTCGGCACCGTCGGCCTGATGTGGCCGGACCTCCCGGCCGATCTGCGCATCCCCGTCGCCGGGTACAGCCTGCTGCTCACGGCGATGGCCTTCCGCTCCAGCGCCCTCGGGCCGCGGGCCGGGATCGGCGGGGCGCTGTTCCTGATCTCGGACACGCTCATCGCGACCGGGGTCGCCGCGTGGCCGCAGCTGCCCCGGCCCGACTTCTGGATCATGGCGACCTACCTGGCCGCCCAGTACCTGCTGGCCACCGGCGCGCTCGCCCGGACGCAGGCGTACGGTAGGCAGGTCATACAAGACTGAACGACCCCCTAGCCGGAGGACTGCACCACCATGCGCGCCACCGTCATCCACGCCCCGCACGACATCCGCGTGGAGGAGGTGCCCGACGCTGCGATCCAGCGCCCCGAGGACGCCGTCGTCCGCGTCCTGCGCGCCTGCATCTGCGGCAGCGACCTGTGGGCCTACCGCGGCGAGGCCGCCCGACAGCCCGGCCAGCGGATCGGCCACGAGTTCCTCGGCGTGGTCGAGGAGACCGGCTCCGCCGTCTCCGGCCTGCGCGCCGGGGACCTGGTCGTCGCGCCCTTCATGTGGTCCGACGGCACCTGCGACTACTGCTCCGAAGGCCTTTACACCTCCTGCGCGCACGGCGGCTTCTGGGGCTCGGTCGGCCACGACGGCGGCCAGGGCGAGGCCGTCCGCGTCCCGCACGCCGACGGCACCCTGGTGAAGCTGCCGGCCGAGGCCGTCTCCGACGACCACCTGCTGACCGGGCTGCTCGCGCTCTCCGACGTCATGGGCACCGGCCACCACGCCGCGCTGGGCGCGGGCGTGCGCAAGGGCTCCACGGTCGCCGTGGTCGGCGACGGCGCCGTCGGCCTGTGCGGTGTCCTCGCCGCCAAGCGCCTCGGCGCCGAGCGGATCATCGCGCTGGGCCGCCACGCCGCCCGTACGGACATCGCCAAGCTCTTCGGGGCCACCGACGTCGTCGCCGAGCGCGGGGAGGCCGCCGAGGCGGCCGTCCGCGAGCTCACCGGCGGCCAGGGCGCGCACGCCGTCATCGAGGCGGTCGGCACGGAGCAGTCCATGCGCACCGCCGTGAACATCACCCGCGACGGCGGGGCCGTCGGCTACGTCGGCGTGCCGCACGGCAGCGGCACCGGTCTCGACCTCGGCGTGATGTTCGACCGCAACATCACCCTGCGCGGGGGCGTGGCACCGGTCCGGGCCTACATCCCGGAGCTGCTCGAGGACGTGCTCAGCGGAGCCATCGACCCGTCGCCGGTCTTCGACCGGGCGGTGTCCCTGGACGAGGTCCCGGAGGGCTACCGCGCGATGGACGACCGCAGTGCGCTCAAGGTGATGATCACGCCCTGACGGCCGGTACGCAGAAGGGCCGGGCGGGATGGTCCCCGCCCGGCCCTTCCGCGTTTCAGCCGGTGTGCCGGCCGGTTACTTGACGGCCTTCAGCGCGTCGACGACGCCGTAGCCGTAGTAGCCCGTCTGGCCCCACTTGCTCTCGCAGGTGGTGGCGTCGACGAGGGTGCCCGCGGCGTTGTAGATCTGCGCCGGGCAGGGCGCCTTCGTGGCCTGGCTCTTGAGCATCGCCTGGAGCTGCGAGGGCGTGGCCGACGGGTGGGCGCTCTTGAGCAGCGCCGCGACGCCCGCGACGTGCGGGGCGGCCATCGAGGTGCCCTGCTTGTAGCCGTACCCGCCGCCCAGGACGGTGGACAGCACCCGGCCGTTCGCGTCCGGCGTGGCCGGTATCTGCCACTTGTCGCCGCCCGGGCCGGCGACGTCCACGACGCCGAGGCCGTAGCTGGAGTAGTACGAGCGCAGGCCCTGGTCGCCGGTCGCCGAGACCGTCACCACACCCGGCAGCTGGGTGGGCAGGTCCAGGCAGACCCTGGGGTCGATGGTGCGGGGCCCCGGGGTGGTGTCGTTCGGGCTGGAGTCGTCCAGGATCGAGTCCGCGGCGAGGTCGTGGTCGGAGTTGCCGGCCGAGGCCACGTGGAGCGTGCCCTTGCGCTCGGCGTACTTGGTGGCCCGGCCGATGGCCTCCACCAGCGCCTTCTGGTCGTCGTCCGACTTGCAGTTGTAGAGCCAGGGGTCGACGTAGTAGCTGTTGTTGGTCACCTCGATCCCCTTCTCGGCGGCGAACATGAAGCCGCAGACGACCGCCTCGGTGAAGAAGAGGCTGGTCCCGGGCTCGCTCACCTTGATCGCGGCGACCTTGACGCCGGGCGCGACACCGCTGACACCGATGCCGTTGCGCGGGGCCGCGATGGTGCCGGCCACGTGCGTGCCGTGGTCGCTGCCGTCCGGGTAGGGACGCCAGGCGCCTTCGGAGGTGTCCGCGACGCCGCCGACGCAGTTGGCCGACTGCTCCTTGGAGAAGTTCGGTGCCAGATCGGGGTGAGTGTCGTCGACACCTGTGTCGATGACGCCCACGGTGACGTTCTGGCTGCCATCGTTGATCTTGTGAGCCTGGTCGGCCTTGATCGTCCGCAGATCCCACTGGTTGGGCTCCAGCGGCTCCTGACCCTCCTGGGCCGCCGCGGCCGCCTTGGCGGCGTCCGCCGCGCTCAGCTGCTGCGTCGTGCCCTCGTCCGTCGTCTGCACCGCCTGGAGGGGGGCCGTACGGGTGGCGCCGACCGAGACGAACAGGCCGCGGTTGGCCCGCAGCTGCTTGGCGAAGTCGGGGTTCTGGGAGTGCGCGACGATGACCCCGATCTGCTCATAGGCCGTCACCACCGTTCCGCCGGCCCGCTCGATGGCCTTCTTCGCCGCCTTCACCGTGGCATACGCGTTGAGGTTCGCCACGTACGACAGCTTGGGGCCGGTGGTCTCCGCCCTCGAAGCCGTTGCCGCGTCCGCCGTGTTGCCCAGCGGCGCGGCCGAGGCCGAGACGGAGGGCAGGAAGGCGAGCGACGCGGTGAGCGCCAGGCCGACCGGTACGGCGAGAGCACGCCGGCGGCCGGATCCCAGATGAGCCATGGGTTCTCCACATCATCCTTGAAAAGAAGCCCGTCCGGACGTGGTCACGGCGGACGGGTTCATGACATGGGGAACCTAGTGCCGGTGTTCCCCATTCCGCCATCAGTTCGAGAAATCAGTTCTCAAAGAAACGCCAGGTGTTGAACCGTCCCGACGCGCCGGCCGTGCCGTTGACAGGGGGCCTTCAGCGCCACCGTCCCCCACACGGAGGTTGTTTTGTCCGTCGTCCCCACCGCACCCGCGTCACAAGGAGAGCCCCCCGTGACCACCGAAGCAGCGCCGCCGCCCGGCAGCACGGGAACGCCCCAGGCGAGTCCCGGCCCCACGGCCGAAGAGTTCGCAACCGTCCAGCAGAGTGCCGAGTTCGCCGAACTGCGCCGCTCCTACCGGTCCTTCGCCTTCCCGCTCACCGTGGCCTTCATCGCCTGGTACCTGCTCTACGTGCTGCTGTCCAGCTACGCGGGCGGCTTCATGGGGACCAAGCTCTTCGGCAACATCAACATCGCCTTCGTGCTCGGCCTCGCCCAGTTCGGCACGACCTTCCTGATCGCCTGGCTGTACTCGCGGCACGCCGCCGCCAAGCTCGACCCCAAGGCCTCGGCCATCAAGGCGCGGATGGAGGGCGGCAAGTGAGCGGCACGCTCCACCTCACCACGACCGCGACGACCACGATGGCCGCCGGCGCCTCCGAGCACCGCCCGCTGATCATCACCCTGTTCGGCCTGTTCGTCGTCGCCACCCTGATCATCACGATCTGGGCCGGCCGCCAGACCAAGGACGCCGCCGACTTCTACGCCGGCGGCCGCCAGTTCACCGGCTTCCAGAACGGCCTCGCCATCTCCGGCGACTACATGTCCGCCGCGTCCTTCCTCGGCATCGCCGGAGCCATCGCCCTCTTCGGCTACGACGGCTTCCTCTACTCCATCGGCTTCCTCGTCGCCTGGCTGGTGGCGCTGCTGCTCGTCGCCGAGCCGCTGCGCAACTCCGGCCGCTACACGATGGGCGACGTCCTCGCGTACCGGATGCGCCAGCGGCCCGTCCGTACCGCCGCGGGCACCTCCACCATCGTGGTGTCGATCTTCTACCTGCTCGCCCAGATGGCCGGCGCCGGCGTGCTCGTCTCGCTGCTCCTCGGCATCACCAGCGACGGCGGCAAGGTCGCGGTCGTCGCGCTGGTCGGCGTCCTGATGATCGTGTACGTGACGATCGGCGGGATGAAGGGCACCACCTGGGTCCAGATGATCAAGGCCGTCCTGCTCATCGCGGGCGCCCTGCTGATCACCTTCCTGGTGCTGGTGAAGTTCAACTTCAACATCTCCGCGCTGCTCGGACAGGCCGCCGAGAACAGCGGCCAGGGCACCAAGTTCCTCGAGCCGGGGCTCAAGTACGGCAAGGACTCGCTCACCAAGCTGGACTTCATCTCGCTGGGCCTGGCCCTGGTCCTCGGCACCGCCGGCCTGCCGCACATCCTGATCCGCTTCTACACCGTGCCCACCGCCAAGGCCGCCCGCAAGTCCGTGAACTGGGCCATCGGCATCATCGGCGCCTTCTACCTGATGACCATCGCCCTGGGCTTCGGTGCCGCGGCGCTGCTCAAGCGGGACGACATCCTGGCCTCGAACAAGGCGGGCAACACCGCGGCCCCGCTGCTGGCCCAGGAGATCGGCGGCGGGGCCGGCTCCACCGGCGGCGCGGTCCTGCTCGCCGTGATCTCCGCGGTCGCCTTCGCCACCATCCTCGCCGTGGTCGCGGGCCTCACCCTGGCCTCGTCCTCGTCCTTCGCGCACGACCTGTACGTCAACGTCATCCGCAAGGGCAAGGCCACCGAGAAGGAGGAGGTGCGCGCGGCCCGCTGGTCCACCGTGGTCATCGGCGCCGTCGCCATCGGCCTCGGCGCGCTCGCCCGCGACCTGAACGTCGCCGGCCTGGTCGCCCTCGCCTTCGCCGTCGCCGCGTCGGCCAACCTGCCGACCATCCTCTACAGCCTCTTCTGGAAGCGCTTCAGCACCCAGGGCGCGCTCTGGTCCATCTACGGCGGCCTGGTCTCGGCGGTCGGCCTGGTGCTCTTCTCCCCGGTCGTCTCCGGGAAGCCCACCTCGATGTTCAAGGACGCCGACTTCTACTGGTTCCCGCTGGAGAACCCGGGCATCATCTCCATCCCGCTCGGCTTCCTGCTGGGCTGGCTGGGCACCGTCCTGTCCAAGGAGAAGGCGGACCCGCAGAAGTTCGCCGAGCTGGAAGTCCGCTCCCTCACCGGAACGGGCGCGCACTGACATCACACGAACACGCAGTGTGGCCGCGTCGTACTTCCGTACGACGCGGCCACACTGCGTCTCGTCCGTTCGGGCACGACTGGATGTAACACGCGTCGCGTAGGCTCGAATCATCGAAACCTCTACAGATCCGGACAGGGGAGGGGGCCCACAGTGCTTCTCGACACCTACGGCCGCGTGGCCACTGACCTGCGCGTCTCGCTCACCGACCGGTGCAACCTCCGCTGTACCTACTGCATGCCCGAAGAGGGACTGCAGTGGCTGGGGAAGTCCGACCTGCTCAGCGACGACGAGATCGTCCGCCTGATCCGCATCGCCGTCACCCGGCTCGGCATCACCGAGGTCCGCTTCACCGGCGGCGAGCCGCTGCTCCGTCCCGGCCTGGTCGGGATCGTCGAGCAGTGCGCGGCCCTGGAGCCGCGCCCCAAGATGTCGCTGACCACCAACGGCATCGGCCTCAAGCGCACCGCGCAGGCACTCAAGGCCGCCGGCCTCGACCGAGTGAACGTTTCGCTGGACACCCTGCGGCCCGAGGTCTTCAAGACCCTCACCCGCCGGGACCGGCACAAGGACGTCATCGAGGGCATGGCCGCGGCCCGCGAGGCCGGCCTGACCCCCGTGAAGGTCAACGCCGTGCTGATGCCCGGACTGAACGACGACGAGGCTCCCGACCTGCTGGCCTGGGCCGTGGAGAACGAGTACGAGCTCCGCTTCATCGAGCAGATGCCCCTCGACGCCCAGCACGGCTGGAAGCGCGAGGGCATGATCACCGCCGGCGACATCCTCCAGTCGCTGCGGACCCGCTTCACGCTCACCGAGGAGGGCGCCGACGAACGCGGCTCCGCCCCGGCCGAGCGCTGGGTGGTCGACGGCGGCCCGGCCACCGTCGGCGTCATCGCCTCGGTCACCCGCCCCTTCTGCGGAGCCTGCGACCGTACGCGGCTCACGGCCGACGGCCAGGTCCGTACGTGCCTGTTCGCCACCGAGGAATCGGACCTGCGCGCCGCCCTGCGCTCGGGCGCCCCGGACGAGGAGATCGCCCGGCTGTGGAAGCTGGCGATGTGGGGCAAGAAGGCCGGATCCGGTCTTGACGACCCGTCCTTCCTGCAGCCCGACCGCCCCATGTCCGCGATCGGCGGCTAGGGGCGGCCGGCGGCCGGCGGGGGCTTCAGCGTGCGCGCTCCGAGCCCTCCGGCTGCACCCACTCGCCGAGCTTCACGACGTCCTTGAGGAAGCCGCGGACACCCAGGAACTGGGAGAGGTGTTCGCGGTGCTCCTCGCACGCCAGCCAGGTCTTGCGGCGCTCGGGCGTGTGCAGCGTCGGGTTGTTCCACGCCAGTACCCAGACGGCCGCTTCGCGGCAGCCCTTGGCGGAACAGGTGGGGGTGTCGGTCTCAGGGGAGGTCACGCCTCAACCCTACAAACCGCCGGAGCGGAAGGGCGACGCCGAGCAGCCACGGGGGGAGCTGCCCGGCGTCGGTCCGTCGCTCCGACGGGGGATGCGGAGCGCGTAGGCAGTATGTCACGCAGGACCCGGTACGGTGCACCGGAACTTCATGATTGATCTGAGCTTTTCCTGAGGTTTCCCGCTTCCAGCGCGGGCAGCACCGGAGCCGGAATGAAGTGCGAGGGCAGCGAGGGCGCCGACTCGCGCCCCGCGTTCGCGATGACCACGGCGACGTAGGGCAGCAGGGCCCCCGCGACCAGCGTCACGATCGCCACCGGCCGCTGCACGTTCCACAACAGCACCGTCGCGATGACCGACAAGGTCCTGATGACCATCGAGATCACGTAGCGGCGCTGACGGCCCCGGACGTCCTCGGCGAGGCCCATCCGCGCGCCGGTGATCCGGAAGACCTCGGCCCCGTTCCGCTTCTGTCGCTTCGTCCGTTCCACACTCCACCACCCGATCACCCGCCGGACGCTCCCCGGCCCGGACCCCTCCCACCGTACGCCGCCTCCCCGGCCGCGAGGAGAGGGGGTTCCCCCGAACGGTGCCGCCCGAAATGCGCGGTACGCCGAACGGGCCGAGACTGGGCCCACGTGCGCACAACGCGCCAGGAGGAGGCTCGACATGCACTGGTTGTGGGCGATCATCGTCGGTTTCGTGCTGGGCCTGATAGCCCGGGCGATCCTGCCGGGCAAGCAGCACCAGCCCCTCTGGCTGACCACCCTCATGGGCATCATCGGCGGTGTCCTCGGCAACGCCGTCGCCACCTGGATCGGGGTCGCCGACACCCGGGGCATCGACTGGACCCGCCACCTGCTCCAGCTCGTCGGCGCGGTCGTCCTCGTCGCGCTCGGCGAGATGGTCTACAAGGCGATGCGGGGCGGCAGGCGCGAGATGACCTAGCGCGGCGCCCCGGAACGCGGCGGAGGGACCGGCCGGACCATGTCCGCACCGGCCCCTCCGCCGTGTTCCGTACCGGGCGTCCGCCCCGGAGCCGTCAGGCGCCGGTGACCTCGACCGCCGCCAGGTTCTTCTTGCCGCGGCGCAGCACCAGCCAGCGCCCGTGCAGCAGGTCCTCCTTCGCGGGGACCGCGTCCTCGGCCGTCACCTTCGCGTTGTTCACGTAGGCGCCGCCCTCTTTCACGGTCCGCCGGCCGGCCGACTTGCTCGCGACCAGACCGGTCTCCGCCAGCAGGTCCACGACCAGGCCGGGCTCCGCGACCTTGGCGTGCGGCAGCTCCGACAGGGCCGCGGCCAGCGTGGCCTCGTCCAGCTCCGCCAGATCGCCCTGCCCGAACAGCGCCTTCGACGCGGCGATCACGGCCGCGCACTGGTCGGCGCCGTGCACCAGCGTGGTCAGCTCCTCCGCCAGCGCCCGCTGCGCGGCACGCGCCTGCGGCCGCTCGGCGGTCTGCGCCTCCAGCGCCTCCAGCTCCTCACGGCTCTGGAAGGACAGGATCCGCATGTAGGTGGAGATGTCCCGGTCGTCCACGTTCAGCCAGAACTGGTAGAACGCGTACGGCGTGGTCATCTGCGGGTCCAGCCAGACGGCCCCGCCCTCGGTCTTGCCGAACTTGGTGCCGTCCGCCTTGACCATCAGGGGGGTCGCCATCGCGTGCACGACCGCACCCGGCTCGACCCGGTGGATCAGGTCGAGGCCGGCCGTCAGGTTGCCCCACTGGTCGGAGCCGCCCTGCTGGAGCACGCATCCGTGGCGCCGGTACAGCTCCAGGAAGTCCATGCCCTGGAGCAGCTGGTAGCTGAACTCCGTGTAGCTGATGCCCTGGTCGGACTCCAGCCGCTTGGCCACCGAGTCCTTCGTCAGCATCTTGTTGACGCGGAAGTGCTTGCCGATGTCCCGCAGGAACTCGATGGCGGACATGCCCGCCGTCCAGTCCAGGTTGTTGACCAGGACCGCCGCGTTCTCGCCCTCGAAGGACAGGAACGGCTCGATCTGCGACCGCAGCCGGTTCACCCACTCCGCGATGACCGCGGGATCGTTCAGGGTCCGCTCGGCCGTCGGGCGCGGGTCGCCGATCTGCCCGGTGGCCCCGCCGACCAGCGCCAGCGGCCGGTTTCCGGCCAGCTGGAGCCGGCGCATGGTGAGCACCTGGACCAGGTGCCCCACGTGCAGCGAGGCCGCGGTCGGGTCGTAGCCGCAATAGAACGTGACGGGACCGTCCGCGAAGGCCTTGCGCAGCGCTTCTTCGTCAGTGGACTGGGCGAAGAGCCCGCGCCACTTCAGTTCGTCGACGATGTCCGTCACGGTCTCTCGACTCCTTACGTTTTGTGGAAATGCCGTGCTCAGTCTAGGTGGGTCAGACGCCCTTGCTCACCGAACTCATGTTGAAGTCCGGGATGCGGACAGCGGGCATCGCGGCGCGCGTGAACCAGTCGCCCCACTCGCGCGGCAGCGTCTTCTCGGTCCGGCCCGCCTCCGAGGCCCGCGAGAGCAGGTCCACCGGGGACTCGTTGAACCGGAAGTTGTCCACCGCGCCCGTGACCTGCCCGTTCTCCACCAGGTACACGCCGTCCCGGGTCAGGCCCGTGAGCAGCAGGGTGGCCGGATCGACTTCCCGGATGTACCAGAGGCAGGTGAGCAGCAGGCCCCGCTCGGTACCGGCGACCATCTCCTCCAGCGACTTGTCGCCGCCGCCGTCCAGGATCAGGTTGCCGAAGGCCGGGGACAGCGGCAGGTCCGTGAGCGCGGCGCTGTGCCGGGTCGTGGTCAGCCGGGCCAGCTCGCCGTCGCGGATCCACTCGGTCGCCGGGACCGGCAGGCCGTTGTCGAACACCGAGGCGTCGTCCCCGGAGCTGTGCGCGATCACGAACGGCGCGGACTCCAGGCCCGGCGCGTTCGGGTCGCTGCGCAGCGTCAGCGGGAGCTCGGACAGCCGCTCGCCGACCCGGGTGCCGCCGCCGGGCTTGGAGAAGACCGTCCGGCCCTCCGCCGCGTCCCGGGCCGCCGCCGACCACATCTGGTAGATCAGCAGGTCCGCCACGGCCGTCGGCGGCAGCAGCGTCTCGTACCGTCCGGCGGGCAGCTCGATCCTGCGCTCGGCCCAGCCGAGGCGCACGGCGAGCTCCGCGTCCAGGACCGTCGGGTCCACGTCCTTGAAGTCGCGGGTGGCGCGGCCGGCCCAGGCGGAGCGCTGGCGGTCCGGGGACTTGGCGTTGAGCTCCAGGGTGCCCTTGGGCTGGTCGTGGCGCAGCCGCAGGCCCGTGGAGGTGCCGACGTACGTGGAGACCAGCTCGTGGTTGGCGAAGCCGTACAGCTCGCGGCCGCCCGCGCGGGCCCGGGCGAAGGACTCGCCGAGCGCCGGGGCGAAGTCCGCGAACACCGCCGAGGAGGTCTCGGCCGGGGCGTCGGTGAAGTCCGGCGAGGCCGGGGTCCCGGTCACCAGCGGCTGGGCGTCCTCGGCCGGGCCGGCCCCGCGGGCGGCCGCCTCGGCGGCGCGCACCAGCGGCTCCAGGTCGGCGGCGGTGACGGCGCTGCGCGAGACGACCCCCGAGGCCGTCCCCTCCTTGCCGTCGACCGTGGCGATGACCGTGAGGGTCCGGCCGCGGGTGACGCCGTTGGTGGTGAGCGCGTTGCCCGCCCAGCGCAGGTTGGCGGTGGACTGCTCGTCGGCGATGACCACGCACCCGTCGGCGGTGGACAGCTCCAGGGCCCGCTCGACGATCTCGTGGGGCTTGGTCGATCGAATCGATGAGGTCATCGTCCGGCCTCCTGCGTGGTGTTCAGGATGTTCACGTCGCGGAAAAGGGCGGACGGGCAGCCGTGCGAGACCGACGCGACCTGGCCCGGCTGGGCCTTTCCGCAGTTGAAGGCGCCGCCCAGGACGTAGGTCTGCGGGCCGCCGACCTTCTCCATCGAGCCCCAGAAGTCGGTGGTCGTGGCCTGGTACGCGACGTCGCGCAGCTGCCCGGCCAGCCTGCCGTTCTCGATGCGGAAGAAGCGCTGCCCGGTGAACTGGAAGTTGTAGCGCTGCATGTCGATCGACCAGGAGCGGTCGCCGACCACGTAGATCCCCCGCTCCACCCCGCCGATCAGGTCCTCGGTGGACAGGCCGCCGGGATCCGGCTGGAGGGACACGTTGGCCATGCGCTGGACGGGCACGTGCCCGGGGGAGTCGGCGTAGGCGCAGCCGTTGGAGCGGCCGAGGCCGGTCAGCTTCGCGATCCGCCGGTCCAGTTGGTAGCCGACCAGGGTGCCGTCCTTGACCAGGTCCCAGCTCTGCGCCTCGACGCCCTCGTCGTCGTAGCCGATGGTGGCCAGGCCGTGCTCGGCGGTGCGGTCACCCGTCACGTTCATGATCGGAGAGCCGTACTTGAGCGAGCCGAGCTGGTCGAAGGTGGCGAAGGAGGTCCCCGCGTACGCCGCCTCGTAGCCCAGCGCCCGGTCGAGCTCGGTGGCGTGGCCGATGGACTCGTGGATGGTGAGCCACAGGTTGGAGGGGTCCACCACCAGGTCGTAGCGCCCGGCGCGGACGCTCGGCGCCTTCATCTTCTCGGCCAGCAGGTCGGGGATCTGCTCCAGCTCGGAGCCCCAGTCCCAGCCGGTGCCGGTCAGGTACTCCCAGCCCCGGCCGGCGGGCGGGGCGATGGTGCGCATCGAGTCGAACTCGCCGGTGGTGGCGTTGACGGCGACCGCCGTGAGCTGCGGGTGGATCCGGACCCGCTGCTGTGTGGTCGTGGTGCCCGCGGTGTCCGCGTAGAACTTGTTCTCGTGCACGGCCAGCAGCGAGGCGTCCACGTGCGCGACCCCGTCGGCCGCCAGCAGCCGCGAGCTCCAGTCGGCGAGCAGCGCCGCCTTCTCCGCGTCCGCCACCTCGAAGGGGTCGACGTCGTAGGCGGAGATCCAGGTGCGGTCCGCGTGCACCGGCTCCTCGGCGAGCTCCACCCGCTCGTCGGATCCGGCGGCCTTGATCACCTGGGCGGACAGCTTGGCCATGGCCACGGCCTGCGAGGCCACCTTGGCGGCGGCGTCCATGGTCAGGTCCACGCCGGAGGCGAACCCCCAGCTGCCCCCGTGCACCACCCGGACCGCGTACCCGAGGTCGGTGGTGTCGGACCCGCCGGAGGGCTTGGCGTCGCGCAGCCGCCAGGAGGCGCTGCGGATCCGCTCCAGCCGGAAGTCGGCATGCTCGGCGCCCAGCGCGCGGGCCCGGGCGAGCGCCGCGTCGGCGAGCGCCCGCGAGGGAAGCGCGGTGAAGGCCGCGTCGATGGAATGGGGCACGGAATTCCTCCCGAAGTCGGGGCCGGTCTCCCCGATCATGTCGCGACCGGGGCTGTCGTGCCTACACCTTTCTGTAGGGATTCGACAGAGCCCGTCCCAAGGCCCTGTCGGAGGTCGATTCTCCGTACGAGGGGTGCGACCTATAGGTTTTCGGTATTCAGACCGCTAGCGAAAGGGTGATCCGTTGAGCCGCTCGGTTCTCGTCACCGGAGGTAACCGGGGCATCGGCCTCGCCATCGCCCGCGCCTTCGCGGAGGCCGGAGACAAGGTCGCGATCACGTACCGGTCCGGGGAGCCGCCGCAGGCGCTCACCTCGATCGGCGTTCTGGCGGTCCGGTGCGACATCACCGACTCCGAGCAGGTGGAGCAGGCCTACAAGCAGATCGAGGAAGCGCACGGCGCTGTCGAGGTGCTGGTGGCCAACGCGGGCATCACCAAGGACACGCTGCTGATGCGGATGACCGAGGAGGACTTCTCCTCGGTCGTCGACACCAACCTCACCGGCACCTTCCGGGTGGTCAAGCGCGCGAACCGCGGCATGCTCCGCGCCAAGAAGGGCCGCGTCGTCCTGATCTCCTCGGTCGTCGGACTGCTGGGCTCGGCGGGTCAGGCCAACTACGCCGCCTCCAAGGCCGCGCTGGTCGGTTTCGCCCGGTCGCTCGCCCGCGAGCTGGGCTCCCGCAACATCACCTTCAACGTGGTCGCCCCCGGCTTCGTCGACACGGACATGACCAAGGTCCTCACCGACGAGCAGCGTGCGGGCATCGTGGGCCAGGTGCCGCTCGGCCGCTACGCGCAGCCCGAGGAGATCGCGGCGGCCGTGAGCTTCCTGGCGTCCGACGACGCCGCGTACATCACCGGAGCCGTCATTCCCGTTGACGGCGGATTGGGCATGGGTCACTGATCACCATGAGCGGAATTCTCGAGGGCAAGCGCATCCTCATCACCGGCGTGCTGATGGAGTCCTCCATCGCGTTCCACGCCGCCAAGCTCGCCCAGGAGCAGGGCGCCGAGGTCATCCTCACGGCGTTCCCGCGGCCGACGCTGACCGAGCGCATCGCCCGCAAGCTCCCCAAGCCCGCCAAGGTGATCGAGCTCGACGTCACCAACCAGGAGCACCTGGACCGGCTGGAGGGGCTCGTCCGCGACGAGCTCGGCGGTCTCGACGGCGTCGTCCACTCCATCGGCTTCGCGCCGCAGGACGCGCTCGGCGGCAACTTCCTGAACACGCCGTTCGAGTCGGTCGCCACCGCCATGCACGTCTCGGCGTTCTCGCTGAAGTCGCTGACCATGGCCTGCAAGCCGCTCTTCCCGCACGAGGGGGCGGCCGTCGTCGGCCTCACCTTCGACGCGCAGTTCGCCTGGCCGCAGTACGACTGGATGGGCCCGGCCAAGGCCGCCCTGGAGGCCACCAGCCGCTACCTCGCCCGCGACCTGGGCAAGGAGAACATCCGCTGCAACCTGGTCTCGGCCGGGCCGATCGGCTCCATGGCCGCCAAGTCCATCCCGGGCTTCGGCGAGCTGGCGGACGTCTGGAACTCCCGCTCGATGCTGGAGTGGGACATGAGCGACCCGGAGCCGGCGGGCCGCGGCGTCGTCGCGCTGCTGTCGGACTGGTTCCCGAAGACCACCGGCGAGATCGTCCACGTGGACGGCGGCCTGCACGCGATGGGTGCCTGACGGCACTCGCGTCCGTACGGCGGCGGCCGCGCCCCCCTTTCCGGGGGCGCGGCCGCCGCCGTTTCCGCGTTTTCGATCGGATGTTCACCGGCTGATCGGATCTTCCCGAGTCGAAAACCAGGACAGATGCCTGCAAACTGACCCAGTCGGGATCTTCTCGGCTGTTGCGGGGAGGAGGTACGGGATTGCGCGCGAGATCGAGCGGAGCGGTATCGCTGCTGGTCACCTCGGTGGTCCTGACCGCACTCCTGGGCCCGGGCGCCCTCGCGAACACCGCCCCCGACGAGCCCGCACCCGCCCCCGAGGCCGCCGCCCCCGCCGTGGTGGACCTCGCCGAGATCCCCGCCGAACCGCCCGTGCAGCCCGCGCGGACCCCCGCCCGGGACCTCTTCGGGGCCGACTGCGACACCGAGATCAGCGGCTCGACGGTGACGGCGCACTGCCACAACCGCTACCCGCAGACCGACCTGGTGCGGCTGCACGTCGAGTGCGACCGCTGGTGGGACGTGGACGGCGACGGGGCCGCCGTGGCCGTCGGCCCGGCCGGGCGCGTCGAGCTCGCCGGCCGCTGCTGGAAAGAGGTCCGCTCGGCCTGGGTCAGCCACCAGCGGCCGTGAACGGACCGGGCCGGCGCGGCACCTCCGGGTGGCGCCGACCGGACCGGTGCGAGGCCCCCGGGTGGCGCCGACCCGACCGGTGCGAGGCCCCCCGGTGGCGTCAGCCGGCGCCCTTGCCGAGGCAGGCGAAGGGATAGCCGGCCGCCTCCGAGGCGGCCGTGTCCCCGTCGCCCCGCCGGATCGCCTCGATCAGCCGGGCGTGGTCCAGGTGCGCGGAGGGGTGCAGCTCCGTGCCGACGTCCGCCCGCAGCCAGTCGGCCACCAGGTCGCCGAGGTCCGCGTACAGCTCGATCAGCACGTCGTTGTGCGAGGCCGTGACCACGGCCATGTGCAGGCTCACGTCCGCCGCCACGAACACCTCCGCGTCCCCGCTCGCCCAGGCCTCCTCGCGCCGCGCGAGGAGCGCGTCCAGCTGTACGAGGTCCCGCTCGGTGCGCCGCTCCGCCGCCAGCCGGGCCGCCGAGGACTCCAGGGTCGAGCGCAGCTCCGCGATGTGCCGCGGCTCCGCCCCGGCGAAGCGGCGGTGCATCACGCCGGCCAGCTCGCTGGTGGCGATCACGTAGGTACCCGAGCCCTGCCGGATGTCGAGCAGGCCGTTGTGCGCCAGCGCCCGCACGGCCTCGCGCACGGTGTTGCGCGCGACGCCGAGCAGCTCCACCAGCTCCGGCTCGGTCGGGACGCGGGAGCCGACCGGCCACTCGCCGGAGGTGATCTGGTTCCGCAGCGCGGCGATCACCTGATCGACGAGCGCCGAGCGCCGGGGTGAGGTCAGCGGCATGGGTCTCCCTCGGGGACGACTGGACAACCAATCATCCCATGATTCTATGATGGTCGAATGTCCGACGATGAAACCAAGATCCTCGACCGCCCCGCCGCGGGCCGCAAGCCCGCACCGCAGGCCACCGGCGGCACCGGAGCCGCGGCCGCCGCCCCGACCGCACCCGCGCAGCCGGCCTGGCTCGGTCCGGTCCTCATCGTCGGCATCGTGCTCGCCGCGCTCAACCTGCGGCCCGCCATCACCAGCCTCGGCGCCCTCTTCGAGGAGACCCGCACCGGCCTCGGCATGAGCGGCACCGTGGCCGGGCTGATCACATCCGTCCCCGCCCTCTGCTTCGCCGTCTTCGGCGTCACCGCACCCCGGCTCTCCCGCCGCTTCGGCCCGGCCGCCGTGATCTGCGCCGGCATGGCCGCCGTCGCCGCGGGCCTGCTGATCCGCCCGTTCGCGGACGGCGCCGCCGCCTTCCTCGCGGCCAGCTCCCTGTCTCTGGCCGGCATAGCCCTGACCAACGTCCTGCTCCCGGTGATCGTCAAGCGCTACTTCCCGGACCGGGTCGGCACCATGACCGGCCTGTACTCCATGGCGCTGGCCGCCGGCACCTCGCTCGCCGCCGCCGCGACCGTCCCGCTCACCGGGGCCCTCGGCGGCAGCTGGCGCACCGGCCTGCTGATGTGGGCCCTGCTCGCGCTGGTCGCCGTACTGCCCTGGCTGCCCATCGCCCGCGCCTCCCGGCGCGCCGCCCGGGCCGAGCGCGCCGCGGCCGCCGGCTCCGGCGAAGGCGGCGGCGCACGGGCCGACGCCGGCCCCCGGATCGTCCGCAGCCGCACCGCCTGGGCCCTGGCCTGCTACTTCGGCCTCCAGGCCACCGGCGCGTACATCACCATGGGCTGGCTCCCGCAGATCTTCCGCGACGCCGGCGTCTCCGCCTCCACCGCCGGAGTGCTGCTCGCCGTCACCATGGTCATGGGCGTGCCGCTGGCCTTCGTCATCCCCGGCCTCGCCGGCCGGATGAAGAACCAGGGCCTCATGGCCGCCGTCCTCGGCGTCTTCGGCCTCACCGGCTACCTCGGCCTCTACCTCGCCCCCGCCGCCGGCGCCTGGGTCTGGGCGCTCCTGCTCGGCGTCTCGAACTGCGCCTTCCCCCTGGTCATCACCCTGATCGGGCTGCGCGCCAAGTCCCCGGCCGGAGTCGTCAGGCTCTCCGCCTTCGCCCAGAGCACCGGTTACCTGATCTCCATCCCCGGCCCCCTGGTCATCGGCACCCTCTACCAGCACAGCGGCGGCTGGGACCTGCCGCTGGCCCTGATGGCCGGCCTGCTCGTCCCGCAGATCGCCCTCGGCATCCTGGCCGGCCGGGACCGCACGATCGAGGACGAATGCGGCATGCGAGACTGACCGGCATGTCGCCCGTACTTGAACCGAACCCCCAGAACGGCCGCAAGAAGCTCGGCCTCGTCTTCGGCGCCATGATCGCCGTGACCGTGATCATCGCGGTCATCGCGACGATCGCCTCCCCCTGACGGACACCCGGGGTGGGGATAACCCCACCACCCCCTAGGGGGCCAGGGTCAGGGTGAACTGGGGTGAGACCCGGATGGGAACCGCTCCTTCGGATCCATAGATTCGAAGGAGCGAGCCCGTCCCGTCAGCACCCCGGAGGCGGCCATGTCGGCCCCCACGCACACCCGCACCGTCCCGCCCGGCGCCCGAGCCGCGGCCGGCCCCCATGCCCCCGTAGGCCCCCGTGCCCTCGTCGGCCCGCGCGCCGTCGCCGGCTCCCGCGCCCTGGTCCGCCCGCGCGCCGTCGCCGGTCCCCGTGCCGTGACCGGCCGGCCCACCCCGGCCGGCGCCCGGCACGGCGCCGACGCCCGCCTGCACTGGTGGGCGCTGGCCCTGCCCGCACTCGCCTTCGGCCTGCTCCTGCTCCTCCTCGCCGGATCCGCCGAGGCGCACGCCGCCACCGGCGAGGCCACCGGGCTGCTCCACGTCACCCAGCAGCTGCTGCGTGCCGTCGGCTGACCGGGCGTGCGCCGGGGCGCGCCGGGCCGTGCCCCACCACCGGACGCGGGCCCTCAACACCCTGCGCCCCGTGGCCCGTTTCATGCGAAGCTGGGAGTCATGAGCGCCGACACACCCCGCAGGATCGCCCTCCTCCGGCACGCCAAGGCCGACTGGCCACAGGTGTCCGACCACGACCGCCCGCTGGCGGAACGCGGCCGCTCGGAGGCGGCGGCCGTCGGTCTGAAGCTGGCCGAAACCGGCATCGCCTTCGACCTGGCCCTCTGCTCCACCGCCGCCCGCACCCGCGAGACCTGGAAGGTCGCCGTCCAGGAGCTGCCGCACCGGCCCAAGACCCACTACGAAGAGCGGCTCTACGAGGCCTCCCCGGGCGAGCTCATCGCCCTGCTGAACGAGACCCCCGACGAGGTGAACGACCTCCTCCTGATCGGTCACAACCCCGGCATGCACGCCCTCGCCGACGTGCTCTCCAGCCGCGCGCAGAACGACACCCTGGCCAGGATGACCCGCAGCGGCTTCCCGACCGCGGCCCTCGCCGTGGTCTCCTTCGCCGGCCCGTGGAAGTCCCTGGAACCCGGCGCGGGCACCCTGCTCGACTACTGGACCCCCACGGAACACTGACCGGAGGACACGTGCGCGAGGGCCCCGGCAGCCGACCCGGCCGCCGGGGCCCTCCCACGTCGTACGGACAGGAGCGCTCAGGCCAGGTCGGCGGCCTCGATCTCCTCCCGGGTGATCCCGAGCAGGTACAGCACCGCGTCCAGGAACGGCACGTTCACCGCCGTGTGCGCGGCCTCGCGGACCACCGGCTTGGCGTTGAAGGCCACACCCAGCCCGGCCGCGTTCAGCATGTCCAGGTCGTTCGCGCCGTCGCCGATGGCCACCGTCTGGGACAGCGGCACCTCGGCCTCCGCGGCGAACCGGCGCAGCAGCCGGGCCTTGCCCGCCCGGTCCACGATCTCGCCGGTCACCCGGCCGGTCAGCTTCCCGTCCACGATCTCCAGGGTGTTGGCGGAGGCGAAGTCCAGCCCCAGCCGCTCCCGCAGATCATCCGTCACCTGGGTGAACCCGCCGGAGACCACGCCCACCTGGTAGCCGAGCCGCTTGAGCGTGCGGATCAGCGTCCGGGCACCCGGCGTCAGCCGCACCTCGGCGCGGACCTTGTCCACGACGGACGCGTCCAGACCCGCCAGCAGCGCCACCCGGGCGTGCAGCGACTGCTCGAAGTCCAGCTCGCCGCGCATGGCCCGCTCGGTGACCTCCGCGACCTCGGCCTCACACCCCGCGTGCGCCGCGAACAGCTCGATGACCTCGTCCTGAATCAGCGTCGAGTCCACGTCCATCACGACGAGGCGCTGGGCCCGGCGGTGCAGCCCGGCCGACACGACGGCCACGTCCACGCCGATGTGCGCGGCGGCCGTGGCCAGCGCGGTGCGCAGCGGCTCGGTCTCGCATCCGGAGACGGCGAACTCCACGGCCGTCACCGGGTACTTGGCGAGCCGGAAGATACGGTCGATGTTGCCGCCGGTCCCGGTGATCCGGGCGGCGATGGCCGCCGTGGACTCGGCGGTGAGCGGGTGGCCGAGCACGGTGACGTGGGACCGGCCGCTGCCGCGCGGCCGGTTGTCACCGGTCCCCGAGAGGATCTCGGCCTGGAGCCTGAGCGATTCGGCCCAGCTGTGGACGGTGGCCCGCAGCTCGCCCTCGGTGCCGACGGACGGCTTGGTGACGAGGGCGCACAGGACGATGCGGCCACGGGTGACGACCTGCTCGATGTCGACGACGTCGACGGAGTAGGCGGCGAGGGTGTCGAACAGCCCGGCGGTGATCCCGGGACGGTCCTTGCCGAAGATCTTGACGAGGAGGGTGGGGACCTCGGAGGTCTGCGATGCGCTCATGGTGCTCTCACCGTATCTTCCCGTCCCGGAAGGCAGGACCCCCGTCCCACCCTTCAGACGTACCGACCCCCGGTCGGCGCTCCACCGCGGCGGCCTGCGGCTGTCGAACACCGGGCGGAGTGCCGACCGGCCGGCCCCTCGGGGGCGCACTCCCCGAGGGGGCGGCCGAAGGTGCGGCGGCGGCTCTACGGCGGTCAGCGCGGGTTCGGCGGCGGAGGCGGTCCCGGTGGGGGCGGCGGGGTGAAGGGTGGCCGGCGGGGCGGCTTCACAGGCCTGGGCGGCCGAGGCGGGATGCCGGTGACCGTCACGTCCCAGGAGCCGTCCGGCTCCGGATGCGGGCGGGACCGGCCCGGCGCAGGCCCCTGGCCGTACGAGGCCGTCGGCGCGTCGGGGTCGGGCCGGGCAGGGCCGCCCGCCGCGCCGGGGGCGGGGCGGGCGGCGTCGGGCCAGTGCGCACCGGGGCCGCGGCCCGCCCCCGGACGGGGCCCGCGAGGTCCGGGCCACGCCGGCCCCGGCACGGGGGCACGGCGGTGACGGGCCAGGAGGGCGCCGAGCGCGCCGGCCGCCGCGCCCCACACGGCGCCCAGGACCAGGGCCGGCGGGACGGACCCCCGCAGCTCCACCCCGGCGTCGACCGCATCCACCCCCAGCACGGCGAGGGAGGCGTCCGCCGACAGGGCCGTCAGCCACACCAGTGCCGCCAGCGCCACCCCCGTCACGGCCGACAGCCGCGCCGCGCACCCGGCGATCCCACGCCCCGGAGTCCGTACGGCGGCCAGCACGCCCGCGAAGAGCAGCAGCAGCCCGGCCCCCGCCACCAGCAGCCACACCCGCCCGTCGTACTCCGCCAGGCGGGCCACCGTCACCGGCTCCCGCGCGGAGCCCGCCAGCAGCTCGTCCAGCGGATCCGGCAGCAGCCGGGCCGGCGCACCGGTGGCCCGGCCGTCCAGCGGGACGGACAGGCCCAGCAGCACCCCCGCCCAGCTGCCGTTCGGCGCCCCCAGCAGGGCCGCGCCCAGCACCCGGCCGGGCCGCCCGTCGCCCGGCGCCGCCCACACCGCCGCGGCCAGCCCGGCCGCCACCGCGACCAGCAGCGCCGCCACCACCGCCGACGCCGCCGGGCGCAGCCGCGCCGCCCCCGCTGGCCCGCGCCGCGAGACCAGCAGGGCCAGCGCGAGCACCACCGCGGCCCACACCCCCGCGGCCCACAGGGTCGGCCCCGGCTCCACGGAGAACCCCACCCGGGCCCGCGTCTCGACCAGGTCCCCGACGCGGTCCGGGAGCAGCCCGCCCACGTCCCCCATCCCCGGCACCGCGATCCCGGTCGGAGCGCGCGGCAGCACCGCCCCGTCGAGGGTGACCACGTCGTGCCCGGCCCACGCCGGCACCCCCGCCGCGGCGACGAACAGCGCCACGACCACCACCGCCCGGGCCAGGAGCTCGCCGGCGGCGGCGCCCGCCCGCAGCGAGCGCAGGAACAGGTGCGCCAGCACCAGGGCTCCGGCCAGGCCCACCCCCAACGGCATCACGTCCAGCGAGGCTTCGGCGCCCGCACCGCCCGCCACTCCCGCACCGCCCGCCACTCCCGCCCCGAACACCGACACGTCACCCGAGGGGGTCACGGTTCCGCCCACGGCCAGGACCACCACCGCCGCGGTCATCGCCCCCAGCGAGCCGCCCGCCGCGTCGGCGCCCAGCAGGTGCAGCCCGAGTGCGGCCACCCCGGCCATCGCCACCAGCGACCAGCCCGCGGCGGCGGCAGCGGACACCAGGACGTCTCCCCAACGGATGCGGCGCATGAGCGGTCCCCCGATGCGAGCGGAGCGGGACCGCCGGGCGAGAAGTCCCGTATTTCACTCTCCGGGTGGCTTTCGCCCCCGTCAACGGGCAGACGTAGACGCCCCGGCCGGGCCCCGATTCCACATGTGGCCCCAGGCCTGAAATAGTTCCCCCGGATGTTCGCCATCCCTAGACTCCCTGACGTCATGGGGGATTCTCGGGGGACTTAAGTGGGGCTGGAGTGCCGGAACTCGTACTGGAATTGAATGGAAGGACCTGGACGCTCGATCCGTCCAGGTCGTACTCGCTGGGGCGCGACCCCCAGGGAGACGTGGTGATCGACGATGCCCGGGTGTCGTGGCGACACGCCACCATCAGCTGGAACGGCCGTGGTTGGGGCATCGAGGACCACGGCAGCACCAACGGCACCTATGTGCACGGGGCCCGGGTGCAGCAGGCCGAGCTCGTGCCGGGCACGCCGGTCCACCTGGGCAACGCCACCGACGGACCGCGGCTGAATCCCGTCGCCGCCGCGGCGCCCCAACCGGCCGTGGCCCAGCAGGCGCCGGCCCAGGCCTACGCCCAGCAGCAGGCCCCGGCGTACCAGGCCCCGCAGCAGCAGCCCCAGCAGCAGGCCTGGGAACAGCAGCCTCAGCAGCCGCAGGTCCCGCACCAGCAGGGCGGCGGCCCGGCCGCGGCCCGCCCGGCGCAGGGGGCCGCTCCCCACCACGGGGGCGACCGCAGCCCGACGACGTTCCACCAGCTCTCGCTGGGGCACGTCATGCGCATCGGCCGTGCGCTGGAGAACGAGCTGGTGGTCTCCGACCTCCAGGTCTCCCGCCACCACGCCGAGTTCCGCTCCATGCCCGGCGGACGCTTCGAGATCCACGACCTCGGCAGCCACAACGGCACCTACGTCAACGGTCAGCTGCTGGCCAAGTCCGGCACCGCACTCCTCGGCCCCAACGACATCGTCGGCGTCGGCCACTCGACGTTCCGGATCGTCGGTGACCGACTCGAGGAGTTCGTCGACACCGGCGAGGTCTCCTTCTCGGCCCGCCACCTGACGGTCACCGTCGACGGCGGCAAGCAGATCCTCAAGGACGTCACCTTCGGCGTCCCGGAGAAGTCGCTGATCGGCGTCATCGGCCCGTCCGGCTCCGGAAAGTCGACCCTGCTCAAGGCGCTGACCGGCTACCGGCCCGCCGACCAGGGCGACGTCCTCTACGACAACCGCAACCTGTACAAGCAGTTCGCGGAGCTCCGCCAGCGCATCGGCCTGGTCCCGCAGGACGACATCCTGCACAAGGAGCTGAAGGTCAGCACCGCTCTGAAGTACGCGGCCAAGCTGCGCTTCCCCGGCGACACCGCCGAGTCCGAGCGCGCGGCCCGCATCAACGAGGTGCTGCGCGAGCTCAAGCTCGACATCCACAAGGACAAGAAGATCACCTCGCTCTCGGGTGGTCAGCGCAAGCGCGTGTCCGTGGCCCTGGAGCTGCTCACCAAGCCGTCGCTGATCTTCCTGGACGAGCCGACCTCCGGCCTCGACCCGGGCATGGACCGCGACGTCATGCAGCTGCTGCGCGCCCTCGCCGACGACGGCCGCACGGTCCTCGTCGTCACCCACTCGGTCGCCGAGCTGGCCATCTGCGACAAGCTGCTGGTCATGGCCCCGGGCGGCTCGGTCGCGTACTTCGGCCCGCCGGACGAGGCGCTGAACTTCTTCGGCTACACCACGTGGGCGGACGTCTTCTCGTCCTTCGAGAACTACCGCGACTACGACTGGGCCGGCCGCTGGAAGGGCTCGCAGCACTACCAGCTGTACGCCGCCGACATCGACGCGGTCGCCCCGCAGTCCGTCGCGATGCCGTCGCCGCAGCAGATGCGCCCGACGAAGCCGCAGGGCTGGGGCTCGCAGCTGTGGACGCTGATCCGCCGCTACGTCTCGGTGATCGCCTCCGACAAGGGCTTCATCGGCCTGATGCTGATCCTGCCCGCGGTCCTGGGCGTGGTCTCCACGGTCATCCCCGCGACCTTCGGCCTCGCGCCGCCGACGCCGCCGTCCCAGTTCAACGGCGACGCGGGCACGATCATGCTGATCCTCGCGGTCGGCATGTGCTTCTCCGGCGCCGCGAACTCGGTCCGCGAGCTGATCAAGGAACGCGTGATCTACGAGCGCGAGCGGGCGACGGGCCTGTCCCGGTCGGCGTACCTCATGTCGAAGGTGATCGTCCTCGGCGTCATCACGGCCATCCAGGGCGTGATCATCTGCGGGATCGGCTTCGCCCCGCGCGACCTGCCCGTCGAGGGCCTGCTGATGCCGCCGGCCGTCGAGCTCTGCGTGTCGGTCATCGCGCTCGGCTTCACCTCGATGATGTTCGGCCTGGTGATCTCCTCGCTGGTGAAGACCGCCGAGAAGACCATGCCGCTGCTGGTCATGTTCGCGATCGTCCAGGTCGTCTTCACCGGCATCCTCTTCCAGGTCTACGACTCCCCGGGCCTGGAGCAGTTCGCTTGGCTGATGCCGTCCCGCTGGGCCGTCGCCGCCGCCGGCACCACGCTGGACCTCGGCACGCTCATGCCGCCGTGGGACCGCGACAACCCGACCAACACCGACCCGCTCTGGGACGCCACGGTCGGCCAGTGGAGCCTGAACATCACCATCCTGCTGCTCATCGGCATCGCCTGCGGGTTCGCGGTGCAGCGTCTGCTGCGCCGCCACGAGCCCGAGGTCATGCGGGCCGGCAAGTAGTCCGCCGGCCCGCGCACGCGCGGCAAAACGCCTGAGGGCGGCACCCGGTACTCCGGGGGCCGCCCTCAGGCGCATGGGGGGACGTGGTGACGTCGGCGGGCCTAGTAGGCGCTGTTGACGTTGTCCATCGAGCCGTAGCGGTCGGCCGCGTAGTTGCAGGCGGCGACGATGTTGGCGACCGGGTCGTACTGGTCGAACTTGGTGCCCTTGACGTGGTACGCCTTGAAGGTCGGGTAGATGACCTGGAGCAGACCCTTGCTGGGGATGCCGTTCTGGGCGTTGATGTCCCAGTTGTTGATCGCCATCGGGTTACCGCTGGACTCACGCATGATGTTCTTGTGGATTCCGGCGTAGCTGCCCGGAATGCCCTCCTTCTTCATGATGAAGAGGGCTTCCTTGATCCAGCCGTCCAGGTTGTTCGCGAAGACCGGGGTGCGGGCGGCGGACCGGCTCGCGGCCTCCTGCTGCTCGCGCGCCTTCTTGGCGGCGGCCGCGGCGGCGGCCTCGGCGTCGGCCTTGGCCTTGGCCGCGGCGTCCTTCGCGGCCTTGTCGGCGACGACCAGCTGGGCGGAGAGGTGCTGCTGCACGGCCTTCGTCTGGGCACCGTCGACGACCTGGGTCCAGGCGACGGGGGCGGCGGAGATCGTGTCGCCCTCCGCGGCACCGGCCGGGACGAGGGAGAAGGCGAGGGCGGCGGCGCCGAGCGTGGCGACACCGGCAAAGGACAGCTTGTGTGCCTTCGTCAGACGACTGTGACCGGGAGTGCTGGAAGCAGACATGGCGGGGCAACCTCTTCGAATCGCGGGAGCCGCAGGAAGGCGTCGCTGGGATCCGGGTGGATCCGCGGCGCTGTGCGACGGGAGCAATTCTTAGCGGCGGCAAAATCCTGTGGCAAAGGTGTGACGTACGATCCCGCTTAGTGGATCAGGGGCGGGCGCCGGGGCCCGATTTCGAGCCCCGGCGCTACGCGCGCCCGTGCTGACAGGGTCTTTACCTGTCCACTAGGGAGCTTCGTAAGTGATGTGGGTCCTATGCGCGGGCTCACATCGGGCACGTAACGGTCTCACCATGAGTTGCTGGCGCAACGCGTTCCGTGACCGGTCTCATCCTTGAGTAGCAGAGGGACGCCGCCGAACTCGTACCGGAGGCAGAGCCGGGCCACCGCCTCCGCATACCCCAGCCGCACCGCCGCACGCCCGGCGACCGCCGCCGACACCGGCGAGGGCACGCCTCGCCCTCATGCGGCCCGGCCGGCCGTCCACCGTCGCCGCCAGGGTGGCCGAGGTGTCCACCACCAGCACGTCCCCGGCCGGCAGCGGCTGCGGCCGCTCCCGGAAGGCGCGCTGCCGGCAGCAGCTGCGGCAGCTCCCGGAAGGCGCGCAGGGACACCTCCTCGGTCCCTCGCGAGACCAGCAGCCGTACGGAATCCCGGCCCAGCCCCGACCCGCGCTGCCCGGCGGGCACCCGGGCCACAAGGCCTGGCGGAATGTCCCTTATATGCAGTCCCTCCTCCGGTACCGCCGACCCCCGACCCCAGCCCCGCCCCACCTCCCACCCCCGGCAGCCCCGCCTCCCGCACCCCGGCCCCGCCCCGGCCGTGCCACCCTGCCCCCCGCCGCCCCCGCCGCCCCGGCCTCCCCGGCCGTGCTGCCGGCCCCGGCCCCGCCTGTGCCGCTGGGGCTCCGCCCCGCCCCGTCGCCGCCCGTGCTGCGGGGCACCCCCCAAGCCGCATCCCCGCGACCTGCCCCTCCGGCCGCGCTGCCGGGCTCCGTCCCGCCCGCGCTGCCGGCCCGGCCGGCCCGTCGGTCTCGGCCCCGGCCGGGCCACCGGGTTCAGCCCCGCCCGAGCTGCCGAGCCCCGCGCCGCCAGGCTCCACTCTCGCCCTGCCCCACGGCCGGCCCCGGCTCCGGCCGGGCCGCCGAACTCCGTCCCGCCCGAGCTGCCGGCCCCGCCCGTGCCGTCGGTCTCAGCTCCGCCCGGGCTGCCGGGTTCAGCCCCGCCCGAGCTGCCGAGCCCCGTGCCGCCAGGCTCCACTCTCGCCCTGCCCCACGGCCGGCCGCGGCCGGGCCGCCGAACTCCGTCCCGGCCGAGTCGCCTGGCTCCACTCCGCCCGTGCCGCCGGGTTCAGCTCCGCCCGGGCTGCCGGGCTCGCCCCGCCAGGCTCCACTCCAGCCGTGCTCCCGAGGCCGCCCCGGCTCCGGCCGGGTCATCGGGTTCCGCCCCGACCGAGTCGCCTGGCTCCACTCCGCCCGTGCCGCCGGGTGCAGCCCCGCCCGCGCTGCCTGCCCCCGCCCCGCCCGCACCGCGGCCCCCGCCCCGCCCGCACCGCGGGCCCAGGTTCCGGCCCCGGCCCGCTCGTCGGCTGCCTGGCCCGCCGCGAGGCGACCGGTCGTTCCGCCACCAGACGCAGCAGGGCCGGCGCCACCTCCTCCGGTGCGGGCAGCCCCGCCCGGTCCTCCCCGGGCTCGGCCGCCGCCATCATCCGCGTCCGCATCGAGCCCGGATCCGCCCACCAGACCCGCAGCCCCGGCTGCTCCACCGCCAGTACGGCCGACATCAGATCCCCGGCCGCCGGCGTGGTCGCCCCGTACGCCCCCACCTCTCGTACGCCACCACCGCCGCGTCCGGGCCGATGTTCAGCACCGCCCCGGCCGCCGAGGCCCGCAGCAGCGGCAGCCCCGCCTGGGCCAGCCCCAGCGGCCCCACCCCATTGACCTCGAAGGCCTCGCGCAGCCCCTCCAGGAGGTGGACCGCCAGCGGCATCAGCGGCTCTGCCCCCACCACCCCCGCGTTGTTCCCCAGCAGGTCCAGCCCGCCCAGCTCCCGCGCGGCCGCCACCAGCGCCGCCCGGTGCCCCGCCGAGGGCACGTCCCCCGCCACCGCCCTGACCCGGATGCGGACCCGGGCGGCCTGCTCCAGCCCGGCCGCGGCCTCCTCCAGCGGCTCCGCGCCCCGCGCGCTCAGCACCAGGTCCCAGCCGCGCGCCGCCAGCCCCCGGGCCAGCGCCCGCCCCAGACCCCTCGAAGCTCCCGTCACCAACGCCACACGCCCCCGCCTCGGCCGCGAGCCCGACCCCTGCCGGTCCGTTGGACCTACGACCGCGGCCCGATCCCGCAGGTCACGCCCCCGAGTACGGTGAGCGCATGCAGACCGGACCCCGCAGCGGCCTGGCAGCCGTCAGCACGGCGCTGCTCGCCATGAGCCGCCGCCTCGAGGTCCGCGACGTCCTGCGCACGATCGTCGTGTCCGCCCGCGAGCTCCTGGACGCCGAGTACGCGGCCCTGGGCGTCCCGGACGACCACGGCGGCTTCGCCCAGTTCGTCGTGGACGGCATCAGCGCCGAGCAGTGGCGCGAGATCGGCCCGCTGCCCCGCCAGCACGGCATCCTCGCCGCGATGCTCCACCAGGACGGCCCCGAGCGGCTGGCCGACGTACGCGAGGACCCCCGCTTCGAGGGCTGGCCGGCCGCCCACCCCGACATGTCCGACTTCCTCGGCCTGCCCGTCCGGGACGGCGAGGAGACCCTCGGCTGCCTCTTCCTCGCCAACAAGCGCCGCGCCCCGGGCACGGGGCACGGCTTCACCGACGAGGACGAGGAACTCCTCTCCCTCCTCGCCCAGCACGCGGCGATCGCCCTCACCAACGCCCGGCTCTACGAACGCAGCCGCGAGCTCACCATCGTCGAGGAGCGCTCCCGGCTCGCCCACGAGCTTCACGACGCCGTCAGCCAGAAGCTCTTCTCGCTGCGCCTCACCGCCCAGGCCGCCGCCACCCTCGTGGACCGCGACCCGGCCCGCGCCAAGGACGAGCTCCACCAGGTGGCCGCCCTCGCGGCCGAGGCCGCCGACGAACTGCGCGCCGCCGTCACCGAGCTGCGCCCGGCCGCCCTGGACGAGGACGGCCTGATCGCCACCCTGCGCACCCAGGTCCAGGTACTCGACCGCGCTCACACCGCGCGCGTCACCTTCACCTGTGACGGGGTACGGGCGCTGCCCGCGACCCAGGAGGAAGCGCTCCTGCGGGTCGCCCAGGAAGCCCTGCACAACGCCCTGCGCCACTCGGGCGCCGACCGCGTCGACGTGACCCTGGCCCGGAACCCCGCCGGCGGAGCCGTCCTCAGGGTCGCCGACTCCGGCAAGGGCTTCGACCCCCGGACCGTCCGCCGCGCGGGCCGCCACCTGGGCCTCGTCTCCATGCGGGACCGGGCGAGCGGCGTCGGAGGCCGGCTCGCCGTGCACTCGGAGCCCGGCACGGGCACCACGATCGAGATGGAGGTCCCCGGTGGCTGACGGCGCAAGGGGAAGCGGAATCCGCGTACTGCTGGTCGACGACCACCAGGTGGTCCGGCGGGGGCTGCGCACCTTCCTCGAGGTCCAGGCGGACATCGACGTGGTCGGCGAGGCCGCCGACGGCGAGGAGGGCATCGCCCGCGCCGAGGAGCTGCGGCCCGATGTGATCCTCATGGACATCAAGATGCCGGGCACCGACGGCATCGAGGCGCTGCGGAGGCTGCGCGAGCTGGCGAACCCGGCGCGGGTGCTGATCGTCACCAGCTTCACGGAGCAGCGGACCGTGGTCCCCGCCCTGCGCGCGGGCGCCGCGGGATACGTCTACAAGGACATCGACCCCGACGCACTGGCCGGAGCCATCCGCTCCGTCCACGCCGGACACGTGCTCCTCCAGCCGGAGGTGGCGGAGGTCCTGCTCGCCCAGGAGGACCAGGGCGCCTCGGCGGGCCGCCCGGGCTCGCTGACCGACCGCGAGCGTGAGGTTTTGGGCCTGGTCGCGGACGGCCGGTCCAACCGGGAGATCGCCCGGGCGCTCGTCCTGTCCGAGAAGACGGTCAAGACGCACGTCTCGAACATCCTCATGAAACTGGACCTCGCGGACCGGACCCAGGCTGCCTTGTGGGCGGTCAGGCACGGACTGGTCCAATAACGGCGCATATCGGATCGTGTCGTTCCGGACTGAGATTCATACGGTCGGGTGTATGTAGCCCACATGGCGTATCCCGACCGCCGGGTGACCGTTCTCCATGGCGTGCCGCGACGGCTGGTCGCGGCCGACGTACTGGAGGACGAGAACGTGAAGAACATCAAGAAGGCCGCAGCCGTCACCATGATCGCGGGCGGCCTCGTCGCCGCCGGCGCGGGTGTCTCCTCGGCGCACGGCGGTGCGTCGGCGGAGGGCGAGGCCCAGCACTCGCCCGGCGTGGCCTCCGGGAACCTGCTCCAGGTCCCGGTCCACGTCCCGGTGAACGCGGTCGGCAACGCCGTCACCGTGATCGGCCTGCTCAACGGAGCCTGGGGCAACACGGGCGTCAACGCCTGACCCCCCTCCACCGGCCCCGCTTCCCCCTCTCCCCAGGAAGCGGGGCCGCGCCACACCCCACTCCAAGCCCCGCCCATTCCAGCCCCGCCGGCGTTTGAGGCGCGGGGTCTGGGGCGGAGCCCCAGGAGCCTGGGCGCAGCCCGACCCGCGCGACCCGCCGAGCCCGGGCGCAGCCCGACCCGCGCGACCCACCGAGCCCGGGCGCAGCCCAGCCGGCCCGGGCGCAGCCCAGACCCGCCGAGCAAGGGCGCAGCCCGCCCCGTGGCCTAGCCGTCCCGCTCGCGGTCCTCCACCGCCGCGTTGTACGCGGCGACCAGCGCCCGCCGAGCCACCCGCTCCACCGGCCGCAAGGCCTCGGCCCGCGCCGCCATCTCCGAGGCCGCGACCGCTCCGCCGTGCCCCTTCTCGTACGCCAGCGACACCAGCAGGTCCACCCGCTGCGCCAGCGCCAGCACCCTGACCGCCCGCTGCGGATACCCCGGCGCCAGCATCTCCTGCCCGGACCCCTCCGCCCGCGCCCGGTACGCCGACACCGCGGCCTCCGCCACCGGCCCCGACCCGGCCACGTCCAGCCGGGTCAGCGCCACGGTCGCCTCGCGCAGCGCCTCCGCCAGCTCCCGCTCCGCCTCGCCGAGGGACGGCACGTCCGCCGGCGGGGCCTCCCGTACCGGCAGGCAGTGCCAGGTCACCGAGACGTGCACGTCACCCGCCGGCCCGGCCTCGGCCACCTCCGGCACCAGGCCCAGCGCAGCGCCCACGCACACCACCGCCTCCTCCGCGTCCAGCGCCCGCGCGTTGAACTCCGCCGGACCGCTCAGCCCCAGCGGATGCCCCGGCGCCGGCAGCGCCACCCGCAGCCCGGTCACCCCCAGCGCCCGCAGCCGTCCCAGCGCCAGCGTGAGCCCGACGGGACCCGATTCCCCCGGCAGCCCGGCCACCCGGTGCACGGCGTCCTCGGCCACGATCGACAACACGGCCTCGTCGGGCGAGACCAGACCGGCCAGCAGAGCGTTCCCCCAGGCGGCCAGCCGCCCTGAACGTGGTTCGAAAAGCATCCCCCAACTCTACGGACCCGCCCCCCGGCCCGGCCCCGGCCCCGCACTCCTTCCCGAGTGGCGTAGGTTTTCCCCTGGGGCTGCGCCTACAGGCGCACAGACGAACCGACACTGCAAGGGGAGACAACGCGCTCATGAGCGATGTTCTGGAACTGGTGGACGTATCCGTGGTCCGCGAGGGCCGGGCTCTGGTGGACCAGGTCTCCTGGTCGGTGAAGGAGGGGGAGCGCTGGGTGATCCTCGGCCCCAACGGCGCCGGCAAGACCACGCTGCTGAACCTCGCCTCCAGCTACCTCTTCCCCACCAAGGGCGCCGCCTCCATCCTCGGCAGCACCCTCGGCAAGGTGGACGTCTTCGAGCTGCGCCCGCGCATCGGCGTCGCCGGCATCGCCATGGCCGACAAGCTGCCCAAGCGGCAGACCGTCCTGCAGACCGTCCTCACCGCCGCCTACGGCATGACGGCGACGTGGCAGGAGGAGTACGAGGACGTCGACGAGCAGCGCGCCCGCGCCTTCCTCGACCGCCTCGGCATGACGGACTACCTCGACCGGAAGTTCGGCACCCTCTCCGAGGGCGAGCGCAAGCGCACGCTGATCGCCCGCGCCCTGATGACCGACCCCGAGCTGCTGCTGCTCGACGAGCCCGCCGCCGGCCTGGACCTCGGCGGCCGCGAGGACCTCGTGCGCCGACTCGGCCGGCTCGCCCGCGACCCGCTCGCGCCCTCCATGGTCATGGTCACGCACCACGTCGAGGAGATCGCCCCCGGCTTCACCCACGTCCTGATGATCCGTCAGGGCAAGGTCGTCACCGCCGGCCCGATCGACCTCGAACTCACCTCCCGCAACCTCTCGATCTGCTTCGGCCTCCCGCTGGTCGTCGAGCGCAACGGGAACGACCGCTGGACCGCGCAGGGCCTTCCGCTCGGCTAGGACCGCCGCCCACGCACCCTGTCCCGACCGCGCCCACCCGACCTACCATGACCATGTGGACATCGACGCATGGGTGTGGTGGCTCATCGGCGCGGTCGGACTGGGCATTCCCCTCGTCCTCACCGCGATGCCGGAGTTCGGCATGTTCGCCGCCGGGGCGGTGGCGGCAGCCGTGACGGCGGCTCTCGGCGGGGGAGTGGTGGCCCAAGTCCTCGTCTTCGTGGCGGTGTCGGTCGCGCTCCTCGCCGTCGTACGGCCCATCGCCAACCGGCACCGCGACCAGCGGCCCCAACACCGCAGCGGCATCGACGCGTTGAAGGGCCGCAGCGCCGTCGTCCTCGAACGCGTCGACGGCAGCGGCGGCCGCATCAAGCTCGCCGGCGAGATCTGGTCCGCGCGCGCCCTCGACGCCGACACCAGCTTCGAACCCGGCCAGTCCGTCGACGTCGTGGAGATCGACGGGGCGACCGCCGTCGTGATGTGACAAGCAGCCTGCTCGCGGCCCCCGGGTCTGCGAGACTCCGCCTAACGGGGCAGCACAGACAGCCGGAAGGGCACGGGGAACCGCATGCAACCGATCATCATCGTCCTGATCATTCTGGTGGTTCTGGTCTTCATCGCACTGGTCAAGACGATCCAGGTGATCCCGCAGGCCAGCGCCGCCATCGTCGAGCGGTTCGGCCGCTACACCCGCACCCTCAACGCGGGCCTCAACATCGTCGTCCCGTTCATCGACTCGATCCGCAACCGGATCGACCTCCGTGAACAGGTCGTCCCCTTCCCGCCGCAGCCGGTGATCACCCAGGACAACCTGGTCGTCAACATCGACACCGTCATCTACTACCAGGTGACCGACGCCCGCGCCGCGACGTACGAAGTGGCCAGCTACATCCAGGCCATCGAGCAGCTCACCGTGACCACCCTGCGCAACATCATCGGCGGCATGGACCTGGAGCGGACCCTCACCTCCCGCGAGGAGATCAACGCGGCCCTGCGCGGAGTCCTCGACGAAGCCACCGGCAAGTGGGGCATCCGCGTCAACCGCGTCGAGCTCAAGGCCATCGAGCCGCCGACCTCCATCCAGGACTCGATGGAGAAGCAGATGCGCGCCGACCGCGACAAGCGCGCCGCCATCCTCCAGGCCGAAGGCGTCCGGCAGTCCGAGATCCTGCGCGCCGAGGGCGAGAAGCAGTCCTCCATCCTGCGCGCCGAGGGTGACGCCAAGGCCGCCGCCCTGCGCGCCGAGGGCGAGGCCCAGGCCATCCGCACGGTCTTCGAGTCCATCCACGCCGGCGACGCCGACCAGAAGCTCCTCGCCTACCAGTACCTCCAGATGCTCCCGAAGATCGCCGAAGGCGACGCCAACAAGCTCTGGATCGTGCCCAGCGAGATCGGAGACGCGCTCAAGGGCCTCTCGGGCGCCATGGGCAACTTCGGCCCGATGGGCGGCGGTTCCGGCTTCAACCCGCAGAACTCCGGCAAGGACGGCGGCGGCATCCCGGCCGCGCGGGACAAGGACGCCGCGGACCGCCGCGAGCAGCCCCCCATCGACTAGGGCCCTTCCGGGCGAGGGGCCGGGCCCGGGGCCGGACCTGCCCCGCCCCCGCACACCCGGGCCCGTCCCTTGATGCATGATCAGTGAGGCCCCTCGACCTTCACGGCGGGGAGGCGACTTCCTCATGCAAAGGGGACGGCCCCGTCCATGTCCATGTTCTCGATGTCCGTCTGGGAATCACTCGCGGTGTTCGCCGCCGGCGTCGGCGCCGGCACCATCAACACCATCGTCGGCTCCGGCACCCTGATCACCTTCCCGGTGCTGCTCGCCACCGGCCTGCCGCCGGTCACCGCCAACGTGTCCAACACCCTCGGCCTCGTGCCCGGTTCCATCAGCGGAGCCATCGGCTACCGCAAGGAGCTCCAGGGCCAGCGCGCCCGCATCATCCGGCTCGGCGCCGTGTCCCTCGTCGGCGGGCTCGCGGGCGCCGTCCTGCTCCTGACCCTGCCGTCCGACTCCTTCGACACGATCGTGCCCGTCCTCATCGGACTGGCCCTCCTGCTCGTCGTCCTCCAGCCCCGGCTCGCCGCGGCCCTGCGCCGCCGACAGGATGCCGCGGGAGCAGACCCCGGGCACCCCGACGGCGGCCCCGTACTGCTCTCCGGCATGCTGCTGTCCAGCGCCTACGGAGGCTACTTCGGGGCCGCCCAGGGGGTGCTCTACGTGGGCCTGATGGGCCTGCTGCTCCGCGAGGACCTGCAGAGGATCAACGCGGTGAAGAACGTCATCGCGGCCATGGTCAACGGCATCGCGGCCGTCGTCTTCCTCTTCGTCGCCACCTTCGACTGGACGGCCGTGCTCCTCATCGCCGTCGGCTCCACCATCGGCGGCCAGATCGGCGCCAAGGTCGGCCGCCGCCTCTCGCCGACCGTGCTGCGCGGAGTCATCGTCGCGGTCGGCGTCATCGCCATCGTCCAGCTACTGGTCCGCTGAGCGACGTAGCAGAGTTACGTCGCCCAGCGGGCCCGACTACGCGGCGGACGGGGCATACGAGGAACCGGAACGCTCCAGCCACTCCGGCAGGGCCTCCCGCCCCGCCACCCCCAGGGCCAGCAGCATCGCGTCCGCCGGGGACGGCACGAAGGGCTTGCGCAGGAGGGGCATCCCCGCCTCCTCCGGAGTCCGCGCCGCTTTGCGGTGGTTGTCCTCGGCGCACGACGCCACCGTGTTCAGCCAGGTGTCCCCGCCGCCCTGCGCCCTGGGCAGCACGTGGTCCACGGTCGTCGCGCGCCTCCCGCAGTACGCGCACCGGTGTTGGTCCCGGACCAACACCCCCCTCCGCGACCAGGGAGCATGTCTTCGGAAGGGCACCCGCACGTACCTGCAGAGTCTGATCACACGGGGCATCGGAAGATCCATGGTGGCCGCGCGCACGCGCAGCTCCGGATGCGACTGTTCGACCACGGCCTTGTCCTGGAGCACCAGAACCACAGCCCGGTTCAGCGTCACCGTCGACAGCGGCTCGAAGCTCGCATTCAGCACCAGCGTGTCCCGCATCTCGCCCACCTCCCGTGTGCAGGCCCGCGACCACCCGTGCGGCAGGGCCCGCAACCACTCTGGCCGCGGGCGTCACGCGGGACAACGCAATAAAAATGCCCGGTCCTGGTCGTCTTTAGACCAGGACCGGGCAAACGCTCGGGGAACTGTCAGCCCGCGGGTGCCTCGTACTCACCGATCAGCTGGGCGCGCCCGAGCGTGTGGAAGCGCAGATTGAACCCGACCGCGGCCGGAGAGGCCCCCTCGTCGGGACCGAGCCGCTCCTGGTCCACCGCGTACACGGTGAACACGTACCGGTGCCGCTCCCCGGCCGGCGGAGCCGCCCCGCCGAAGTCCTTGGTCCCGTAGTCGTTGCGCACGTGCACGGCCCCGGCCGGCAGCCCCTCGAACTTCCCGCTGCCCGCCCCGGCCGGCAGCTCGGTGACCGAGGCCGGCAGATCGAAGAGCACCCAGTGCCAGAACCCGCTGCCCGTGGGCGCGTCGGGGTCGAAGCACGTCACGGCGAAGCTCTTCGTGCCCTCCGGGAACCCCTCCCACCGCAGCTGCGGCGAGACGTTCCCGCCCTCGAGCACCTGGGCGTCACCCAGATCGGCGCCCGGCGCGAGATCCGCACTGGCCACCGTGAAGGCGTGCACCTCGGGGTGGAAGTCGTGCGGAAGGGGCGCCCTGCTCTGCTCGGTCACTGCTGTACCTCCTGCTCGGATACGCGTACGGGTCCGAGCCTAGAACCAGTTGCGCTGCGAACCGACCGACGCGATCCACTGGTTCAGGTAAGCCGCCCAGTCCGTCTCCTGGTACGACTGCAGCCCCACCTGGAAGCAGCGGTAGGTGTCACTGCCCTCGCTGAACAGCCCGGGCTTCTTGTCCATCTCCAGGACGACGTCCATCTCCCGGCCGTCCGTGACGAAGGTCAGCTCGACCTGGTTCAGCCCCCGGTACTGCGACGGCGGCAGGAACTCGATCTCCTGGTAGAAGGGCAGCGTCTGCCGCGTCCCGCGGATGTGCCCGCGCTCCATGTCCGCACTGCGGAAGGTGAAGCCCAGCTGACGGAAGGCGTCGAGGATCGCCTGCTGCGCCTGCACCGGGTGCACGTTGATCGGGTCGAGGTCGCCCGCGTCGACCGCACGCGCGATCTCCAGCTCGGTGCTCACCCCGATGTTCATCCCGTGCAGGTGCTGGCCCCCGAAGTGGGTGATCGGCGTCTCCCAGGGAATCTCCAGCACGAACGGCACCACGTGCACCGCGCCGGCCTGCACCTGGAACGCACCGCCGAGACGCTGCTTGGTGAAGACGACGTCCTGCTTGTACTCCTGGTCGCCGCCCTCGACCTCGACGCGCGCCTGCAGCCCGACGGACAGCCCCTCGATCTGCTGGTCCACGGATCCGCCCTGGATCCGGACCTCGCCCTGGACGATCCCGCCCGGTGCGACGTTCGGCTCGGTGATGACCGTGTCCACCGAAGCACCACCGGCACCCAGGCTCGCGAACAGCTTCTTGAACCCCATGCTCTGACTCCCCTTGAAGGCTTGTGCGACTACCCCTTACCAACGCGGAACCATAGGCCCCGGTTGCAGCGGTACGCGTTCCACTACGCTCGACCGGATGAGCGCGCGCCCCGACCGTACGCCCCTGCCCCGGTCCTTCTTCGACCGCCCGGTCCTCACGGTGGCCCCGGACCTCCTCGGCCGCACCCTGGTCCGGCACGGCCCGGACGGCCCGATCGAACTGCGCATCACGGAGGTGGAGGCCTACGAGGGCGAGTCCGACCCGGGCTCCCACGCCTACCGCGGCCGCACGGCCCGCAACGCATCGATGTTCGGTCCGCCCGGACACGCGTACGTCTACTTCATCTACGGCATGTGGTTCAGCCTGAACCTGGTGTGCGGCCCGCCCGGCCACGCGAGCGGCGTACTGCTGCGCGCGGGCGAGATCACGGTGGGCGCGGACCTGGCAGCCAAACGCCGACTTTCCGCCAGATACCCGAGGGAACTGGCCAAAGGCCCGGCCCGGCTCGCGACCGCCCTGGCCGTGGACCGCTCCCTCGACGGCACCGACCTCTGCGCCGGCCCGGAGTCCCCCCTCTCCCTCCTCGCGGGCACCGCCACCTCGTCCGACCTGGTGAGCAGCGGCCCGCGTACCGGAGTGGGCGGCGCCGGCGCGGCTCATCCGTACCGTTTCTGGATCACGCACGACCCCACGGTGAGCCCGTACCGAGCCCATGCGCCACGCCGCCGTTCAACTTGACTCGGCTCTGCCGGACGCCTAACGTAGCCCGAGCCGCTTGAACGGGGCACTGCCATCGGCAGACCCCCGGAGCGGCCAACCCACTACCTACGACTTACCCCTGGCGGGGTCTTCTTCGGCATGCCCGAATTTCTTCGCCGGCCGCTCGATTATGAATGGCAAGGGATAAGCGCTAACGTAGCGGAGCGCCGAAAGGCACAGACCCTCCAGCGGTCACCGAATTCAAATCCGAGTCGGAAACGACGAAGGAAATGATCTGGTAGAGTTGGAAACGCAAGAACACAGAACGAAAGCCCGGAGGAAAGCCCGAGAGGGTGAGTACAAAGGAAGCGTCCGTTCCTTGAGAACTCAACAGCGTGCCAAAAATCAACGCCAGAAGTTGATACCCCGTCCACTTCGGTGGATGAGGTTCCTTTGAAAAAGTCCTGTAGGGCTCCCTTGTGGGGCACTTGCAGGCAATTACACAGCGAGGACGCAGTGGACGGTCGGTCTTATTCCGACATGACTGTCCCGCTCTAAGTGATGTGTGCACCCGATTACGGGT